>CALGTD010000181.1 GCA_937901895.1 uncultured Spartobacteria bacterium | reverse complement strand
CCAATTGCCTTCGCTGCCTTATGGGAACACAACGTCGATGCCGGCGATACCGTTTGCACGATCACGACAACTCCGAACGCGGAGGCCTCCGCAATCCACGACCGAATGCCGGTAATACTCGCACCGGCCTCATGGGCTCGTTGGCTGACGCCGGATCCACTCTCGGACGATGAACGGCTCGAGTTGTTGCGGCCGGCGCCCGATGGTTTCCTCAAATTGCATCCAGTTGATCGCGCTGTCGGCAAAGTCGGAAACGACACTCCAGAGTTGATCACGCCGCTCTCAGAAGAAACGCCTCTCCAGAAAAAAGCTCCCAGCGACGACGCCCAAGGAAGCCTATTCTAGGCAGGCGCAGAAACGCGCCGGACCTATGAAACGGCTTCTGCTCTACAGTTCTGCCTTTGTTGCGATCCTTGGGCTCCAAGTCGCCAACCTGAGTTGGCGGGCCATCACCACGTCGGCTGTCGACGTCAAAGCGCTCATCGCTTCCGTGCCTCCGCCGCCAGCACCGGGCTCTCCGGAAGATCGCACGGACCTCGACGCGGTCTTGCTCGCGCAGTCAACACGCACGCCGGCGCAGGTGGAATTCAGCCAGCATGCGGCAGGACATTCGGTGTTTACGTTTGCTCAGCCTGTTCTCGGCAGCTGGTTTTCGCCGGAAAACCTCCCGGTTACTGCTGAGTTATTTGCCCAGCTGGACGGAATCACCAACGAGGTCATCCAGAACAGTAAGAAGAAATGGAAGCGACCTCGCCCATACGAGCGCAGTGACAAGGTTGAACCCGTTGTCTACCTCCCCGGCAACCCCTCCTACCCCAGTGGGCATTCCGCCATGGCTGCGATGTGGGGGGACATCCTTGGGGAACTCATCCCTTCTCAACGTGAGGCCTTCCGAAAAGAGGTTGAAGGGTCGATGCGAGCGCGTGTTGTGGGGGGTGTTCATTTCCCGAGTGACACCATCGCAGGCGACGAGCTCGGTCGAAGAATCGCCAGCGCATTGATGGACTCAGCCGATGTCCAGGCGCAACTTCAAGCGGCGCGTGCGGAACTAATCGCCTGTCTGCTTTCCCAACCGGCTGTGGCAACTGCCGCCCCCTAGCGAGTCGCGTCCGTTCGCTTCACGTAGGTTGTCACCCCAGAGGGAGCATAGGTCATTTCCCATGGCCCGAGGGCATCCCGCAATGCCTTCTCAGCATCGGGATCGGCGAGGTTTGTCGAACGAAACGCGATCGCACCATCAAACATCAATGTCGCGATCGATTTGAAAGCCTTGCCGTCCGTGATCTTCACCACGCAGAGGGGCCAATCGTTCGGAGTGTCGAGTTCGACAACGTATGCAATCACGACACTGTTCCCATCCTCCCGTGGATAGGTCTCCAGCAGCTGAATCTTCTGCCCTTCACCGACCGTCTCTCGGAAGATCTGATCATCGGTGAGGATAGGCTTCATAACGACTTGCCCAACGGCAAGGTGACTCGTGTCGACGGTGGTGTCTCGTTTCCCTTTGCACGATACCGAGAGAGCCGTTCCGGCATCATGCAGCTTTATCGTGTAGTCGCCGATCTGCCAGATATCGGCTTTTTTCGAACACCCCCCAAGTCCAACCACGCCCAGGACGATGGCAATCAGCCGCAACTTCGATATCATGGGATAGCGTAGGTATCCCATAAATCTTCGGCAATGGGATAGCTCACCCGTTGCCGCTTTCGGACTGTTGTATACAATAACCCTTGATGTCGTGCTCCCCTCAAGTTGTTGATCGCAGCAGCTCGCGTTACCTCCCGATCGATTACATGAAGGGAATGGCGATCACACTCATGATCGTCGCGCACTCGCTCCAGATTCTGCTCTTCGCCTCGAACAGCAGCTACTACCTGATGCTGCCGACGCGAGTTCTCTCCCACCTCAGCAACCAGTCGACGTTCATCATTCTATTCTTCGCCTTCGGTTATGTGCTGGCGATCATGCTCGAAAAGAATCCGACGACCGCCACCCCACGATTGTTTCGGATCGCGCGGAACGTGCTCCTCATGTATTACACGAGCGCCACCGCTTGGCAGTTCATGTGCATCGACGGGTTTTCATTCGTGCCCGATCACTATCGCGACATTCTTTTGCTCTCGAGGCCGATGCCATACTCGGAGTTTCTGTTGGCCTACTTTTTCGTGACGGTCGTTGTGACACTACTCTTCAGACCTCTGGCTGCTCTGAGCTCGAAAAGGCCTGCGGCTTTGCTGGCGATTGGAGTGCTCCTCATAGCCTCGCCTTACCTTGGGACGCGCCTCCCAGACGTTTACGGACTGCGGTATTTTCTCGGCCCCAACCCACAGGTTTTTCCCATCATCCCCTACCTGCCCTACGTTCTACTTGGGATCTATTGTCGGCGCCGGCCAATCCCGGTCAATTGGCACATCTTCCTCGGAGCGGCAGCAATCTCGGCGCCGGCGATCGCTTACTACCTCACACACGGCCTCACGCTGCCCTCGCGTTTTCCTCCATCGACGCTCTTTTTGACGGGCGGAGTCGTGTTCCTCGAGACGGCGTATATCCTCGCTCATCATCTCGCCGCGACTGATGCGATTCCAGGGCTGCGATTCATCGGCCAGAATTCCGCGTGGTATTTTGTAGGCAGCAATCTGCTCCTTTTTGCCTGTCGTTCCGCGATTGGCGCAATCGGGCTCCACCCACTCTCTACAATGCTCACCGCCGCGGCGGTGATCCTCGCATGCACCGTCTCTCTCAAACAGTATCGTGTCTTGCGAACATGGCTGGAGCGATGGACCCGTCGTTGGACCACACGTCCGGGAGCGATAGCTAAATGATGTTGCCAGTAGACGCGCTCACGGCATTATGAATCACGTCAAGCGCTTCCCAGCATTGCCATGGATTACGACGAGGATCGTCTAGCTCAGAACGTCCAGCAGTTTGTAAAGAACCAGCTCCCGCTGGGGGTTTATGACCCCGCACGAACACGGCGCCCGCGTGTCCCGGTGAAGCATTTTGAAGTCGAATACCTGGAGTTGGATGATTCGATCTTGCATGCAGCTGGCCCGGTGACATTGGACACGTCACCCGAGGAATTGACCTTCCATTTAAGGGTCTCTGTCCCCTACTACGGCGATCAGGCATTCCAGCCTGAAGCAGCACGTGCTGCCTATATCGTCGAGCTTTCTTCGGAAACGGGAGCTTGTAAGGAGACAGCAGCCATCGCGAACGCTGAAGAGGGCCTACCGGCCTGATTCGCATCATCCTCAGGATATCCCTTTGACATATTAAAGGGGTATCCTCTGAGAAAAAACGTTCCTATATTATCGCGATGAAAGCGATAATTGTTGCGGCTCTTGGCCTTTTTACCTCTGTCACGTGGGCAGGTATCATTCCGTTCAATGACGGCGATTTTACCCAGGGAACTCCCGCGAAGTATGCCACCACTGGCGCGTCCGGATTGGCAAGCAACTGGGTGGCTTCGATCACGACATCCGGAGACTTCGGCTTTGTCAGTCTGGCGACTGTCGAAACGTATATCGAGAATGGCAAAGGGTTCGCCCGTTTCAACGGGAGCGCAGGACTTCTCGGTAACAGGGTGACAGCGAATCTCGATCACGGAAACATCCTCCGCTTTGCGGAGAACCAGGTTTACCGAGTTCATTTCTCCGTCGCTTCTCCGACCCTTGCAAACCTTGGCACCAACAAATTCGGAATTGTCCTCTACGATAGCAGCGGGCATCAGATCGGTTCGAAGGTTGGCGCCGAGCTCATCGCCTCTTTACGGCCTCTCGATTCGGGGTTTCAGGAGGGATACATCGAGTTCAATACGATCCACGATATTCCATCTGGGGAGCTCGGGATCAGGCTCTTTGCAGAATCGCCTCAGAGTGGCAGCTATACCGTTACGTTCGGCAAAATTTGGATCGAGGCATTTGCACGAAATGGCGATGGCCTTCCGCAGGTGCAGGTTTCGCCCCTCACTCGTGTCGGGCGGAATATCGTGATTCTGAGCGGAAGTGTCTCGGGACCGGTCGACGTCGCGCAGGTGCTCATCCGGACCAAACGGGGTCGCAAAGTTTCTCGCTGGATCCCCGTCAGCGGCGGCATGCTTTGGAGCAAGAAGATCCGGATCAAGCCCGGCAAACGTGTCATTGCTCGCATCAAAGCAATCGATGCTTACGGCAACGTGTCTGGTATTCGAAAAATCGTGATATCGAAGGGCCGCCGGCACGTGAACCGCTGATTGGATGGATGGGTCGGGGTATAATGACGTCGTTTCATTCGCGCTGTTCGCGGCGCATCTTGCCAATGCCGGTGTGCCCCCAACGAGGTCACTCAGGCTGATGAGCCGTGTTTTCACAGCAGATGAAAAGGCGGCAGCCGCACTCAGAGGGACCTTCGAATCGACGTCGGTCACCGAATCGGATCTTCTCTCAATCGGAATTCCGAAACCTGTGATCGACGCGGTCGCTCTCCTGGACACGAAGTCTGACATCGAGAACTGTGGTGACCTCGAGGCTATCCGTCGCAATCGCATCGCCCGTGAGCTGAAGATCCAAGAACTCCTCCTCAATCTCGAAGCTCCGCTTTCCTACGATTCAATCGTCAGCACGATCCGAGCGCTTCGATTCTTGGGTGGAGGAGCCTGGTCGCAGGAAGGCCGTGTCCAACGACATTTGACCGCCGTTTGACGAGCCAGTGGGATACCCGAGAAGGACAGCCTCACTCCTGTAGCGGTTACTTTTATACTTGATTAGGAAGCCGCCCTGTGCTTATGGCTCCCATAGTGACACATCAGAACAACGCGTCCCTTGAGATCACACTGGGTGCTGGAGATACGATTCTCTTGCACACGGGCACGCGTTGTCTTGGACATGCGCTCTGGCTTCTGAGGGCCAGCGGCGCGAAGCTCAAAGTCTTCGATGAGGCTGCCAAGTGTTGGGTGAAAGTGACCAACATCATGCGGTCCGGCGGCGCACCGAAAAGCTTCGTCATTCAGGGCACGCCAGAATGCAACCCCGCCTGAGGTGAGCTCGCCGGCCAACGCGGTCGCGGTTACGAGAATGACTTTTTCAAATCTTCGGCGCTGAAAGCCGGGGCAGTGTTGCCGGCACGCGCGGACATCACTTCGGGATCGTCCGTCGTTCCTTCTTCGAATTACGGGAGATATCAATCGCAAGTCGCTGGGTTGGCGGCGCCCGCCCTTGACCGTATGGTATATTACCTAAGCAGCCGCCACCGCTGGCGACAAAGGGTAAACAAAGATGGCCAAAGCGACGTTATTGATTCCGGCATCCGTGCCGGAGGAGATCCGGAATGGGTTTCCGGATGATTGCGTAACGGTCGATTTCGATCGCGACCATCCGTATGGAGGGATACAACCCCTGTTGAGAAAGCTCGTTGACGTCAGGCCCGAGCGCCTAAAATGCCAGTGCTCACCGCGAGCCCCTGAGCTTTATGTTCGAGTGTTGTCGAGTGGGACGGTGATCCTTGCGGTCATGCCGGATACCGGATCCGCTCATTCGCAAGCCTGCCCCTTCCGCCGCGACGAGTTCGAGGACGTCAAAGTGTCGGAGGATAACGGCCGCGAGTTATATGACGTTCGACTCGATTTCCGGATTGGAACAGTCAAGGCGATGCCGGCTCATGAATCGCGTCAACGAGACGCCGGCGCCCAGCCCACGGAAGGAACGAACAAGCCTCGCGGTCTCGACCTGGACAAGGTGTTGCGGTTGTTGTTGCACGCCTCGGGCTTAAATTTCTGGGCACGGAAGTTTGTTCCGGAAAACCGCAGAAATGATCGAGAGACGGATTTGACTGAGGTGTTCTCGCCGATCATCAACGCCCGGCTTGGCCAAGGGTTTAAGAAACTCTCGTTTCCAGCCGAGATAGCGAACTTCGTAGCTGTTCACCGAGGGGTTTCCTTGAAAGCGGAGGATGAAGCGCGCGTCTACCTTCGCTTCGATATCATCCATAAGATTTTCCCCCCGAAACCGGACCATGAATTCGGGCGACTATATCTGCTCGGCAGCGGCCAACAGTGCTTCTTCATAAAGCAGACCGTTTTCGATGCCCTCTCCCCTGTGCTTGGAGCAACGCCCGAGTATGCATTGACGGCTGTCGATCAGGATTTCTGGTTTTGCGCTGCAACCGTTGTGGCTTCACCCCCGAGCAAGAAGCAGCGAGCTGCTGCCGAGGAGAAAGGGAGGGAGCCGACCTCATTTATCCATGCCGAAAAGATCGCCATCCTTCGTGCGAACCGCCTTGGCGTCCCGATTCCCACAAGCGCCCACGAACAACTCATACCGCGTCTGATCGACGCACGAGAGACTTTCACGGTTCCACTTCTACGCACGAAGGCCGCATTCGACCTGTCCTCCGGCCCGCATCGATTGCCGACAGCGATTGGTGAACGTGAGACTGGGGATATCGTCTTCGAACCCAAAGAGGTCGACGCCCGCCGTCGCGATAGCTACGCCGAAAAGGGCATCCCGGTCGAATACATCTAATCGACTCGTCTCTTCCGCCGAGGATTGCTAAAATATCGACCGAGCCCAGCTCACGAACCGCTGGCGTATATGTCTTCATGAGCGAACCTCTCTCCCAAGCCATCAACGCCGAACAATGGGCCGAAGTTCTTTCTGACGTAGGCCACCACTTGGAACGTCTGGGCGTGTCGGCCAGGCTTTGCGTAATTGGTTCAGTGGCCTGCATGTTTGATGGCGCGGATACTCGCACATCGATTGATTGCGACGTCTGGGTCCCAGGATCCCAATTTCACCGGAAAGTCCTTCGAGAAGCTGCTGAAGCGGCCGGTCTGATGTTCGACCCGAAACAGGAGGTCGTCGAGAGCCCATATTTGCAGCTGGTATCTCCGGGCATTGTTGAAGTTGGAGACTATGATAAGGACGTCTTGATATCGAATTCCGGGAAACTGAGCCTGTCTCGCCCGCCGGTGGAGAATCTGATCGCATCGAAGCTTCTCCGGGGGAGCGAGAAGGATATCGCGGACATCGCTGGACTGCTGACCCGACATCCCACAGTAACCCCCGACGCGGTTGAGAAGGTGCTGGAGACGTTCCCTTCTGCCTCGAGGAATAAGGCCGCCGAAAATCTCGTTTTCCTGCATGTTTTGCAGAAGGCGGAATCCATTCCCGATCGACCCTCGCACAAAGAGTCCACCCGAAACCGACAAAACGAGCAGAGTCGTCAGTATTAGCCGACATCACTGTCATGAATGAGCTCCACAATCTCCGCAAGCCTCGCGAGCGCGAGCTTGTTGCGCGGCATTTGCTCGCGCATCAGGAGGAGATCCCTGGCTTGATCGCCAACCGGGATTGGGAGCGACTGGTGTGTCTCGCGGAGTTCATTGCCAATGATGTCCCTCGCGAGCTCGCAGCGACGGATCCGGCACTTTATCGCACGTTGCGTTCGCAAGTTACCGAGTTGCACATCAAAGGCTTCGGGGCTCTCAATCTCGAGGCACTGCGCAAGTTGGCAGCCGAGTCCGTGGCGCCCTGAGACGCGTCACGGACTCGTGTTCGCATGTCCGTATCTCCGGGCATGCAAAGCTCACTCTTCATCCTCGCCATTGCATTCAACCTCGGAATTCTCGTCTTTGGAATGCTCCGTAGACTCTCCGGGCATCCGGCATTGGCCCGCGTCCTGAACTACACGGGCCTGTTCCTGCTGATCGCCGTCCCATTCGGCTGGCACACAGTCAACGTCATCCTGGACCAGCCCTCCGTCACCGCGGACGTTGTCAGCGTGTTTTCGGATGGGTTCAGCGTCGGTGGCGCGCACGCGACGATCGGCTTTATCGTCTGTTCCCTCGCAGGGTCGATCACCATCACCGCCAGTTACCTGATGGTCATCGACATCTGCGCCGACGTGGCTGCCATCCTCGAATATCGTTGGTTCTGCCGGTTCTGGCGCCGGCAAACCTACCGAGTATGGCGACTCTCCCAGCAATAGTGCTTCGTGTGGGGTGGATGGCGCCGGTGGCCTCTGCCGGAACGTGCCAGACATACCAGCAAAAAAGCCCGCATTTCTGCGGGCTTACGTGTGTTTTGGTGCTTAACCGTGCCAGTCCATGCCGGACGTGGGATCATTCCCACTCTATCGTATTTTTCTGAAAAAATATTTTTAAATTCAATGAGTTAAAAATCAAAGAAGGGCCGATGCCATGAAAAATACCATGCCCAGCTTTACTTCGTTGACTCGATGAACGCACCGAGCTTCTCAAGGTCGTGCGACCAAAACAAAGAAAGGCCTCGCGCCTGCGCCTGTTCCAGGTTCAGCACTTTGAAGACACCTGCCAGCGCAGCGGCGGGCACGACCTGGGCGGTGCCGAACTGCTTGATCCAGTATTCGGCCTTGACAGCCGCATCGTTGTTCAATCGCTTGACGCTGTTGGTCGCGCTGTTCGACACCTTGCACTCGATCGCCATGAGGCGGGTGTCGTGCAGTCGCACGACGACATCGGCCTTGCGCTCACCGAGTTGGCATTCGGCGCAAAACTGCATGGGTTGCGGCCCCTTGACGATGGTGTTGATTGCAACGGCCGGCGCCTCGGAGAAGCCAAGGTTCCGCAGGTAGTCCTTCACCTTCGTCTCTTGATTCTCCTTGCCCTCGTTGCGCCGCTCGGTCGCAATGCGCTGCGCAGCAAGGAGCACGGACGATGCCAACAAGGCCGCCTCACGCTGCTGATCGGTGGGAGCGCCACCATCTTCCATCCACGGAAACCGATGCGGATCGATCACGCGCTCGATTACATCGAACACTTTGCGCAATGCCTCGGGGTTCTTCTTCAAGACGCCAGGCGCGATCGATTCGACATCGGCGATTACCTGCAAGTCGTCGTCGGAGATTGGCGGGCCAGCCAGATAGCGCAGCGCTTCGCCAAGACCAAGACCATAGGCTTCGGCGAGGTTATCGTCTGTGATTGCGCCAGGGTTGAGATCACTCAACTTCTTGAAAAGTAGCTCGAACTTGCCGCGCGCTTGGTTGTAGTGAGTTTCCCAGGAGTCAGAGACCGCCAGACGCTCGGCCCGAAACTGCGCGGCAGAGGTGGCGGCATCTTCAGCAAGCTCAGCAGTGGTCCACCGAGGCGGTGCGCTTATCATGCGAGAAGTGTTTCCGGACTTGGAATGCGCAGACGCTCGATTTCCTTCGGCTCGAACTTAGTCAAGCCACCGGCATAGGTTCTGCCACTCCCCATGTTAATGTTCCTGTTGAGCCACGTTACTAAACGGGTCATCACGCCATCAGCCAACGGCTGACGCGGGTAAAGGCCGTGAGCGATGTTGATGTGTCGCGCGTCGCATGCGTTGAGCGTGAACTGAGGTGGCCTTCGGGCCATATAGGTGCACAGGATCGGCGCCGGAGCCTTGAGGCCCACGGACCACCAAGCTTTGCGGTGCTGCGCGATGTAGCTCTGATCTGCGCCGTTGAGCTTCGCCCAGGACAAGAAAGCGCTGATGCGTCGACGTTCCTCCTTGCTGAAGTCGTCCAGCTCGGCTGGCAGGTCGATTACACGTCGCAGGGCTTCGACCGAATGTAGACGTGCGCCAGCCTGGATCAGGTCTCTGGCCTTGGTGACGGCTGGCAGCTTGACGCGATCAGGCAAGCCCTTCGCGTGTTCGCCAGCAATCCAGATGTCGTTTGCACCTGTGACCTGTCCGCGATGGACGCGGAACAGCTCACCAAGCTCGATATCGCCGGGCGCGCCCAGCTCAGACGGGCGGACGATGATTGACCAGCGCTGCGCAGCATGTAGTCGCTCCCGCGGGACCTCGGTCCCCTTAGTCAAGCCGTTGAGCCGTCCCAGCTCGCCGACGGCGCGCACACGCACGGGTTCGGCCGTTTCACCGACGCGAAAGCATGTGATCGCGGCCGTAGTTGCCGTGTCCGGGAACGCTTCGACGGTTGGCTCAAGCACATGCAGAGCGATCCCGCCCAGCTCGTCGAGCAACAGCCGACGCAGCGCTGAGCCGTAGTTCACATCCATCCATTCGGCCGAGGTAATGAATGTGCCCACATCGCCCACCCTGGCGAGCAAGCGTGTTTGCAGGAAGAAGTGCAGATGTAGACCAGCCAGGGCGCTGGCCTTGATTCCCAAGTTGGCGAAAGTGGAGGAGTACCAGGCTTTCCACTCCTCGGCGATGTCGTGATGTCGCACATAGGGCGGATTGCCAACGAACGCCGTCATGCCCGAGCAGCGCGTGAGCCTGACCGCTCGATAATCCTTGACCAGCACAGTTGCACGACCTGTCCATCCCCGAACGCTCAGATTGGCACGGAGCATAAGCGCGGCCAGCGGGTCCATCTCCACGGCCACGAGCTGCGCATCGGGGAAGGATTCGCCTGCGGCCAGGATGAAGCGGCCAGAGCCTGCGCCCGGATCGACGATGCGGGTCGGGGTCCCCTGGCCTGCCAGCCAGGTCATCATCGAGCGAACGATCGGCTCAGGCGTGTAGACGGCCCCAGCCGCACGGCGCTCGGTCGCCGAGCGAATCGACGAGAAGGCTTCGCCGAGCGGATCGGTGTTACGCGAGATCGCTTTGCGGATCGCCTCGATATCCCGAGGCTTAAGAGGTGATACGGGTGCCTTCTTAGCTAGCTTGCGCTCGGCCGCTGACAAGCCGTCTTGTCCTCCGATGAGGGCAAGGCACAACGCGACAAGCTCTTGTTCCGTCCGCACATTCATTTCTTTTCTCTCTTGGCGCCGGCGAATAGGTCAGCCTGGCCCTTCAATTGCTTCTCCGTATAGACCCGCATGAAGTCGCGTGGCACGTCAGAGGCGCGTCGATCCTGCACGCGGCAAGCCTGCACGAATGTGCTTCGCGCAGTTCCTTCTCCACCCTAATGCGCATCCCGGAGTCTTTGAGTGACATAGGGGCATAATAGCACATGGATACACATTGTGTATCCATTAGGCTAGCGAAACTTCTACCACTGTGACCAGTTGTCCCACAGGCAGCAATCAAGGCAGCCTCGCAGTGCTCTGGCGCTGCCGGAGGCTGTCGGCCCAGGAAGCTAGAGCAACAATCTCGGCCGCCAGTTACCTGATGGTCATCGACATCTGCGCCGACGTGGCTGCCATCCTCGAATATCGTTGGTTCTGCCGGTTCTGGCGCCGGCAAACCTACCGAGTATGGCGACTCTCCCAGCAATAGTGCTTCGTGTGGGGTGGATGGCGCCGGGGGCCTCTTGGAGGTTGCCGGCGCCCTTCCTATACTTCTGCGTGAAGCAGGTTAATTTGTCGAAGGAAGCTCGTGGGTGGTTATCCGATACGACCGGCAAAACCCTCGGCGAAACAGTCACATTCGAGGAACTGCGCACGACGCTTTCTCACGGGATCAAAGGTCCTTCCACGATCCCAGAGGTCCTGGAATCAAAGTTCCTTTCGCGACTCATCCGGTTTTTAAGCGTTGTCTCGGAGCCCAGCGACCGGAACGACATCTCGATCGCACTTGTCGGGTGTCCTTACGTCCGTCTCCACAGTTATGCCGAGCAGGTCGAAAACGAAGCGCATGTTGCGATCGAAAACGCCCTAGGGCGCGACGACGAAGATCCCTCCGGTCTCTACTTCGGTGGCTTTGCCTCTTTGGACGCATAGTATCTGGCGCTCTGTATCTCCGCCTAATGAGTTTTCCCACATTCACGCCCGGCCAGTTCGTCCGTGTTTGCGATGGCGCAAACGCCAATCCTGGCAAGGACGGGATGGTAATTTCCGACGAGGGAGATTCCGTTGCTCTCGTCTTCGGTTACGACCGGCACAATTACCCGGCTGTTTGATGAGCCCGTTATCTGTTGAACAACTCACTCTTGATTTTGACGCTCTCCAACGCGCCGAGGGCGACAGCTTGTTTTCTCCATGGTGCGAGGTTTCGGCAGAGCTTTTGAACGCCGTCTGGTCGCGCCTCTCTGCAAAAGCGGCCGGCAAGGAGCGGCTGGACGTCCCGGTAACGGATGACGAAGGTCTGGAGATCGGCAAATATCCGTGTGGCTGGGCGATCATCGCCACGCGCACGAAGAATAACGTCATGATGGGCAGCTCGATGAGCCAGGCGACGCTGGAGCGACTGTTGCGAGCATTCCTAAAAACCCACTCGACCCAACTTCAGCTCATCACGCTCTGAGGTCCGTATCTCACAGCAGGCAACATCCAAAGGGCCGGGAGGCCAAAGCGCATCCCGGAAAAGACTCCGGCAAGTGACCGGGGTAGCTTGCGGGCGGTGGAGTCGGCCCGCCCTTCCGGCCCTTTGGTGTTGCTCTCTCGTTTGAGGTGGCCGCCGCAACCACTCGCTGAGGCGTGGACCCCTTGTCGCTCCCATCTCGGATGCCTACGCTGTCAGGTGCCGAGTAAGCAGTTAATCAAACGCAGAAGACGTCGCGGCTCGGTGCTGGAATCCCCGCACCTTCATCCGCTGGACGCCGAATTGGCGCTGGAATTCCTTCAGCCCACCCCATCCCAATACCGTCTCGCATGCGCCAATGGGATCCGCACAGTCGGCGATCTTCACGGCAAAAAGCAGGGGTTCCCGAAGACGTTACGCCCCCTCCGTGACCGGCTTACCGCGCTCCTCCGTAAACCAGCGCAGGATGGCCGCCTCGATCTGAGAGCGTTGATCCTCGATAAGAAAACACCCGTATACTTCGCCCGGTATCGGCATCCAGAGCTCCAGAAGTTTCACGCGTTGGGCGGTCCGGCGTCGCGATGGATTACGAGTCGGCATCTGACACGGACACTTAAAGGAACGACTACGCTCTCAGACCTCATTTACGCCCTCGACTCCGGAGACCTGGCCAAGCATGTCAGCGGTGATCCGCCGGTAGGATCGGTGGTCCGTCTCGCCGCCCTCATGTCCGAAGTGCTGGACGAGCCAACGTCCACCACTCAGGCGCTCGCGTTTGCCAATGCTCATCTTGGCCACAGCTCAGCCCCGTTCCTTTACCCGCTTCCGTCAGCCCCTCGCCGTGATTTGCTTTTGAAATTACCGGCGATCATTCGTGGTGCATTTTCTTTCCGGTGTAGCGGATTGAACGCGGTTCTGCTCGATAGACTGACGCTTCCGCCCAAAGATCGAAAAGGCACCGATAAATTATCCGCGAGGGAGCTTGGCAGGCGTAACCATCGGTCCGGTGCGCGCGCGGCCTTTTGCGCCCAGCAGCTGCGAATGCGCATTTTCGAGGCGGTCCACCACGGGCATTGCACCGGCCTTCAGCTACGTAACAGCGCACCCCTTCGATCCATCTTCCAAGAAACGAGGACCGAGTTGAGCAAGGCACCTCATGCGTGTTGGGAACTGGGACGCTTGCTGTCCTGGCTCGCACACCATTGGAACGTCCCCTTCCGATTCATCTCTGATTATCAGGAGCTGATATTGGCGGCCCTTGGTGGGCACGCATTCAACGCCGAACTGCGTTGGCGCGAGTTCATCTCGCTCGTGGTGTTTCCAGTGCCACCCGACTCGCTTGAACGGTCTTACGTGCAATCACTCCGGCTACGCCTGCATGCGATATCCACCGCCCTTGCCGGAAGAGAGATGATTCAGTCTGAACTTCTCACGGCCGCCTCTCGCGAGTGCATCAACGATGGAGGTTCCGAGATTTCAGTCCTGGACCTGCAATGGGCGGCCCATGTTTGCCCACGGCTGGCGCCGGATGACCTTGGCATTTACGGTTCCCCGCCGGATACACAATCCCCCGGCGACATCGCGATTGCTTACCTCCAAAAGCACAGCCGCCCGATGCTGGCGTTTGACGTTATCACCCATGTTCTCACACGGTTGAAACGAGATACGTCCTCGAGTGAAGAGCGGCAGAAGATTTCCGCGCTCATCCGGCAAAAGGCGCAGATCGTTCCAGGACCGAAATACGGCTATCTCGCGCTTCGGGAGTGGAATTGCCCGCCTCGGGAAAAAACGGAAAGCAACCCACGAATGAAGCGTATCGCCCAGATCGAAGCGGCGCTTCTCAAAGCGAACAAGCTGCTCACCACGGCAGAGCTTCGCCACCTCTGCCCGACGAAGTTCGGAAAACCGGTCGCTCTCGCAGTGCTTCGTCAGTCTTTGAAGGACGAGCGCTTCGCGCGATTCGCCCGAGGGGTATACGGCATGCGTTCATGGGCTCAGACCGTCAAACCGAATGGCAGGGGCTACTTCACTCCCCGCCCTGAGTTTCTGAACGGAGACCGTTAGAGAAGCTTCGTTTCACGCACGCAGATGCGTATCTACTTGGCGTGACCCGACGCAGCAAACGCCCGGCTTACCTCGCCGCGATCATTACGATCTCATGCGTTGCTGCCATCGTCTCGACATTCGCCAGTGGCGCGCTGCCACCGGAGGTTCGATCGACGGTCGAAAAGCTGGCGGCACCGGTTTTTCGAGCGTGGGCATCGCAATCCCCCCTTCCCGCGACGACGACGGGATCCGGGAACCTCTTCTACGGGAATCCATCGGCGGCGGGCACCTCCCCGAACAACTACTTTTTCGAGACCCCCTATTTCGTCGGTTCTTACAACAATTCAAAAGGCCAGGCGAATTGGATTGGTTGGCGGCTGGTCGCCGCTGATTCCGGAAAAGCTCCCCGATTCGAATTCTACCCCGATCCGAATCTACCATCCGGGTTCCAGGTGATCCTCCCAGCTGACTATAGCAACAGCGGCTTCGATCGCGGTCATATTTGCAGCCACGACGATCGTAGTGCTACCAACGAGGCCAGTTACGCGACGTTCGTCATGACGAACATCTTTCCTCAGACCGCTGAGCTTAACCGCGGTCCATGGCTTGGACTGGAGAAATATTGCCGGCAGGTTGCCCGCGCTGGATATGTCCTCTACATCTTCGCCGGCGGCGTCGGCG
>CALGTD010000180.1 GCA_937901895.1 uncultured Spartobacteria bacterium | reverse complement strand
CCGCGCCCCCCATGTCCCCTTCGCCAACTGCGGCCTGCCGTATTTCATCGGCGGGGTTATCGAGGCCGAGCAAAGCCTGCTCGTGGCCGACGAGACGCTTTTTCGCGAACGCCTGAACATCCGCGTGAAAACGCGCACGGAAGTTCTTTCCATCGATCGCGCGAATCATTCCATCACGACGCGCGACCTCGCCACCGGCGAGGAACGCTCCGAACCCTACGACGCGCTGGTGCTTTCTCCCGGGGCCTCCCCGCTGCGTCCACCGCTGCCCGGCATCGACCTGCCAGGAATCTTCACCCTGCGCAATATTCCCGACAGCCGGGTGATCCGGCAATGGATCGCGGAGCGCCAGGCGAAAAAAGCCGTCGTGGTGGGCGGCGGATTCATCGGGCTGGAAATGGCCGAAAATCTCATCCGGCGCGGCATCGAAGTGACCGTCGTCGAAATGCTCGATCAGGTGATGCCTCCGCTCGATCCGGAAATCGCCGCCATGGTGGCAGACCATTTGCGCGGCCGCGGCGTGCGCCTCGCGCTCGGCGACGGGGTTGCCGGGTTCGAAGCGAGCCCCGACGGAACCCTGACCGTGAAGACCCAAAGTGGAATCCCCCACGCGACGGACCTCGTCGTCCTCGCCATCGGGGTGCGCCCGGAAACCGGCCTGGCGAAGGCCGCGGGCTTGGTGATCGGCGAGCGCGGCGGCATTCGTGTCGATGAGCGCATGCGCACGAGCGATCCCGACATTTGGGCGGTCGGCGACGCCGTGGAAGTCCGGGATTGGAACTCAGGCCGGGAGACGCTGGTTCCCCTGGCCGGTCCGGCGGCACGGCAGGGCCGCATCGCGGCGGATGCCATTTGCGGCCGCCCATCCGCCTTTCGCAGAGTTCAGGGAACCGCCATCTGCGGCCTTTTCGATCTCCAGGTCGCCGCGACCGGAAGCAGCGAAAAGGCACTGGAGCGGGCCGGGGAGGAGGATTTCGAAAAAATCTATCTCCATCCTACCCAGCACGCCGGTTACTACCCCGGCGCGAAGCGGACGCATCTCAAGCTGCTTTTCCGCAAGTCGGACGGACGCCTTCTCGGCGCTCAGGGGGTCGGCGAGGAAGGTGTGGACCGCCGCATCGACGTGATCGCCATGGCGATGCAGAAGCGGGGAACGGTTTACGATCTCGAAGAGGCCGAACTCTGCTACGCTCCGCAGTTCGGCGGCGCCAAGGATGCGATCAACTTTGCCGGCATGATCGCGGCGAACGTCCTGCGCGGCGATATGCCTCTGGTTCATTGGGACGAGCCGCGCCGAGCCGACACGCTGTTTCTGGACGTGCGCGATGCGGAGGAATTCGCCCAGGGCCATGTGCCGGAGGCCCGGAACATTCCCCTGCGCGAGCTGAGAAGCCGGCTTGATGAGCTGCCCCGCGACGCCGACCTGCGGGTCTATTGCGCCATCGGCCAGCGGGGCTATCTGGCCACGCGCATCCTCTGCCAGCGCGGCTTCCGCGTCCGCAACGTCTCCGGAGGCTGGACGCTCTTTCCTTATTTTCCCAACAGGTGACGCTTCGTCATTTTTAGATCCATGTGGAACGAAAGATACGACCGCCCAGACTTCGTTTATGGCACCGCGCCTAATGATTTTCTGCGCGCGGAATATTCCCGTCTAGCGGTCGGAGGCAGAATTCTCTGCCTGGCGGAAGGCGAAGGCCGCAACGCGGTGTTCCCCGCCTGGCTGCTCGGCATGATGAAAGCGCCGACAATCGTGGCGTAGGCGCTGATGGCTTGCTGACGCGCCCTTTTTTTTCGAGCGCCTATTCCGAGGAGGCGTTGAGAACGATCTGTTCCTTTGCCGTAAATGCCATGAAGCCGGTGGGATGCAGCGTGACTTTTCCAAAGCGGGCGGCAGGATGGAATCCAAGGTGTTCACGCCGACCACACAGTAGAGCAAAAAGCGCCAAAGCGCCTCGATGCGCAGAGCCGCACCGCGCTCAGCACCCGCCTCGAATGGCTCGGCGGGATGCCCCGAATGAAGCGGTGGCGCATGGAAGGATTCTCGCGCCACCTCCATCCGCCCTTTCACTCGGGCAGGTGGGTTTCCACCGATGTCGTCGAAACAGGAAAACCGCAGCGCCCAAGGCCGCCAGTGCGCAGGTGCCTGGCTCCGGAACGACTTGCGCATATCCGGGATTTCCGAAGGTGCCTTCCGAGTTGTAACTTCGCAGAACCATCACGCCATCCAGGCCGCCGCCCGAGATCATGCCGGTCAGGCTCGTCAGCGTTTCCCCGGCCAGCAGATTGAACAGGATATTGCCTTCCGGGGTGGCGGAACCGATGAGCGTGAAACTTTCCGCCGCGCTGCCCGCAGGGCCCGTGCCCGTTCCCCAGTAGTATCCGTTCACGTAATCCTCCACGGAAAAGAACCCGGTTCCGTCTTCGCCGAAAAGTTCGTCGTTTTGGAAACTCCACTGTGTGCCCTCCATCCAGCTCCACTCCGGCGAAGTGAGCTGCCCCGGCGAAATCTCCGGCGGCGGCAGCGGGCTTCCATCGTAAGAAGCCATGTAGGCCCAATGCGTCACATAGAGGCCGTTTGCCCCGGTCATCATCTGCATCTCGATAAAGGGAATGCCTTCGACATCGCGCACCTGGCCGATGCCGATGGTGGCCGGCGTGTCCGGCGCCGTAAACACAATGCGCACCTGGCCGGACTCCGTCACAAGCCCATTCATGCTGGTTGTCGAGTTGATCTCTAGCAGTCCGGCCCGGATCGTCGCCGTCGAAGTTCCCGAAAAAACGCCATTCACCGAAGTCGAAAGCTCCCAAACCGTCTGATCCGCCGCCGCTTGCACGTCGGACAGATCGCTCCCCGGGACGAGATAGGCCAGGAGATTCGCCGACGGCACATACCACTGCGAATCGGTCAGCAGCGAATCCCACGGACTTTCCGCGCCCGCCCTTGCGGCAGCCAGGCCGATCAGCGCGGCTGCCAGGAGCCCTGAACGGCGGACCAAGCAGGACGAACGAGCGAAAATCATAAAAGCAGGATGTCATACCGGGAAATTCAAGTCAAAATCTGCCCGACATAATCCCCACCCAAACGGGTTTCTATTCCATTTGCTTCGCGCTTTGGCAGGATTGTTGGCACGCGACTCCGCCTTGTCACGCGCCGGCAAGGGCGGGCTTCCGATCATTCCGCAAGGGGAGCGTGTCGGACTTCGGGAAACGGTTCGACAAAGGAATCGCCATGGCGGCCAAAGTAGATCGCTTTGCGTCCTTTCACGTGCACTGTGTAGTAGACGACACCGGCATCCGCGATGCGCTTGAGGAATTCCCGATAGTTGACCTCTTTCGCCTGGCTGGCTCGAATCGCCGCACTGACGCTCTGCGCGCAGAATTTATCGGCAACGGGCGGCACGGCATAGTCGGGCCACGGAGTCTGATGGTGGCTCAGATCCGATCCGTAATAGGTCTTCATGCCAAAGATCAGATTGGCGGAATACCATTCGACGCCGTCTTCGGTGATTCGTCGGATGGTTTCGGGAAAGGGAACGGAGCCGTCGAAGGCTCCGGCGGTGCATTGATCGAGGATTTTGGGTGTCATTGTGTGTTTGTTGGTTTGTGGGGTTAGACGATGGGGCTGCGGCCATCGCTTTGGTTCTGGGTGAGAAGCTTTTGAATCGTTCGCAGGAATTTCTCCCGCTCCGTCTGGCTGAGCCCGGAAAAAAAGGCCATGTCGTTTCGATCCGCTTCGGCGGCGAGTTTGGGGACAAGATCGCGGCCCTTTTTGGTAAGGGAGATGGCCACGGCTCGCCGGTCGTCGGCATTGGCATCCCGTTGAACCCAGCCGCGCGCAATCAGTCGGTCCACCATGCGTGACAGGGAGCCTTGATCCACCTCGACGCGGGCCACGATGTCTTTCAGCGGGAGCGAATCGTTGTCGAAAAGCACGCGCAGCACCACCCATTGCGGAACGGAGACGTCATGGGCTGCGAGGCGCTGGGCGAAGCAACCGCTGACGGCGTTTGACAGCTTTCTCAACCAGTAACCGAGATGATCCGGCAATGCGCTTGGTTCTTTTTGCATGGGGTGCAATATAAATGCTAAGACAATATATGGCAAGACATATAAAATCTGTATAAGCGGGAAAGTGACTCTGCTGCGTCTGTGAAGCGCCGGGCCTGATGGCCACGATGAGGGCGTGAAGATTCACACGATCTTATCCATGGCTTTTGGTGTCCTGCGACAGGTGCATGAACGGTGTCATCGTGCGACACGCCAGCGATCGGAACGGACGAGACATTTTTCCAGAATCGTTAGACGGATCCGAAAATGGGGACGAACCGCTGAATCTTTCCTCGCTGACTACTATCGTGTTTGCGGCCTTACCGGATTGCCGGCCCGTAAATCGACGTCGTCACGGTCTGACGGCGACGGGACCTCCGGCTTGCCCACCGGACTCGTTGACGGTTTGATTGGGGTAGCCATTTTCAGCCTGACGATGCCGGTGATGAAAGTCGCTTTGCAGAACCTCGATCCGGTCTTCGTCGGGGTCGGCCGGTTCCTGGTGGCGCTCCTTCCGGCAGTAATTACCCTTCTCATTTTGAAGGCGCCCCTTCCCAATGGGCGTCAGTTTCTCACGCTTCTGACGATCGTGGGATGCCTCGTCTTCGGGTTCTCGTGGCCTTTCGCAGAAGCGCTCATCCAGGCACCCAGCCATCACGCTGCGGTGATCGCGGGGTCCATTCCTTTGGTGGTAGCACTCACGGCAGCCGTCCGGGGGCGGGAACGTCTGCCCCGTTCATTCTGGATGGCAGCGGCGGCAGGAACTCTCACGGTGGTTGGCTATGGATTGCTCAAATCCTCATGGCATTTCAACCGCACCGATCTGTTCCTGATCGCCGGGTCCATCGCGGGTGGCGTTGGCTACGCGGAGGGCGGACGTCTGGGAAAGGAAATGGGGTCGCTTGCGGTCACGTGCTGGGTGCCGGTCGTTGCGGCGCCCTTTGCTCTCCTTGTCTGCGCACCGAGAATGCCGGAGGGCCTGCAGCAGGTTCCTGCTGCGGCCTGGTGGGCGCTCGGCTACAATGGAGTGTTCAGCTGCTGGCTTGGATTCGTCTTCTGGAATCGGGGAATGGGACTCGGCGGCATCGCCCGCATCGGTCAACTGCAGCTGCTTCAGCCATTCCTGACGCTTCTCTTCGTGGCTTCCTTCTTTCGGGAATCCCTGTCCGCGAGAGATTGGATCGCGGCGGGTGCTGTTGTTTGTTGCGTGGCAATGGCGCAGTCAAAGGCCCGTTCGGCTGGTTCTTCAAAAGAAGGACGAATACCTCCTTTTGGAAAACAGCCGCCGGCGCCAAAATCTGTGGCGATGGTTGCCGACGATCGATGAGAGTCATGGAGTCGTTGGTTTGCGCGGCATCACTCTTGTCCAAAACAGGGAAATTTTGAGGGGTTGAACGGGAAGCCCCGCCC
>CALGTD010000179.1 GCA_937901895.1 uncultured Spartobacteria bacterium | reverse complement strand
CTCCGCGACCGCGAAGATCGCGTAGAAGATGAGGGCCATGATCGCGGCGAAGAACATCCACCCCCACAGGCGGTGCGTCAGAACGGCGTCGATCCGGTCGGTCCACGTGCGCGGAGGATCTCCTGGGCGGCGCACCGCATCCGCGCAGATCTCGTGAATCCACGCATACCGGGATTCGACGTTGCGATATTCAGAAGCGGGTTGGGCCGGTGGCGTCGCGGAGGAGATGGCCTGTTTCAACTCCACAAGTCCCACTCCCTTTGACGCCACCATGGGAATCACCGGCACACCGAGTCGTGTGGCGAGTGCCTTCGGATCGATGCGCAGGCCTTTTGCTTCGGCGACATCCACCATGTTCATGGCAACGACCACCGGCACGCCCAGCTCGATGATCTGTGTGGTGAGGTAGAGGTTGCGCTCGATGTTCGATGCGTCCACGACGCTCACGACGAGACCCGGTCGCGGCGTATCCCCGCGCCGCCCCAGCAGAATCTCCCTGGCGATTTCCTCGTCCGGGCTCCGCGGCTCGAGGCTGTAGCTGCCGGGCAGATCGATGACGTCCAGCGACTCGCCATGCAGACCCCGGCAGCGGCCGGTCTTCTTTTCCACGGTCACGCCCGGGTAGTTTGCGACCTTCTGCCGAAGTCCGGTGAGGGCGTTGAAAAGCGTGCTCTTGCCGCAGTTCGGATTTCCGGCGAGCGCGATGGTCTGCGTGGCAGCGGCGGTCCTCCGTGGAGCGGTGGCGATCATTGCGAATCGACCTCGGCAACGAGAATGCCCGCGGCATCCACCCGCCGCATCGAAAGATGGTAGCCCCGCACGCGCACCTCGATCGGATCCCCAAGCGGCGCGAAGCGGATCACTTCCAGCTCAGTGCCGGGGGTGAAGCCCATCTCCAGCAGCCGTCGGGTGTTTCCTTCCGGCAGGGTGAATCCGGTGACGGTCGCGCGTCCGCCCGCGGCGATTTCGCGGAGGTTTCGTGTCCCCGTGTGGGCATTTTTGCGATCCATTCTCAACTCCCGATTCAGTAAAGGCCGTTTCACGGAGTGGCGTCAAAAATCGACCCCGAACTGCAGACCGAGGATGTTTGCGCTGCCGACCGTGCCGGTTCCCCCCGGACGCAGAATGAACTGCCAGAACGGCTGGACGAAAGCGGATTTCGTGAGTGCGATGCGGTAGTCGGCCTCCACCACCGATTCCATGGTCTGACGCATCGGTTCATTCGCGGCCTCGGCCGCGTGAAGCTTGTCGATGCTGTAGGTGCCGCACCCGAAGGCGATGCCGGCCAGGTCCCGGTCGCGTCCGGGAATGAGGCCCCTGTAGACGACCCCGGCGTGGAAGTAGAACGGCATCCCGTTGTCGTATTGCGGCGCGTAGTTGAGGAACGTGAACACGCTCAGTCCCTCATCCGCGTCCTTCTTCTCCCGGAAGAGCATCTGATCCGCCTGCCAGTAGAAGGTGATCTTTTGATCGTAGGTCGCGCCGAAGAACGATTCGTTTTCCACGCCCCAGTAGATCGTGCCGAAGGCGTATTTGCCGGGCAGTGCGTCCGGACCGATGCGGGGAGTGACTCCGGTCTCGGCGAGAAAATAAATGCCGTTCCGGTCGCGAGCCTGGAAACAGTTGTCGAAATCGACGCCGTGATTCGCGGTCGCAGCGGCGTCCGGCACGGCCACGTATAGGCCAGCCATTGTATAGATCCACTCCGTCGGCTGCACCTTCATGTAGCCGCCCCATGCCTCGTAACTGCTGCTCCACGGGAAGCCGTTCACGCCGCCGATGCCCTTCGTCGCGCTGATCGCGTTGTTCACAAAAAGCTTCGACAGCGGCTGGTCGGCAAAGATCGTGTAGGCGTTCTGCCATCCTCCGGAGATCGTGAGAAAATGCGGCACGCCGACCAGCTCCGGGGTCGTATAGGTGAGGGTCACCGGCATCAATCGCCAGCCGAGTCCGCTGCGGGTGCGCGACGGGCTGAAGGTCGAGGAGGCCCCGACGTAGGTGTTCGGATCGCGGCCATCGCGCCAGCGCACGGTGGCCTGCGCCGTCAAGCCGTCGATTCCCGCGAGCGCGCCAAAATCGAGCCGCATGCCGAACCAGAGCTCCTCGTCGAACGCGCCGCGAGGCGAGTCCATACCGCCGCTGGTGATGCCGTAAAACGCTCCGCGCCATCCGCCCTCGATTTCGATGCCCCGCCCGGCAAGGGAATCCCGCACGCCGAACCAGTTGCCGGTTGCGTTGGGCTGCTGCGCCCACTCCTCGAGGGGCGAGCGCTTGCGCTGGAGCTTCGCGGGTGCACCCGCTCTTGCCGCGCCCATGGTGCAAAAAAGCAGGAGCGCAAGTGCGAGGAGAGAAGTGAAGTCCGGCATCGATGAGACTCAGTCTCGCTGGACGATGCCCCGGCGACTCTCCACCCATTGAGGAAATCGTCGCAAAAATTGCGGATTATTCCGCAGCCTGAATGGCGGTGAGCGCGATGGTGTAGATGATATCCTCGACCAGCGCGCCCCGTGACAGATCGTTCACCGGACGCCGGAGGCCCTGCAGCATTGGACCGATGGAGATGACATTCGCACTGCGCTGGACCGCCTTGTAGGTCGTGTTTCCGGTGTTGAGATCCGGGAAGACGAACACCGTGGCGCGACCGGCCACGGGACTGTCCGGAGCCTTCTTCTCCGCCACATCGGGAATGGCAGCGGCGTCGTATTGCAGCGGGCCGTCGATGAGCAGATCCGGCCGGAGCTCCTT
The DNA here is from genome assembly GCA_937901895.1 of uncultured Spartobacteria bacterium. Taxonomy (GTDB): domain Bacteria; phylum Verrucomicrobiota; class Verrucomicrobiia; order Chthoniobacterales; family JAATET01; genus JAATET01. The sequence continues at coordinate 2,396 of CALGTD010000179.1, read as the reverse complement.
CGCAATGCGCGTAGCTTCGCGAACCTTCTCAACGTCCGCGCCCGATCCGCTCGCGCCGGTGGAATACGAGATCATTGCGACGCGGGGGGGAATGCCGAACCGTTGTGCGGAATCCGCGCTTTGGATCGCGATCTCCGCAAGGGTGGGCGCGTCGGGGTCCTGAATCACCGCGCAATCCCCGTAGACGAGCACCTGATCGGGCAGGCACATGAAAAAGATCGAGGAAACGGATTTGACGCCAGGCTTTGTCTTGATGAGCTGGAGGGCGGGGCGGACGGTGTTCGCCGACGAGTGGATTGCGCCCGAAACGAGGCCATCCACCTCACCCATCGCGAGCATCATCGTGCCAAGCACGACGTTGTCCTCGAGCTGATCGGCGGCGGACTGGCGGGGCAGTCCCTTGTGCTTCCGCAACTCGACCATCGCGTCCACGTAGTTCGGGCGGATTGCATCGGCGTCGAGAATTTCGACACCGGCCGGCAGGCGGACTTCGTGCGCATCGGCCGAACGCCGGATCTCGTCGGGATTTCCGAGCAGCACACAACGGGCGATCCCGCGTTCGGCGCAGATGGCCGCCGCCTTGATGGTTCGCGGTTCCGCGCCTTCCGGAAGGACAATGCGTCGATCCAGGGCGCGGGCGCGCTCGGTGAGCTGAAAGCAGAAAGCCGCCGGCGACATGCGCCGCTCGAGATTTCGCGAGCACCGATCCTCGATCCACGCCCGCGAGAGGTGCTCCGCGACGTAGTCCATCGCCATGCGGATGCGCTGGAGATCGTCCACAGGCACCTCGCTGCTCATGGCGTTGAGCAGCGTGACGGTTCGGAAGGAATTTCTGCGCACCCGGAGGATTGGCAGTCCGGTGGCGACGCCGGGTTCGCAGAGCGAAAGCAGTCGCGTGTCGAACTCGGAATCGCCCGTGAGAATCAGTCCGGCCATGGGCACGCCCTTCACCGCGGCCATGCACGCGGCAAGCAGCACGTCGCCGCGATCCGCCGGCGTGATAAGCAGACTGCCAGGGTGGAAGGTGTGCAGCATGTTCGGCACGGTGCGTGCGAGCAGGTGGGCGTTGCGGACGCGGCGCGTCTCGATCTCGCCTGCGGAAACAATCTCAGCGCCGAGATGGCGGGCGATGTCGCTCGTGCGGCATTCGGAAAGCGGAGGGTGCTCGGGGACGATCCCGACGAGTTCCGGCGGCGGGGGAGTCAGCGCTGCGTATTCCGCGCGAAGCCGCTCAATTCCCGCCGCGACCTCCTCCCCGGGCCGGGGCCGGAACCGGTTCAGAATGCAGCCCGCGATACGGGTGGAATCCCCGCGCACATACTGGTTCGCGGCGAGATCGATCTGCACGCGCAGTTGCTCCAGAGAGTCCTGCGAGGCGTTGCCGACCAGCACGACCTCCGCACCGAGGGTGCGAATGAGTTCCGCATTCAGCGTTCCGACGAAGGGATCGTGCGCCGTGGCGATGAGGCCCTCCACCACCATCACATCCGCGTCCGCCGCGGACGCGTGAAGATTTTCCATCACCGCGGACAGCAGCTCGTCGAGCCGGCCCTCCGACATCAACCTGCCCGCGCGCTCGAGCGGAATGGGTTCCGCGGGGGCGAGTCCGCTCGTGGCGCGGACAAAATGCGTGGAACGCTCCGGTCCGGAATCGCCGGTCTGGCCGATCGGCTTGCAAAAGCCGACCCGGACTCCGCGCATGTCGAGCGCGCGGAGCAGGCCGAGCGAAATTGTGGTGAGACCGGCTCCGCCGGAAATCGGAACGAGAAAGAAGATGTGTTTCATGCCGGCTTCAAAAAGGCCGCGGTCTGTTCCGCGATCGCCCGCTCCTCGCTTGTCGGGATGACGAGGCATGCCACCTGCGAAGTGTCGGTGGAAATCCTGCCTCCGGATGTCGCGCCATGGACGGCGTTGCGCGCAGTGTCGATCTCCACGCCGAGGACCCGCAACGATTCCGCGGCGCGCGAACGAACGGCGGCGCTGTTTTCTCCGATGCCGCCGGTGAAGACGATCGCATCAAGGCGGTCGAGACTTGCGGACATGGCAAGGATGCCCTTCGCGAGGCGGTGACAGAACAACTCGATGGCCGCCTCCGCACGGTCGTTTCCGGCCGCGGCGGCGGCTTGCACGGTGCGCATGTCGTTGCTGACGCCGGAGACCCCGAGCAGGCCGCTGCGACGGTTCAGCATGTCGCTTGTTTCCGCCGCGGACATGCCTGCAACCCGCTCGAGAAAGGCATGGATATTCGGATCGACGTCGCCGCTGCGCGTTCCCATCATCAGGCCTTCGAGCGGCGTGAGCCCCATGGTCGTGTCAACGCTGCGTCCCTCGCGGACGGCGCAGGCACTGCATCCGTTGCCCAGATGGGCAACGACGAGATGAAGTGACTCGAGGGG
>CALGTD010000178.1 GCA_937901895.1 uncultured Spartobacteria bacterium | reverse complement strand
CGGTCCGACCAATCCCTTTCACTGGCGGCCACGACGCTCGCAGACACGCGTGGTCACCGCATCCGGTGCGGAGCCGATCACGCCCGCTCATCCGAAGGGGCCGATGGACGCGATCGACGTCCGGCGCGTGCTTGCCGCGGTGAAGTCGGTGGTGTGATTACGACTCGGGAACGAAATCGGTCGTCGGCCTGCCGCCGTAATCGGTAACCGTCCTCGGCCGCTTCCCCTTCTCCGCGAGGGCGGCATACTCCGCGATCCCACGCGCGATGCAGTCCGCGTGACGGTCCCTCCATGCGGAAGTCGCGATCTTCCGCGCCTCGGTCGCGTTCGTCAGAAATCCACTTTCGATGAGAATCGCCGGCGTCTTCGCGTTGCGCAGCACGGAGAACCGCGCCCGCTTGACCCCGCGGTCGTAGGAATCCATGCCCCCGCGCAGCGAATGCATGACCGTGTTCGCGAGCACCGCGCTCGCCGCTTCGGAGGCATGGCCGGCAACCTGCTCGCGATCGCGATCGAGCGGCGATTTCTGCCCGGTCGGCGGTGTTCCCCGCACCGGAATCGCATAAACCTCCACACCGTTCGCGTTGCGATTCCAGTCCGCGGAATTGAAGTGCAGGCTCACGAAGATCGCGTTGCTCATCCGGTTCGCGGCCGTTGGACGGTTCTCCAGCGGGATGAACTTGTCGCCTGTCCGCGTCTGCACGACCTTGAATCCCGCCTTTTCCAGCCGCTGCCGCACCCGTCTCGTCATATCGAGGGTGAGATCCTTCTCGAGCATTCCAAGGCCCGACGCGCCGCGGTCGTGACCACCGTGCCCCGGATCGAGCACGATCGTTCGCACCGGCGCAATACCTTTCACCGACTCCGGACGAAACGCGGGCCGCAGCACGTGGTCATAGTCCGACTTCGACACGAGCGCCCTTCCCCCCTGCTCGATCACGGGAAATGCCAGCCACATACGCACGCCATTCACGATCGAGTCGCGACTGTTCTTCTTCACGCGGATCGAACGTCCGTTTCCGGAGGCATCGAACACTTTCCCGCCGGTCGACGACGGGGCGGACATTCCTTCGGACGCCGCGATCTCCGAAAGCGGGACATACTCCCGTCCATCGATCGTGACGGAAGCCCTGGCGATTGCCAGCGAGGCAAAAATGGCGAGAGAAACCACCCAGCGGGTCACGGGCCAGAGCGTTTCACAGGACCGCGCACGAGTAAAGCGCCCCGGTTCTGCCAACGAAGTGCCCGTGCCGTCGCTTTGGATGCAAAATTCAAATCCGGTCAATTCCACCCGGCATTCCGGTTGCGGAGGCATCCATCGGAATCTATGTTCGCCGCACCCCTCGCTTGATGTCCCCTCACGCGACCGTAGTCCCATCCCTGATCGCATCCTGGTTTGCCGCACTGCTTGCCAGCGCGCCTGCCCAGTCGATCCAGATCAACGAGGCGTTGTCCTCGAACAGCGCCGGCATCATCGACGAGGATGGCGATCATTCCGACTGGATCGAGATCGTCAACCGCGAGTCCGCGAGCGTGAACCTCGAAGGTTGGGGACTGAGCGATTCTCCCGACGAGCCGTTCCGCTGGACCTTCGGAGATGTGACGATTCCCGCCGGCGGACGCCTGCTCGTGTGGGCATCCGGCAAGGACCGCCCCGGCGGCCAACCGACGGATGGCATTGCGGCCACTCCTCCCGATCAAGTGCCCGGCCTTGTCACCTGGCTGAAGGCCGACGCCGAGACGTTCGCGAGCGGCACCCGTGTCCAGACATGGACCGACCGCAGCGGACTGGGAAATCACGGCACCCAATCGACGGCCGCGCAGCGTCCGCTCTTCGTCGGCAACGCGGTGAATGGTCTGCCGGCCATGCGATTCACCACTGCGCAGGGCGAATATTTTCGACTGCCGACGACCACGTTTCAGGGCATGAGCGACCTGCTTAACTTCACCGCTCTCACGGTCACCCGATGGACCGGCTCCGGCGAAGGCCTTTTCGGCGCGTGGGACCGCGTGAACAACAACGGCAGCACGCACTTCGAACTCATCAGTCCCGGCCAGCTCCGACTGCGCGTCTCCGCATTGGACTCGCTCCGCGTGAACGGCGCGGTCCCGCAGAATACCTGGACGGTCGTCGGTGCATCCATGAATTCCACCGGCGACAGTCCCGTCGCGCGCGGATACGTAAACGGCGCACTCGTGGGATCACGCTCCGGCAGCGCAGGCGAGGCCCTGCTTTCCGACTACGGCTCGATGGGAATCGGCCACTCACACGAAACCCGCCCTTACAGCGGCGACATCGCCGAATTCGTCCTCTTCAACCGCGAACTGCTGCCGTCCGAGCGGGCGGGCGTCGAAAAATACCTTCAGCAAAAATACGGCCTGATCGCGCCGGAACCGGTCACTTCCCCGCACACGAATTTCGCGATCAGCGCAAACGGGGAGACCCTCACCCTCACCCGCCCCGACGGATCCACCGCCGACAGCGTGCCCGTCCCGGCGCTCCCCGCGAACATCTCCTACGGCCGCAGTCCGGATGCCACCGGCTCGTTCGCATATTTCCTCGAGCCGACTCCCGAGGCAGCCAACACGGGAACCGCCTACGGACCGCCCGTCGGAGCGCCCACGACCTCGCACCGGCGCGGATTCTACACCTCACCGTTCTCCGTCACGCTTTCGCATCCGGACCCTGGGGTTTCCATCTACTACACAACCAACGGAAACGTGCCGACGGCGCAGTCCGGAACCCGCTACACCGGTCCCATCGCGATCTCCCGCACCACCGTGCTCCGTGCTGCGGCCATCAAGGAAAACGCCCTGCCCGTTCAAAACACGACCACGCAGACCTACCTGTTTCTGTCCGATGTCGCCCAGCAACAAGGCACGCCGCAGGGCTATCCCACGAACTGGGGTGGATTCACCGGCGTCAGCTACGGCATCAGCCCTGCCGTGAAGGCATCCCCCGGATACGCGACGTCAATGCAGGCCGCGCTCACCGCCATTCCCACGCTCTCGCTCGTGATTCCCGTTTCTGACATGTTCTCCTCCGGTGGCGTTTACGCATCGCCGGTGACCGAGGATCTCGAACGGGCCGTGAGTGCGGAGTGGATCCATCCGAACGGCGCGGGCAACTTCCAGATCGACGCCGGTCTGCGCGTGCAGGGCGGCGCGAGCCGGGAATTCAACAACACGCCAAAGAAATCGCTCCGTCTTCTCTTCAAGTCCCAATACGGTCCCGGTCGGCTCGAGGCGCCGATCTTCAAGGACCAGCCGGGAGCCGCCACCAAGTTCAACACCCTGGTCCTTCGCGGCGACTACAACAACTCCTGGCTCCATTGGGATTCCGCGCAGCGACTCCGCGGGACCTACGTTCGCGACCAGTGGATGCGTGACACCCAGATCGCGATGAGCGGCATCGGATCGCACGGCAATCACGTCCACCTCTACATCAACGGCATCTACTGGGGCCTCTACAATCCCTCGGAGCGGCCGGACGCCGCGTTCGCCGCCACCTACTTCGGCGGAGAGCGCGAGGACTACGACGCCATGACGCACTCCGGCGTGCGCGACGGCGACCGCATCGCATGGGACGCGATGATGACGATCGCGCGCAGCGGCCTCGCCTCCAATGCGAACTACGAGGCCATTCAGCAATACCTGAATGTCGACCACTTCATCGATTACATGCTCCTCAACCTCTACGGAGGAAACTGGGACTGGCCCGACAACAACTGGAACGCGGTGCGCAAACGGGCGCCCGGGGCCGGCTATCTCTTCTTCGCCTGGGATGCGGAGCGTTCCCTCGAAGGCGTCAACGACAACCGCGTCGGTGTCAGCGGCACGAACAGCCCCGGGGAGCTCTACTCGCGCCTGAGGCAAAACGCCGAATTCCGTCTGCGCTTCGCCGACCGCGCACGCATTCATCTGTTCGACGGCGGCGCGCTCACTCCCGCCGCGGCCATTGCGCGCATGCAGGCGCTCGCAGCTTCCGTGGAAACCGCCGTTTATGGCGAGCAGGCCCGCTGGGGCGCATATCGCAACGAAATCTACGACCGCAACGGCCCTTCCCCGCGTTACACCCGCGACAACCACTGGCAGACGGAAAAGTCCCGGCTCCTGAACACGTATTTCCCGCAGCGGACGGCGATCTTCCTGAACCAGCTCCGCTCGGCCGGACTGTATCCGAACACGGCATCGCCCACCGCGAACCCCGCCGGTGGCGAATACACCGAAGGCTCCACTCTCACGCTGTCGGCTCCGCAGGGGACGATTTACTACACCACCGACGGCAGCGATCCACGCGTCTATGGGACGGGCGCCGTGAGCGGATCCGCACGGGTCGCCAGCGGACCAATCCTTCTCACGGGCCCGGCCACCGTCAAAGCCCGGGCGCTGCACAATGGCGAGTGGAGTGCGGTCGTCGTCGCGAATTTCACTCACCCGGATCCGGCCCCGGAGGACTTCAGCGAGCGCATCTACCGTCCGCTGCCGGA
>CALGTD010000177.1 GCA_937901895.1 uncultured Spartobacteria bacterium | reverse complement strand
TTCCTTCAGGTCGGGAATAGCTTAACACCCTGTCCGGAAAACCGGCACCACCTCAGACCGCCATCGTGGAGGCAGCCATGCCCACGCCAGCCGTGGACAAGGCGGCGGGGGCTGGGATGGGATGAATTTGCGCGCGATCAAGCAACCCGCTTGTAATTCTCACCCGACCTCGCATGGCGTGCGCAAACCAAGCATAAAGCAGAATTACCGTGCCATGATAGCACCTAGATATTCAGACATCGCAGGAGGTTCACGCTACAATTGCGTTTATACGGTCACTATACCGATATTTTGCTGACGCAAAGAATCCGGCGCAATCTTCCTTCACGGAACACCCATCGCATTCGGGCATATATTCCTGCTTCCAATCGCTGATCGAGCGCTTGGCAAAACGCCAGATGCTCTGGTCTGTCAGGCAGAGTTGAGCATTGTAGAGAGAAACCCGCATACGGGCGCGGTCGAGAATGCCAATCGCTTCGGTTAGCTCGCTCCGGTAGTCATCGGGGTCAATCCACAGGGCATCGAGATTGGCACGGGTGAACCCCATCATCTCCAAGCCCATCAGGGCGACGTGATCCACAAACAGGAGATTGCGCGCGAGAAAAGCGGCCAGCGCAGGCAGGCGCGTCACCGTTTGTTTGTGCAGGACTACCCTGACTTCCACCCGCACTCCATGACGTTTCAGGTTCAAGATGCCGCGAATAGTCTCGTCAAACGCACCGTCCGCCTGCACGATATAGTCATGGACGTGGGGGAGATCGGCATAGATCGGAATGCCGAGCATCAGGTCGTGATGATGCAATGACCCAAGCGCCCGCGCGAATGCGTCATCACTGAAGGTGCGCCCGTTGGTCAGAATATGGAGAGCGGTGCGCGGCAGGTATGATTTGCACGCCTGCACCAGCTCTAAGAACCGACCGCCCAGAAGGGTCGGCTCGCCACCCGTAAAACCAATCTCTCCCGTGTCAGGGTCGATAAGCGGGATCGTTTCAAGGATTTCGTCAACGATCCAGCCATCGTTCACATCGCGCGGGGGCTGCGAACACATGAGGCAGTAGTTGTTGCAGCGTTCCGTCAGCAGAAAGCTGTTATGCGGGGATGACCGCCGATAGAGTGTGCGGATTTCCCCGCGCTCCGGCACCAATCGCACCACATCGCCATCTTCCAGATAATCAAACTCTGGCGGGAGATGGACGCGCCGCTGCGCGGCCACATTCTCTGGGCACCGGCCATTGGGGAGCACGAGATAAGAAGCAAAACCAACGGGGGCATCGTCACCCCGAACAAGGAATGCTTCACGAGCGCGCAGCGGCAGCGGGCGGTGGAAATCCGTCGAGACGCGAACGATCGCGCGTGGGTCGATCTCTTGCGCCGCAGTGAAATCAATCTTTCTGGAACCGAGCGTAATCATCTGATGTTCGCCCACCGTTCAAATACTTCGCGCACATGCGGGCGATCATTGAGGCGTTCTAGCAGCCCTTTGAAGATCATCATGTTGCGTCCGCAGAAAGCGGATAGCGGCTTCTTCCCTACGAAATCGCCTTGCGTGGCATGGTGGAAAACCGGATCAGAGCCACACCACGGCTCGAAAGCGCACCACGAGCACATCGGGACACTGGCAGCAAATGACTGTTCCAAGGGATCGAGCAAGGCGTCTCCGAGAAAAATCTCCTCATAGGTGTTCGCGTGGACGTTCCCGATGCGAAAACGGGTATCGCCCATTTCCGCCAGCATTCGGGCTTCATCGGACGCATACACGTCGCCATCGTAGTTATAGACCACCGCCCCAATGCCGATACCGGCCGGACTCATTAGATCAACATAACCCGGCTGAAAGGGAGTGAGCATCTTCTGCAAGATCATCGCCGCATAGTGTTCGACGAACGGGAAGCCGCCAAGGTTCAGGTCGATGATATAGTCTAGACCTTCAAAATAGAAATCGAGCCACTTGGTTTCGTTGTATGCGGCATAGGATTTCGTTTTGACGGCAAACCCATACGGGCTGAGCGGTCGCAGGAAGATGCCGTCGAAATCCTGCGCAATGTATTCGTCAATTATGTCGCGCACCCGCGACAGGCTGGCCGCCGTGGTCGTCATCAACGCGCCCACTTGGTCACGGCCCAACGCCATGCGCGCGCGATGAATGCCCGCGATGGCACGGGCATGAGAGTCGCCGCCTGGGCGCGGCCGGTTTTTGTTGTGCAGATCGGCAGGCCCATCAAGCGACGTGGAAATCAGGACTTGATGGCGGGCCGCCAGCGCCAGCGCTCGGTCATCTAAGACGGCAAGGTTGGTTGCCAACACGAACGCCAGATCGCGCTGTTCGTGTTCGTTCCGCCGTTTGGCTTCCTCAATGATAAACTCGACCAGATCGAGGTTCAGCAACGACTCACCGCCCTGAAACTCAATCTTGATGGCGGGCGATGGCGAACGAAACACGAGATCAAGGCTCTTGAGCGCCGTTTCCCGTGTTATATCGAACTCGCGGCGATCATCGTTGGCGCGAGACACTTGGCAGTATGGGCAGGAGTGTTCGCAGCGAAGCGTCACCACAAAGATGTGCAGGCCGGTAAAGTTGGCCAGCGGGCTTAGCTTGGTGCGGACTTTGAGGGCCAAGAGATCGAGCGCAACGTCAGAGTCGCCGTCTATCAGGAAATGCTTGGACTTTAGCTCATTGTATAATTCGTCCTGATACGAAAGCTGCCCATCGGCAAAGGCACGCAGGGACTTACGTTCCGTAATGACGAACTCGCCAACGAGATTGGTCAACACATAGCGATCACCTGAAAGCGGCATAAACCGATAGGGCAACGGCTGGTAGCCACCAGCCGCCATCGGCTTCTCATATTCGGCAAGGGTAAGGAACTTAGCCATTTTGGGATAGGTGCGAGAACGCCAGCCCAAGGATCATATTGCGCAGCGGCTCGGTCTTGGCTTCGACTTCAAGCCGCAAGTCTTGGTCGAGCACTTCGCGCTGAAAGTCGCGCACAAGCTGCGCCACGTCCTCACCTGACGCTGGCTCAATCGTGCAGCGCACTTCGGCATCACTCGGATCAATGGAAATGGTCCCTCGCGCCATGAGGGCGTAGGCAGCCCGCTTAATTGCTTCAAGCGAGTATAGACCGGCCGCAAACGCGACCGTCGCACCCCCAACCTGACTCACATTCCCCCCTAACCGGCGGACGAACCGCCGTTGTTAATACGAACTGGAGTAATGCGAGCGATGGCTCGAATGGGACGAGTGCGAACTATGCGACGAGTGCGAGCGATGAGAAGAATGGGCTGCAAAATGAACAGCCGCGTCGCTGGCGCGATCAATCGTCAGGTCAGCACCGGCAAGCGGTTCGGCAGATGCAATGCTGGCCGCCGTCTTTTCCGAGACAAGCTCAGGAACCGCAGCTTGCGCCTGCGCGGAACCGAGTAGCGCTGCTACGGATACAGCTAACGGCTTGAGAAACTTGCGATTCATCCACTACCCCCTCTTACTCAACCACTTTGCGCGCCCCACTTGTTCACGCGCCAGATCAATCGGATACCAC
>CALGTD010000176.1 GCA_937901895.1 uncultured Spartobacteria bacterium | reverse complement strand
ACTTGCGTCAATCTGCATACTCCTTAATCGATTTTGAGATAGCTTCTAGTCTTCAAGAGAGATGCCATCCTTGTTCATGTAGGCGCACTATTGGAACTTCACACGATCCGGAATGTTCAGCTTCGGAGGATAGGTCGGATACATCCAGTCCGAGGACATGCTGGAGTGACTCTGATGCCGAAACGTATTCTTTGGAGATGGGGATGGCGTGGCCCAGGGTGCCGGCGATCCGTTTTCTGAGGTCTGGCATCCGAAGTCCGTTGAACGTTTCCCGCTGACCGGAAGTGAACAAAGCCGCCATGCTGCTAAGGGTGAGCTGTAGCCCCTTGTTCGACTGTATCTGGAACTTTCAACGGATAGCTGGTGTTCTCCATCATTTCCGATTTCAAAATCAATAGCCGGTCATCTCTAAATCTATATTCACTGCGGATCTTGGAAAATCCAGCGACCTGCTTTCCTTCCACAAGGCTGACTTCAATCATTTCGGCGTGAACGGTAATGTGCTCTCCGTCGACCTCTATCGATTTCGGAAGCGTGACTGAATGAAGCTTTCCGCTTCGAAGCAGGTCGGTAACCGCGGTCGTTTGATGCTGAAGTGCATTCTCTTTGGATACATGGATTTCCTTCGCATCTGGATGTGTGTGATCAACCAGTATAAATCCCTCAGCGGGAATGAAGTCTCGTATAAGCTCTGCATTTCCTTCGGCGCATGCACGTGCGCTTAAATAGAAGAATTCCAGGACAGCATCCTCTGCGCTTTTGCAGAAGCCAGTGGCCATACAAACAAGAAAGAATAGCGTGAAGGTTTTCATATAAAGCCAGACGGCAGGTTCAGCTGCCCCCGTGTGGGTGGAACTGGTGGGAGGGGCATTCGGATGTGAGCACCCCACGATCCTACCCATGGTATCAACCGGCCGGGGATGACCGTGCGAAGTCGGCTCGATTCCTGAAATCCCTGAACGGTTCCAAGGACGCTGCCGCCCTTGGTCGCGACTCTCGACGAGGGGACTGGGGAGTGCTGATTCCGATTGTAACGTTCACGAGAACCGAGTCAAGACGTGGTGAACAGTTCGCCATTGGTGAACCTTCGAGGACGAAGAAGACCTTCAGAGTGTGTCCAAGTTCTTGGTCGGGCGATCGACCCTGCGAATGGATTCCAATCGGAACGAAGGACACTGCTGTTTTCAAGACGCTCCCATTGTGGGCAATCGAACGGCCGTTCGCTGAAACCTTCCGATGGAAGGCCGGCGGAGCTTGAAATCGCGATGGCCCTGGCCCCTGCGAGGAGTCCAAGTGATCCGGACTTCGGATTTGCGCATGGACGTGTCCCGTTTGCCTCGCAGGTTCGGGTGATTGCGACGTCACGCGTTGTCTGCGATGCAGAGGCGCTTTTCCGGGCTTCCCGATATTTGCCCGAAATGGGTAGTGATCGAACGGAGAAACATCGGACGCTTTATCCGCGACAAGACCGACAGGCTAATTCCTGTGGACTTCAAATTCGGCGCGCCCTCTGCGAGGGTGGTCGGATGATCGTTCGTCTTTTTTCCGGTGCTCTCGCGATGGTGTGTCTGGGAGTGTTGTGTGGTTGTTCCAGCTTCGGCGGGGGGACGCCGGCGGGGCAGGCGCAGGTCATTGTGACGAATGTGATTCAGCCGGAGATCGAGGCGAAGGCGGAGGAGGTGTTCTTCCGGCACGGGTTCCAGTTTCGCGGGTCCGGTCCGGATCACATGGAATTCGAGCGCAAGGGCGGATTCACCGACAATCTGCTCTACGGGAACTGGGAGGGACAGGACACGACGACCCGCGTCACGCTGTTCATCATTCCGAAGGGGGCGACCACCTATGCGCTCCGCACCCGGTCCATCGTGGAGCGGAACACGTTTGGCGGCGACGAAGACACGAAGCTCTTTGACATCCAGGGAGGGCGCTACAAGGCGATCCTGAACAAGATTGCGAAGGAGCTGCGCGAGGAGCGCGCCACATCGCAGGGGTGACGGTCGGAGGCGCGCCCGGAGAGGATTAACGCAATTCCTCGGGGAGGTGCGCGTGGAGGTTCTTGATGCGTTGCACCGAGTTGCGGTGGCAGACAAGGACGGCGTCCGCCGTTTCCACGACCACGAGGTCGCTGACGCCGCAGAGCGCCACGTGGCGGGAATTCGCGATGACGATGTTGTTGTGCGAATCGATCACGGAGTGGCCGCCCTTTAGCGTGTTTTCGCTGTCATCCCTGCCAAGATGCGTGGGCAGAGCGGTCCATGTGCCAACGTCGTCCCAATCGAACTCCGCCTTCACGGCCATGACGGATTGCGCCTGTTCCATGATTGCGAAATCGACGGAAATTTTGGGCAGATGTTCGAATTTCTCCGCAACGTAGCCTGAGAAATCCCCCGACGGAAACTCGCGGATGAACGTCCCGAGCGGTGGCGAGAGCCGGTCGCATTCCGCGAGGAATGCTTCTGCGCGCCAGATGAACATGCCCGCGTTCCAGCCATACTGGCCGCTGGCAACATATTCCTCGGCGGTATCGGGATCGGGTTTTTCAACGAAGCGTTCGACGCGAAAGATGGTGCTCGAGCCTTTCGCGGAATCCACCACGCCGTCGAGTTTCAGGTAGCCGTAGCCGGTGGCGGCAAAGGTCGGTGGAATCGAGAATGTGAAGAGCGCGTTCGAGGCCGAGGCATTGAGCGCGGCGTCGCTGAGCTGGCGCTGGTAGGTCGCGGAATCGTGAATCATCGCGTCGGCGGGGAGCAGCGCGACGACCGCATCTACTCGGCGTGCGCGGGCGATGGCTGTCGCAAACGCCGCAGCGGGGGCGGTGTCGCGCTTGGCGGGCTCGGCGATGAACTGCTCCTTCGGCAGGGACGGCACCGCCTCGATGCAGGCGTCGAGCTGCTGGTGATTTGTCAGGACGAAGACGCGTTCGGCGGGCACGACGGCCAGCGCGCGGTTGACGGCCTCCTCTAGCAGGGTGCGCTCGCTGAGCAGGCGGAGCAGGTGCTTCGGCGTGGCGATGCGGCTCATCGGCCAGAACCGTTCGCCGGATCCGCCGGCCATGATGAAGACGAACAGATTTTCCATAACGATGAGTTGAAAAAGGGTTTCTAGCCGAGGGCGGCGCGGGCGGCATTGACGGCGGCCAGGCGCTCCTCCCACGTGCGCTGGCGCTCGCGGTGCTCCTCGACGACTGCGGCGGGGGCGTTGTTCACGAAGGTTTCGCTCGAGAGCTTGGCCTTCACCTTGGCGATCTCGCCTTCGACTTTCTTGACCTCGCCGTCGAGGCGCTTCTTCTCGGCCTCGGCGTCGATGATGCCTTCGAGCGGGAGGTAGATTTCACCGATCGGCGTCACCGACACGGCGGCGCCGGCGGGGGCCGATGCGCAGAAGTCGAGCGACTCGGCGTTGAGGAGGATCTTCAGGACGGCGGCCTCGTCCTTCACCCAGTCGGCGGACGCACGGATTGCCCACGCGAGTTTGCGGTTGGACGGGAGATTGTAGGTCGCGCGGAGGTTGCGCGCCTGCGAGACGGCCGCGTGGAAAGCGTCCGCACGGGTGTCGCCGGAGAAACCGGCGGTCTTTGGCCATTCCGCGAACTGGATCGTCGATGTGCCGAGCACGAGCCCGTTCCAGAGCTCCTCGGTGACGAAGGGGGCGTAAGGGTGCAGCAGGCGCAGCACGCGGCCGATCGTGAAGTCGATGGTCGCGAGGGTGCCGGCCCTGCGTGCGGCGTCGTCGCCGTGGAAGTCGGACTTCGCGGTCTCGATGAACTTGTCGCAGAATTCGCCCCAGACGAAGTCATAGAGCGCCTGCGCGATGTCGTTGAACCGGTAGGCGGCATAGCCTTCCTCGATGCGCGTGATGGTGGCGTCGAGCTTGGCGAGGAGGTCCTGCGCGAAGATGGAGAGCGTGTGCGCGGAGGGATCCGCAGCCGGATCGATCGGGCCCTGCATCGCGCGGAAGCGACAGGCATTCCACAGCTTGTTGCAGAAGTTGCGTCCCTCGACGATCTGCTGCTCGTCGAATTTGATGTCCTGGCCCTGCGGCGCAATGCGCATGAGGCCGAAGCGCAGGCCGTCGGCGCCGTATTTCGCGATGATGTCGAGCGGGTCGGGGGAGTTGCCGAGGGACTTCGACATCTTGCGGCCGCTCTTGTCGCGGATGATGCCGGTAAAGAAGACGTCGCGGAACGGAATCTCGCCGGTGTATTCGAATCCGGCCATGATCATGCGCGCGACCCAGAAGAAAAGGATGTCCGGGCCGGTGACGAGCACGCTGGTCGGGTAGAACTTCGCGCGCGTCGCTTCGTCCATCGTTTCGTGCGCCCAGAGCCACGAGGAGAACCATGTGTCGAGCACGTCGGGATCCTGTGTCCATCCTTCACCGGGAGAGTCGATCTGGCAGCGGACTTCGTCGCCTCGATACCACACGGGAATGCGATGGCCCCACCAGAGCTGGCGGCTGATGCACCAGTCCTGAATGTTTTCCAGCCAGTGGTCGTAGACCTTTTCCCAGCGGTCGGGGAAGAAGCGGATGAGGTGCTCGCGCACGGCCGCGCGTGATTCGGCGACCTTCGGATATTTGAGAAACCACTGCTCGCTGAGGCGCGGCTCGATGGGCACGTCGGCGCGTTCGCTGAAGCCGACGTTGTTCTCGTAGGGCTCCTCCTTCACGAGGAAACCGAGTTCCCGCAGCTTCTCGACGGCTTCCACACGGGCCTCGAAGCGGTCGAGGCCCGCGAAGTCGGCGCCGGCCAGCGCGTTGAGCGTGCCGTTCGGTTCGAGGACATCGATGATCTCCAGTCCGTGGCGCAGGCCGATCTCGTAGTCGACCTTGTCGTGCGCGGGCGTGACTTTCAGCACGCCGGTGCCGAACTTGAAATCGACGGATTCGTCGCCGACGATGGGAATCTCGACCTGGTTCTCGATGGGCAGGGGGCGGCGCACCTTCTTGCCGATGAGGTGGGCGTAACGCGGGTCCTTCGGATTGACCGCCACGGCGGTGTCGCCGGGGATCGTCTCCGGACGCGTGGTGGCGATCTCGAGCCAGGTGCCGGAACCGTCGGTGACCTCGACCTTGAAGTGGTAGAGATAACCCTTCTGCTTCTTCGGGATGACCTCCTCGTCGCTGAGCGCGGTGAGCGAGACCGGGCACCAGTTTACCATGCGCTTGCCGCGATAGATGAGGCCCTTGTTGTAGAGGTCGACGAAGACCTCCTGCACCTTTCGCGCGTAGGCCTCGTCCATCGTGAAGCGCTCGCGGGTCCAGTCGCACGAGCAGCCGAGTTTCTTGAGCTGCTGGATGATGATGCCGCCGTATTTCTCCTTCCATTCCCAGATGCTGGCAACAAGCGCATCGCGGCCCAGTTCGTCGCGATGTTTCATCACGCCTTCCTTGCGGAGCATCTTTTCCACGACGTTCTGTGTGGCGATGCCGGCGTGGTCGGTGCCGGGCAGCCAGAGCACCTCGTGACCGGTCATGCGGGCGCGGCGGGCGAGGATGTCCTGGATCGTGTTGTTGAGAACGTGGCCGAGGGTGAGAACGCCGGTGACGTTTGGCGGCGGAATGACGATGGAAAACGCGGGTTTGGAGGACGCGGCGTCCGCGGTGAAAACGCCGCTGTCCAGCCACGCGGCATACCATTTGTCCTCGACGGACTGCGGTTCGTAACTCTTCGAAATCTCGACCATGGGAACGGAGACTTTGGGCAAGCGGCGCGGGGCGCGCAAGCCTGCGCAAGGGCGGGTGGTCAGGGATTCACGATTCGCGAACCCGTGACTCCCCATGCGCGGCGCTCGAACTTACAGATCCTCGGGGGCCACGCGATCGAGATGGATGCGAAGGAACGTCGCCGGAATGTCGTCGACGATCGGCACGCCAAAGGTGGCCCATTCGTAACCGCCCGGAGCGGGAGGGAGACCCGCGGGGTTCGGCAGCTCCGTTGGGCGCACGTTCCAGTCGCCGAGGTCGCCGGTGGCCTGCGGGCGGTAGATCATGTCGGCAGTGCGGTAGGCGCCGTTTTTCCAATGACCGCCCCGAAGTCGGAGGTAGGAATAGGCGAGCCATTCGCCGTCGTCGTCGGATGCGACGTGGCTGACGAATTGCGGGACACTGTCGGCGAGGGTCGGATTGGTCCTGCCGTGGGCATACTCGAGGAGCGTGACGACGGAATCGCCATCGAGGTCGGCGGTCTCCGAGGCATCCGAGCCTTCGAGGTGGAAGTCTGCGAGATAGCGGTCAAACAGCGGGGAGCCCTGGCCGGATGGAGGATTCGCCGCGGGCTCGGAGCCGTCGATCTGCTGGAGGTAGGCGACGAGCTGGTCGATTTCCGTCGGGGAGAGCTGGCTTGTGACGCCATGGCGGTCGCCGGGATTGGCAGTAGTGAGCACGTCGCGAAGGGTCGACGCCGATCCGTCGTGGAGATACGGAGCGCCGGACCACACGCTGCGCAGGGTGGGGGTGTCGAGGCCGGTGAGAAATGCCTCGGCGCGGTAGCCCGAGCTTTCCTTGATCGTGCCGACGTCGTGGAGGATGCCGAGCCGGCTGTCGGTGAAGTTGCGGCCGCCGTGGCAGTCGAAGCAGCGCAGGTCGTTGAAGATCCGCCGTCCGGCAACGGCATCGGCGGTGAGCGTGCCGTCGGGATTGCGGAACGGACTGGGATCGTATTCGTGGAGCGATTCCACGTAGGCGGCAAGGGCGTCGAGATCCTCGCTGATGCCCGCCTTCGCATTGCCGAACGGCTCGGAACGCGTGCCGTGGAGGAACTGGGCCTCGGTCATGAGCCCCGAGCCGCGGCCGAGGAAGCGAATCTGGTTCTCGAAATCGTGAACTTCATCGAAATTGCCCGTCCAGTGGAGACGGCCGTGTCCCATGCCCGCACGACCGCGCAGATCGATCGTGTTGCGGAGGCCTTCGCCCATGCTCGTCATGTCCCACACGCGGCCGTCGTGGCCGCCGTCGAGGTGACACGAGGCGCAGCTCATGTAGTGCTCGGAGTTCAGCTGCGTCGAGGTGGCGTCGTAGAACAGCTGCTTGCCGCGGAGGACGTGAGGGGCGAGCGGCTCGACGGCGACGAGGGGAACCATCGCAAGCGGTTCAAACGCGGTGCCGCCGTCGAGGAGCGGCCGGACATCGTGGACTGAAAGAGTGCGCGAGAGGAAATCGAGCGTGAAGAGACGTCGGGTTTGGGAGTCGATGAGCGTGGCGGTTGGCGCGATGCCGCAGGGGATGCGGGCGACCTCCCGGCCGTTGTAGGCGTCGTGGACGGACACGTGGTTGTTTCCCGGCATGGTGACGAACACGAGATCGCCGAGCGGGCTGAAGGTGACGGAATGGGCGCGGTCGCGGTCGTCGAAATCGAGCCGGCTGCCGGGAACCTCCGCGCCCGATTCTAGGTCGATCTGCGAGGCCACGGCGCGCACGGTGTTGTCGTGGGTGAGAGCCTGGCCGTCGCGGAAGGTGCCACGAAAGATGTTGTCCTGCTTCGAAGGCAGCCATGCGCGTTTTCCGTCGGGTGCAATGCCGATGGAAAGGAGGTAGTTGGGAATGCCGCGCGCGCTGGTGGGCGTGTCGGGTTCGTCGGACGGAGCGAGCGCCATCGTGCGTCGCAGAGTCATCGTGGCGGCATCGATTTCGTAAACCTGTCCGCCCTCGTCGGGAGAGATGAAGCGCGTGACAAGGACCATGGCGCTGTCGGCGGTCACACCCACGCCGCGCACCTGCGGGCGGATGCCGTCGGGATCGGAGGGAAGATCGAGGGAGGCGACAATCTGGCGCGTGGCGCGATCGAGTTTCACGACACGGCCAAGAGCCTGAAGGGCGACATACGCGGCGGACCCGTCCGGTGCAAAGGCGAGTCCGTAGGGTTGCGAGGCGTAGGGGAGGGCGAAACGGCTCGTTTGTCCGGTGGTGGGATTCACGACGGAGATGTCGTGGCTCGAGCGGTTCGCGACCCAGATCGCGCCGTCGGGAGCGAGTGCGAGGGTTTCGGGTTTGTGACCGACCGGGACTTCACGAACTTTTTCCAGCGAGTCGAGATCGACTGCAGTGATCGTGTCTGCGTCCGGGTTGACGGCCCAGACGAGGCGGTTTTCCGGATCAAGGCAGAGCGCCTGACTCGTTGAGGGGGGCAACGGCGTGAGGGCGCGATAGACCAGATGCATGAACGAACTCACACGCGTCTCGCCATCCTCGGGAGTGATCGTCATTACGAAGTAGTCGATGTTTGGTCCCGCGGAGCCGGCACTGGCGCGAAGCTCGAGGTTGTTCAGGCCGGCGACTAGCGGCACGGTGGGGACGACGATCTCCTGGTAGGTGGGCCAGTCGCCCGTGGAGGGGAAATTCACAACGATGGGAGAGCCGCCGTTGACGACGAGGTGAAGGGGACGGTTCGTGGTGCCGCCATTCGCGTAACGAATCGTGAGCGGGTATACCCCGGGTGCAGGGGAGAGCAGGCTCCAGCGGATGGCGACGTTTGATCCCGTTCCTGCGGGATAGTCGGCATAACCCCCGCCGGAATAGCCGGGGTGTTCCCTGGCGATGGTGACGCCGCCGGCGAGGGTCGCATTTTCCGCCTCGATCTTCGATTCGGGATTCGGTTTGGACTCCATCGTCACGACATGACGGCCCGGCAAGGAGTAGGTGTGCGTGACGGCGGCCCCGTTGAGGACCGTTCCATCATCGAGGCGCCATTCGTATTCGCGGGTCGGGTCGGGGGTCTTGACCGAGAAGGCGGTTGGTTCCCCGAGCTCGTGAGGCGGCACGGGATTGACCTCGTCGTTTCCCGGGAAACCGCCCTGCGCGACCGTGGTGAAGGTGGAGCGAAACTCCGCGGCGATCGGATTGCCGACAAGGTCCGTGATTCCGCCGGCCGGAAGAATGATCTCGTAGGTCGTTGCGGGTTCCAACGGTTCGTCGGGGGCAAAGGACAGCGTGGTCGTGGTGGTGCTCCATGTGCCGGACAGCGGCTCTCCTCCGACGGGACGAACGATGAGCGTGGTCGCGTCGACGGAGGTCAGTTCCGGCCAATCGGAAAGGGACAACCCGATGCGGGTGGTCAGCGCCTGGTTTCGCGCGCCATCGGGCGGGTTCACATATTTCACCCGCGGTGGTGCGGTGTCGGGTTGGGCGGAGTGCACGACGACAATTCCGCCAACGTAGCGGTTGTTGACGAGCTGGTCGTCGGCGACGAGGAGGAGGTTTCCCACCGGGCAGCTGAACTGGTCGTCCCAGCGGTTGTCCCGGCCGACGTAGCGCCCTTCCAGGCTGATCTGGCTGGGATTGGAGATGTCGTATTTCCAGATACCGTGGGTTCCGGGATTGCCGCGCAGGCCACCGAGGAAAAATTTGTCGTCGCCGAAGCTCATGTATTCGCTGTCCGGCACGGTCATCTGGCCGGTGCGCTGGATGTTACGCGGATCGGTGGTGACGTCGTAGGCGCGGAACGGGGTGATGAGGTAGGCATGCGTGCCGTAGAACCCGCCGATGTAGCTCAGGGCGCCTTCGATCTCCACGTCGAGCAGGCGGGGATTACGCGGGTCGCTGATGTCGATCGTGGCGACTCCAACGGCTTCCTTGGGCGGAGTGATCACCAGCAGATTTCCAATCGCAAAGAGCGGCCCGGCGAGCATGCCTCCCATGGCGGAGGACGGCAGGGTGGCCACGTGCACCGGTGCGGTCGGGTCGCTGACATCGAGGACGTAGACGCCGTTGGTCGTTGCTCCGGCGAAGAGGTAATCGCCCTGCCACGAGACCCCCCAGATCGCGCCGGCGACGTCGCCGTAGTTGATGCCGGGGAGGATGATTTCGCCGACCAGCTCGGGGTTTGGGGTATCGGTCATGTCCCAGATGTC
Organism: uncultured Spartobacteria bacterium; assembly: GCA_937901895.1. Lineage (GTDB taxonomy): Bacteria > Verrucomicrobiota > Verrucomicrobiia > Chthoniobacterales > JAATET01 > JAATET01. The sequence goes on along the minus strand of CALGTD010000176.1, from coordinate 11,770 downwards.
GATGCCCCGGCCGGAGATCGTGGCCATGTAGAGGGCGTCGCCCCGGCGTGCATAGGTGACCTGGTGGGATTCGGCCTCTCCGTTGCGGTGGTTGCTGACCATGTCGGCGAGGTGAACGGGTGCGTAGGGATCTGAAATATCCCAGACTTCGTGAACCGCGTTGCCGGCGAACACCGCATAACCGTTGATCACCGACGGCTGGTTCATGTGCCGGTTGCTCAACTGGGGGCTGATTCGCTTGAAGACCTCCGTCTCCGGATAGGAGCGGTTGGGAATTTTCCCCTCCGCGGCCGTTGCGGACAAAGGAAGGGCGACGACGGACAGGGCCGTGACGAGGGAGGACCGGAGGGACAACGGAAAGGACATGTTTGGGGGGCTCGGGGGGCGGCAACCGCGGGGGAAAGGCGGCTTCCCAATTTATAGCGATTTTTTGGAAGGAAAACCGACAACAGGTTTTTCTTCGCAGTGGGCTGCGATGACCGGGAGGAGTTCCGTGGAGCTAGCGCCACCCGGCGGTGCGATTCAGCCAGTGAGCCGTGCCTTCGATTTCGGCGGTGGCCTCCGCTTCGAGAAAACGGGCGATCGACCACGAGATCCAGCTGCCCCGCGGCGGCGCGCCCGGAGGTGGCTCGCCCTTGGGAGGGTCGACGAGCAGCAGTCGCGCGGCGCGCAAATCCTGCGCCGCCTTTTCCAGATTTCCGGCCCGATGATGCGCCATGGCGAGCATGCAGAGGGCGGCTGCGGCGCGCGGCCCGGCGGGGTCGGGATACGCGAGGCATTTCGACCCCCAGACGAGCGTCTGCGCTGGATCCCCCGAGCGATGGTGGAAAAAGGTCATCGAAAGTGTCTCCCAGATGGGAGGAGGCACCCCATCGGCGCGCTCCTCGGCCCCTTGGGCACACACCTCCGCCGAACTGCGAAGGCGCTCGAGAATCTCGGGACCGGCGGGAGTCAGCAGGGAGGCTTTGATGATGTGCTCGGCCTGCAGCGGGTTTTGGGCGGGAAGGTGCCGGTCGAGGAATTCCAGGCGGATCCGTTCGTAGCCCTCGCGGTCGCCGGCTTCGAGCAGGGCAGGGCCGATCGTGAGCAGGTCGGATCCCTCGGCGATGCGGACCGGGTTGTCCAGCTGGTTCGCCTGGTTGAGCAGAATGTAGCATTGCCTGGCCTCCGGCCAGCGGCCGTAGGTGGCGTTCCAATGTCCGAGGGCGCGAAAAACGCCCGCAGCCTCGAGCGAGGGGTCGACAGCATCCACCGGACTCTTCTTCAACAGCGCGTCGGCCTCCTCGATCCTGCCTTCGGCGAGGGCGGCGGCGGCCTCGGCGACGTTTGCCCGCGCCTGCGCCTGCGCGCGGAGTCGCGCTTCGTTTGCCCGTGCCGCCTCGGCTTCCACGCTGAGCCGCTCCTGTTCGGCACGCGCTTCCCGTTCCTCGAAGTAGAGCCAGGTGGAGGCACCCAGGCCAGCCACGAGCGAAATGGCGACCGCGGCGCCGGAGATGCAGGCGGCGCGGTTGCGACGAACGAATTTCCCGAGCAGATAGAGCCGGCCGGAGGGGCGCGCGGTGACGGGCTCGTTGGCGAGGTAACGGTGGAGATCCACCGCGAGCGCGTTTGCCGTCTGGTAGCGGCGGTTGCGATCCTTCTCCATCGCCTTTGCGACGATGCGGTCAAGGTCCCCGCGCAGACGGGCAATCAGCCGCCCCGGTTCCTCACGCCGGGCCTCGGCGATCTCGGCGAGTTCGCCGGGCGGGAGGCCGGCCAGCATTCTGGACGGAAGCGGCGGCTCGCATTCGAGCAGCGTGCGTCGCATTCGGGAAATTCCCGCGCTGGCGAGTGCCTCCCCGTCGAATGGCGGCCGTCCCGCGAGCAGTTCGTGCAGGAGGGCGCCGAGGCTGTAGATGTCGCTGCGGGTGTCGACGTCGAGCCCGCCCATCTCGACCTGCTCGGGGCTCATGTAGGCGGGAGTGCCGATCCATTCGTCACGGGAGGTTCGCAGGGTGCGGGTGGGACTTTCCCCCGGAGAGCCTCCGGACACTGCCTTGGCGATTCCAAAATCGATCACCTTGGGGGTGGGGATGCCGTTGTGGAAGGCGACGAGAATGTTCGAGGGCTTGATGTCGCGGTGGATGATGCCCTTCTGGTGCGCGTGCTGGATGGCGTGGCAGACCTGGATGAACAGACGAATGCGCGCGACGATGTCGAGTCGCTCGTGATCGCAGCAGGCGGTGATGCGCTCTCCGCTCACGCGTTCCATGACGAAATACGGCCGACCGCTGGCGGTCGCCCCGGCGTCGAACACACGGGCGATGTTCGGGTGATCCATCAATGCGAGCGCCTGCCGCTCGGCCTTGAACCGCGCGACGACGCTCTCGGTATCCATGCCGAGACGGATGATCTTTAGTGCGACCCGGCGGCAGACGGGCTCCTCCTGCTCGGCCTCGTAGATCACGCCGCAACCGCCCTCGCCGATGCGCGAAAGGAGCCGATACGGTCCGATGAGCGTTCCAGGTTCTTCGACGACCTGCGGGATCCCGTCATCGGGCAGGGATTCGGGCGGAATTTTCTCGAGAAGATCGCCGGCGAGGAAACTGCGGTGCTCGCGGGCCTCCAGGAAGAAGGTCGAGGAGTCCCCGGTTTTTTCGAGCATCTCCCGCATGGCCGCGAGGCCGTCGGGATCGCCTTGAAAGGTCCGCTCGAGAAAGGCCTCCCGCTCCTCACCGGTGAGGCCGAGCGCGGTCTCGTAGATCGCGCCTTCGATCCGAATCGAAAGCGGCGGAGGGTTCTGTGTGCTCATGGCCGGGGGAGACGGCGGCTGTTCTCCAGGAGGGACGATAACGGAACGTTCGCAAGGAGGGAAGGGGTGCGGCGCATGTATCCGCCGGCGTCCCGACGGGGATGCTTGAAACGCCGGGACCGGGAAGGGGTCCGGCGGTTTTGCGTCGGACCCCATCGCTTGCGAGATCAAGCGAGCGCGCGCTTCCGCCGCAGGACCACGGTGAAAACGAGCATTCCGAGCATCGCCGCCGCGTAGTGGGCGGGTTCCGGAACGACGGTAATGGATCCGTCCCCGAAGAACTGGGTGCCGGTGCCGTAGTTCGCATTGAGCCATGCGGCGTCGTAGGTGCCCGGGCTGAGGAAGGAGTCGCCAATCTGCACCGCTCCGAAGAGGGTGTCGGCGCCTGCGAGGTTGTAGCGGAAGTTGTGGGTGTTGATGTCGAGGATCAGCGTCGCCGAGGTCGCGCTGGACTGGACGCTGTAGAAGCTGGCGACATTCGTGCCACTAACTGAAGTGCCAACCCAGATCGACCCGGAGAAGTTGCTGAGATCGCCGGCGAAAATCAGGTGTCCGAGGCGGTTGCCGGTTCCAGGGCTGGAGCCCTCACTGAGCAACGTGAGTTGCAGGGTGTCGTCCGTGCCGCCATAGACCGTGGAGTTGATCGTCAGGACCATCGGATTAACCGTGCCGTTGGGGTTCAGCGCGAGGGCTCCGAGGTGGGTTCCATTCGCGAAACGAATCGTCCCGGCGAGGGTGGCGGATCCCGGAGTGTTGCCGCCGTGGAAGAAGAAGCCACCGCCGAAGACGAGGTTGACCGTGCTCGTGCTGCCGTTGATGACCTTTCCGAGAAGGCGTGTGTTCGTCACCAGTGTCAGGCTGTCGCCCGCGAACGTGCTGTTCGACCCCGGATCGGTGTTGTCACGAACCGTTCCGATCGTCTGGGCAAGCGCCCAGGCGGTGCCGTTGGCCGTAAACTGGTCGACGACCGTGCCCGATGCCGCGGAAAAGTAGTTGTTACCAGCGGACGGGGGCGTTCCGTTCCAATAAGCACCGTTGTTCCATCCGTTGGTGGAATTGGCGGTCTGGGTGATGTCGGCCGCCTGCGTGGAGGCAAATGAGCCGAGCGTCGCGCACGCGAGTGCGAGGGTTCGAATGGGGGTTTTCATGGAGTCCGGGGATTGGTTGATTGGGGCGAGGAAAGGTTCCTTCACCTGCCTTCGCGACGGTTCGGAAACAAAGCCGACAAATTTTTTGAAAAATTTTCAGGCGCCTCCGGAATGCTTGATCACGGTCCGGGCCGGAGCGGGATCAAACGCAGATCCCGGAGTGCCACAGGATGGCAACTCCGGGATCGGAGGGGGGGACGGATGGGGATTTTTGTCAGCCGATCAGGCGCGCGCCCGGCGGCGCAATGCGGCGGTGCCTGCGAGGATGCCCGCCACGCCAAACAATGCGAATGTCGACGGTTCCGGAACGACGGTGATCGATCCTTCGCCAAAGAACTGCTCCCCGGTGCCGAATGTAGCGTTCAAATCTTCGGCGGAATACGTGCCGGGGTCGAGGATGGTGTCGCCAATGACGAGAGATCCGAAGGTCTCGTCCGTGGCCAGCTCGTATCGGAAGTTGTGGGTGGCCGGATCGAGTGCAAGGGTGGCGAGGACCGAGCTGGACCGGACGCTGTAAAAGCTGGACGCGCCCGTGCCGGAGTCAGAGGTGCCGACCCAGATTGTGCCCGCGAACCCGCTAAGGTCGCCGGCGAAGATCAGGTGACCGATGCGGTTACCGGTTCCCGGGCTGGAGCCCTCACTCATCAGCGTAAGCTGCAGGGTGTCAGCCGAACCGCCAATAACCGCGGAATTGATGGTCAGGACCAACGGATTGACCGTGCCATTGGGGTTCAAGACAATGGCGCCAAGGTTGATTCCGTCCGCAAAGCGGATCGTTCCGGCGAGGGTGGCGGATCCGGGAGTGTTGCCGCCGTGGAAGAAGAAGCCGCCACCGAAGACGAGGTTGACCGTGCTCGTGCTGCCGTTGACGACCTTGCCGAGAAGGCGGGTATTGGACACCAGAGTCAGGCTGTCTCCGGCGAATGTGCTGTTCGAGCCCGGATCCGTATTGTCGCGAACGGTCGAGTTGTAGGTCCAGAGATAGCCGTTGGTTTCGGCGGCGGTGGTTTGTTGTCCAAAACCCGGCAACGAGAAGTAATCATTCCCGGCTGTGGCTGGCGCGCCCCAGTAATCGGCGCTGTTCCAGCCCTGGGTTGAGTTCGCGATTTGAAAGACGTCTTCGGCATGGAGCGGAGCGAATCCGATGGAGCCGGCGATGAGGCAGGCGGCCGCGAGCGTGCGGGTTGAGCGTTGCATGGGGTGGGTTCGGGGTTGTGAGGTTTTTGGGTTCGAGGGACGGACGTCCCCATGGCTTTCGCGATGCACGGGTCGCAAACCCGACAAAAATTTTCGCAAAAAATGCGGCAGACTCTGCGGCTCAGTCCTTCTTCTCGATTTTCCGGAAGAGCCAGGCCTTCGCATGAGCCCAGTAGCGCTCCACGGTGCGTTCCGTGAGCGACATCTCCGCGGCGATTTCGCGGTTCGACAGACCGCCGAAGAATTTGAGCACCACGACGCGGGCACGCTCGGGATCCTCCTGCTCGAGACGGGTGATCGCCTCGTGAATAAGGATGAGCTTTTCATCCGGCGAAATGGGGACCGAGTCCGTGACGTCCGTGGTCACGCGAACCCAATCTCCGCCGCGCTTCAACCGTGCCCGCTGGCGGGCGTGGTCCACGAGAATCCGGCGCATCGTCTCGGAGGCCGCGGCAAAGAACTGCGTCGGACTCCCCCACGAGGCTGCCTGCTGGGCGGAAAGTCGAATCCAGGCCTCGTGAACGAGCGCCGTGGGCTGGAGGGTGTGGCCCGGGGTTTCCTGCGCCATTCGCGCCGCGGCGATTCGGCGCAACTGCGGATAAAGGCTGGTGAGCAACTCGTCGGTGTGGCCGGCTTTCTCCGGAGGCGACATGGGAGGCGGTGCGCGAGCCGTCGCGCTGGGGGTTGGCCAGCTCTATGCCATTGGGACCGGGATTGTCAACGTGTCGAAAGCCCTTGCACCGATGGCGGACCGCCGACACCTTGTTTGCCCATGCGATCCCGAGCGCTTCTGATCCTGCTCGCACTCGCGCCCGGATTGCTGGGCGCCGCCGAGGCGTGGAAATGGAACGTCGTGCAGATCGACAAGCGCCGCTATGTGCCGGTGTCCGATGTGGCGGCATTCTACCGGATGAACCGCCCGGTCTCGACGGCCAAGAATTTCAAACTCACCTCGGCAAACCGCGTGCTCGAGGGACGCGCCGGCAGTCGCGAGGTGCTGGTCAACGGAGTGAAATACATCACCTGCTTTCCGATGCGATCGAAAGGCTCGGAGGTCTATGTCTCCGCCATGGACGTATCGAAGATCCTCGAGCCGATCTTGCGTCCCGGGAAGATCAAGAGCGCAACACCGATCCGCACCATTGTGCTCGACGCCGGGCATGGAGGACACGACAGCGGCGCGGTCGGCTCGCTGGGAAGGGAAAAGCAGTTTGCGCTGGATGTGGTGCTTCGCGCTCGTGCGCTGCTGACCAAGGCGGGCTATCAGGTGAAACTGACGCGGGCGAACGACACGTTCATCCCTCTCGAGCAGCGCGCCGCATTTGCGAACCGCTTTCCGGACGCACTGTTCGTGAGCGTGCATTTCAACAAGAGCAAGGGCGGCGGCACCGGCATCGAGACCTACGCGCTTGCGCCGCGGGGCGTGCCGTCGATGGACGAGGAAAGTGCAAGTTACAGCGACTTCAAGCAGAACCCCGGCAACGCCCGCGATTCGGAGAATATTGCCCTCGCCGCGGCCATTCATTCTTCGATGGTGCGCAATCTCCGGATGCCGGATCGCGGCATCAAGCGGGCCCGGTTCGTGGTGATCAAAAACATCCGGATTCCCGGCGTGCTGCTGGAGGGGGGATTTGTGGACAACTCCGCCGATGCACGGAAGATTGCCTCCGGCGACTACCGGCAGCGGATGGCGCAGTCCATCCTCGAAGGCGTTCAGGCCTACACACGGGCGGTCACGGGCGCCGGACCAAAGCCGACGCTCGTCGTCAGTGGCGACGCGCCGTCGTCGATTCCAAATCTGGACGAAGCGCTGGGCGAGTCCGGCTGGAAGGTTCAGCGGCATCTGGATGCGAATTGATTTCCCGCGACCGCGCGGCCACGCTCGCAGCCATGAACGTCCTTGATCCGTCGATTCCGGCCACTGAGGAGATTGTGGAGCCGGGTGCAGGACCGATCGGTGTTTTCGATTCGGGCATCGGCGGACTCACCGTGGTTGCCGCGCTGCAACGGTTGCTGCCGGCGGAGAACATTTTCTACATCGGCGACACCGCGCGCGTGCCCTACGGCGGCAAGAGCAAGCGCACGATCGAACGCTACAGCACGGAAATCAGCGGACTGCTTCTCGCCGAGGGCGCGAAGATGATTGTCGTCGCCTGCAACACCGCGTCCGCGCTCGCCGTGCCGAAACTTGCCAAACTTTTCCAGCCCCCGGTGCAGGGCGTGATCGATCCCGGCGCCGCCGCGGCGGTGCGGGCCTCGCGAAACGGTCGCATCGGCGTGATTGGAACGCGCGCCACGATCGCGAGCCGAGCGTATGAACTGGCGATTCGCGCCCTTGCGCCGGACGCCACGGTTTTTGCCGAGCCGTGTCCGCTGCTCGTGCCATTGATCGAGGAGGCGCTCTTCGACGATCCGATTACCGACCAGGTGCTGCATCGCTATCTCGATCCGCTCGTTGGCGAGGGAATCGACACGCTTGTGCTTGGCTGCACGCACTATCCGTTGTTGCGCGCGGCGATTCAGCGCGCAGTCGGGGAGTGCGTCACGCTTGTGGACTCCGCGCAAAACTGCGCGCTCGCCGTCAAACAGCTTCTCGACGCCCGCGGATTGAACGCGCCGTCGCGCCAGCTCGGCGCCCTCAAGGTCGCGCTCACCGACGCCACCGAGGGCTTTCTGCGCGTTGCCGAGGAGGCGTTGGAGCTGACGATCGGCGACGTTCAGGTGCGTGCCGTCCAGCAGGCGGGCTGAAACGCCCGTCCGAAAGGGCCTTGCGGTCCGATTCTCCCGAGGATGTCAAAGCGAGCAAAAGGCACGAACCCCCTGTGGTTCAAGGACGCCGTCATCTACGAGACCCACATCAAGGCTTTCGCCGACAGCGACGGCGATGGAGTGGGGGACTTCCGGGGAATGATCGGCAAACTCGATTACCTGCAGGACCTCGGCGTGACGGCGATCTGGCTGCTGCCCTTTTATCCATCTCCGCTGCGGGACGACGGCTACGACATCGCCGATTATTTCAACATCAATCCCGCCTACGGGACGTTGAAGGATTTTCGCGATCTTCTGCGCGAGGCGCACAAGCGCGGACTGCGCGTGATCACGGAACTCGTGCTTAACCATACGTCGGACATGAACCCGTGGTTCCAGGCATCGCGACGCGCAGCTCCCGGAACGCCGGAGCGCGAGATGTATGTGTGGAGTGACACGCCCGACCGCTACCGCGACGCGCGTATCATCTTCCAGGACTTCGAGACGTCGAACTGGTCATGGGATCCCGTGGCGCGAGGCTACTACTGGCACCGGTTTTACTCGCATCAGCCGGATCTCAATTTCGAGAACCCGCGTGTTCATGAGCTTCTCCTCGAGGTGATCGATTTCTGGCTCGGGATGGGCGTGGACGGCCTGCGACTCGATGCCGTGCCGTATCTCTACGAAGAGGAGGGGACAAATTGCGAAAACCTCCCGCGCACTCACGAATTCCTCCGGAAGGTGCGCGCGCACATCGACGCGAATTTCCCTGACCGCATGCTTCTCGCGGAGGCAAACCAGTGGCCCGAGGACGCCGTCGCCTATTTCGGAAAGGACGGCGACGAGTGCCAGATGTGTTTCCACTTCCCGGTGATGCCGCGGATGTTCATGGCCCTGCAGATGGAGGATCGGTTTCCGATCATCGACATCCTCGACCAGACGCCGGCGATTCCCGAGACGTGCCAGTGGGGAATGTTTCTCCGCAACCACGATGAGCTCACGCTCGAGATGGTGACCGACGAGGAGCGCGACTACATGTATCGCGTCTACGCAACCGACCCGCGGGCCCGGATCAACCTCGGCATCCGCCGCCGGCTGGCGCCGTTGTTGAACAACAACCGCCGCAAGATCGAGCTCATCAATATTCTGCTCTTCTCGCTGCCGGGCACGCCGATCCTCTACTACGGCGATGAGATCGGGATGGGGGACAACATCTTCCTCGGGGATCGAAACGGCGTGCGCACGCCGATGCAATGGAGCCCGGATCGCAATGCGGGATTCTCGAGCGCGAATCCACAGCAGCTCTTTCTGCCCGTCACGATTGACCCGGAATACCACTACGAAGCCGTCAATGTGGACAACCAGGAGGGCAACGTTTCCTCGCTGCTCTGGTGGATGCGGCGCACGATCGCAATGCGTCAGCGGTTTCAGGCGTTTGGTCGCGGAAGCATCGAGTTTCTGTATCCAGACAATGCGAAGGTGCTCGCGTTCGTGCGCCGCTACAGCGATGCCGAACGCGGCGTGGATGAGATGATTCTCGTGGTCGTGAACCTCTCGCGCTATTCGCAGGTCGCCGAGCTCGACCTCGCAGCCTACGCTGGCCACACGCCGGTGGAGGTGTTCAGTCAGAACCGGTTTCCGAACATCAAGGATTCGCCGTATTTGCTGACGCTCGGTCCGCACGGACACTACTGGTTTCTTCTCGAACGCCAGGCCGCCGTTGAACACCTGCCGCAGGAGAGGGCCACGCCGGAGTTCGTCGGGCGCATGACGTGGAAGGACCTGCTCGGCGTCCGTGGTCGGAAGCTTTTGGAGAAGGAACTTCTTCCGGGCTATCTCGCAAACTGCCGCTGGTTCGGCGGCAAGGCCCGCGTGCAACGCAGCGTCCAGTTGAGGGACGTCATTCCTTTCCGGAGCGACGGCTACGAGGCGCACGTCCTGCTGGTCGGCGTCGATTATGTGGAGGGAAATCCTGAGACGTATGTGCTGCCGATCCAGATCGCCTCGGGGGAGGCCGCACACGCGGTCCGGCAGGATCATCCGCAGGCGGTGATCGCGCAGTTCGTGCACGAGAGCGAGCAGACGATCCTGTTCGATGCGCTCTTCGACCCGCAATTCCGCGCGGCGTTGCTCGCGCTCATGACCGGACGGGACGTTTTTCGCGGACGTGGCGGTGTGCTGCGCGGCGAGGCCTCGCAGGCTCTGAGAGACCGTGTCGCAGGCGGGGAATCCTTGTCCTCGATGGTCATGCGCACCGAGCAGAGCAACACCTCCGCCGTCTACGGTGGCGAGTGGTTTCTCAAACTTTACCGGCGACTCGACGAGGGATTGAATCCAGACGTCGAACTGACACGCTTCCTCAGCGAGCAGGCGGGATTTGGGAACGTCCCGCCGTTTGCCGGCGCGATCTCCTACGAATCCCCCCGCGAGGCGCCGCGGATGCTCTGCATGGCGCAGGGGCTGGTGCAGAATCAGGGGGACGCATGGTCGCTGACGCTCGACGTGGTCGGGCAGTTCTTCGAACGCGTTCTGACCGAAAAACCGCCGCTGCCTTCGACCGATCTGCCACCGCTCACCGACGTCGGCGCTCCACAGCTCCTGTCGCCGGAGTTTCTTCATGTGGTTGGCGCGGCTTATCCCGAGCGCGTCCGCCTGCTGGCCCAGCGCACGGCGGAGATGCACCTCGCCCTTGCCGGCGACCGGTCGGATCCCGCCTTTGCGCCCGACCCGTTCACGTTGCTCTATCAGCGGTCGATTTACCAATCCATGCGCAACGGCCTGCGCCGGACGTTTCTTCTGCTTTCGAAGCGACGGAATTTGTTGTCGGCCGAAGCTGCCGACGAGGCCGGGAAGATGCTTGCGCGGGAGAAGGAAATTCTCGACCGCATGGCGCGCGTCATGGGGCGCAAGATCGACGTCGAGAAGATCCGGATCCACGGCGACTATCACCTCGGGCAGGTCCTCGACACGGGCCGGGACTTTGCAATCATCGACTTTGAGGGGGAGCCCGCGCGGCCAATCAGCGAACGCCGGCTCAAACGTTGCGCGCTGCGTGATGTCGCCGGGATGCTTCGCTCGTTCCACTACGCGGCCTTCACCGCACTCCGGCAGCAGGTCGCGGTGCGCGACGTGGACATTCCGACCGCCGTGCCGTGGGCGGATCTCTGGTATGAATATATCGCGCGAACCTTCCTCGAGAGCTACCTCGCGGCGGTCGGTGAAGCGAAGTTTCTGCCGCGCGATCCCGCGGACGTCGGGCTCCTGCTGGACGCCTATCTGCTGGACAAGGCGGTCTACGAAGTCGCCTACGAACTCAACAACCGCCCCGAATGGCTGCGCGTGCCCCTCAGAGGCATCGCACAGATTCTGGACGACGAGTGAACTGTTGAAAGCGTTTGCGGGGCCGCATCCGCGGGAAGCTCTAGAGGAGCTGACCGAGCACTTCCGCAGCTGTCTTGAAGTGCGTTTTTGCGACTTTGGAGAGGATTTCCGGTCCGCGTCCGGTGACGAGTGTGCGCGTCACGGCTTTTACCTGCGCCGAGGCTCCGCGGGGGATTTTCACGCCCAGTTCCTCGCTCGTCTTGTCCATCCAATCGATGAATTTCTCCCGTGCGAGGATGGAGGCAGCGGCGACGGCGTAATCGCTTTCGGCCTTGGTCCGCTGTTCGAGCACGAGACCGCGGCCTTTTTCCATGAGAGCGCGCTGAATGACATGCTCGTTGGCGAATTTGTCTGACAGCGCGCGTGGGCAATCGGGCTGCAGTTCGCAGAGGTTTTCTATCGCGCGGGCATGGCCCCAGGCAAGGAGCTTGTTGAGGTTGCCAAACTTCGCGAAGAGCTGGTTGTAGCGCTCCGGGCCGATGAGGATCACCGTCTGCGGCGTCTT
>CALGTD010000175.1 GCA_937901895.1 uncultured Spartobacteria bacterium | reverse complement strand
GAGGTGCGGCCGGCGGCGCGGCGGGCGTATTTCAACGTGTTGGTCGAATAGTCGAGGAAGGCGGCGTGGAGCGATCCGTCGGAACCCGCGGCGATGGAACATCCGTAAAAATCGATCGCACGCTGGCCGGCTGCAGCGACGATGGCGGGCTGGGTGGACCACAGGGACCGGCCTCGTTGGTGATGTGGCGGTAGGTCTCGCTGTTCTGGTCGTAATAGAGGATGTGGGAATTCCCGTTCGAGTCGAACGTGAATGCGCAGCGCGTTGCGGAAAGATTCTGCGGGAACGTGAGCGGATCGGGAGGAGCGGGGGTGTTGCCCTGCAGGCTGGAGGCGTATCGGATGTTTCCTCCCTTGATGTAACCGATGCCCACAGCGCCGTCGGGTCGGATATCCATCGAGCAACTCGCGCCGGCATTCGTCGTGTCGACATTGGAGCTCGCCCAAGAGTTGCCATTCGGCTGGAGGAACTGGAGGGTCGTGCCCTGGGATGCTGCAATTCGGGGCTGGGTGCCGTTCCAGATCATGGAGAGCCAGCTTCCCGTGTCCGCCGCGATGTTGGAACCGATCAGCCATTCCTTGTCGGCGTTCATTGCGGCATAAAAGAGCAGGGAGCCGCTGGTTTGATATGCGATGGCGGGACGCCCGCCCGGCCCGAGGATGATCGACGTGTAGGCTCCGAAGGTGTTCGTGCTGGTGAGGGCCAGAGGAGCCGCCTCCCATGTGGTCCCGGACTGCGTTGCGTAACAGGGGGTGAAAGAATTGGGGAAATTTTCGCTGAACTGCCTCCAGTAGGCAATATGCGGGCGGTTGCTGGAATCCAGAACCAGCGAGCAGGCGAAACCACCCGGAAGCGAATCGTCGACGGTCTCACGAAACCACTCGGCATGGCTGGAGGAAACTGGAATGACGGCAAGAGCGGCGGCTGTGACGCCGAGGAGGACGGTCTTCATGGGCGAAAAAGATCCGTGCTGCATACTACAAGGCATCGAATTCCGCTACAGATTATTCGCGCACGAAGTCCATCGGGATTCGAGATCTTTGCCCGAAGTGGGCGCGCGGCAACCGTTTCCGGAAACAAAAAGCGGCGGCCGGAATGCATCCAGCCGCCGCGATTGAGAAAAGAAGTAAGCGCTTATTTGTAGGACGCCTGGGCGCCCTTGATGCTGCGCTTCTTGATCCACGGCATGAGGCTGCGAAGGCGTTCGCCGGTCTTTTCGATCGGGTGCTTCTCGCCCTTCTTGAGCAGCGCGTTGTAGGTCTTGTAGCCGCCCTCGTATTCCTTCACCCAGCCCTTTGCAAACTTGCCGGTCTGGATGTCCTTGAGGACCTGCTTCATCCGCTTCTTCACGCTGGCGTCGATGATCTTCGGACCCACCGTGACGTCGCCCCACTTGGCCGTCTCGGAAATCGAGAAGCGCATGCCGGCGATGCCCGCCTCGTTCATGAGGTCGACGATGAGCTTGAGCTCGTGGAGGCATTCAAAATAGGCCATCTCGGGAGAGTAGCCCGCCTCGACGAGCGTCTCGAAACCGGCCTGCACCAGCGCGCTGGCGCCGCCGCAAAGCACGGCCTGCTCACCGAAGAGATCGGTCTCGGTTTCCTCCTTGAACGTCGTCTCGATCACACCGCCCCGGGTGCCGCCAACGCCCTTTGCCCATGCCAGAGCGACTTTCTTCGCCTGCTTGCTCGGATTCTGGTAGATCGCGATGAGCGCGGGAACGCCCTTGCCCTCGGTGAACTGCCGGCGGACGATGTGGCCCGGGCCCTTCGGCGCGACCATGATCACGTCCACATCCTTCGGCGGGACGATCGTCTTGAAATGGATGGCAAAGCCGTGGCTGAAGAGCAGCGTCTTGCCCTTCGTGAGATTCGGCTCGATGTCCTTTTTGTAAATCGCGGGGATCTTCGTGTCGGGAACGGCGACGAAAATGACGTCCGCCTTCTTCACCGCTTCACCAGTGTCGAAAACCTCGAAGCCGTAGTCGGCCGCGACCTTGCGGCTCTTGGATTTGGGATACAGGCCGATGATGACCTTCGCGCCGCTTTCCTTGAGGTTGAGCGCGTGGGCGTGGCCCTGTGAGCCGAAGCCGATCACGGCGAGGGTCTTGCCTTTGAGAACCTTCAGATCGGCGTCTTTGTCGGTGTAGATTTTGGCGGGCATGGGAATGAGTCTTGGAAGTCAGGGTGTGGAAAAGCGGCGGCGCCTAGTCGTTGGTGCGGGAGAGCGCGACCTTGCCGGTGCGGGTGAGGTCGATGATGCCGAAGCGCTCCATGAGGAGGATGAACTTGCTGATTTTGCTCTCGGTGCCGGTGAGCTCGATCGAGAGCCGTTCGGGCTGCACGTCGATGATCTTCGCACGAAAGATGTCACAAATCTGCATGACCTCGGCGCGGGTTTCCCTGTCCGCCTTCACGCGCAGGAGCACGAGTTCGCGGTCCACATATTCCTCGTCGCGGAAATCCTGGACGTCGATCACCTCGACGAGCTTGTCGAGGAGCTTGGTGACCTGCTCGAGCACCTTGTCGTCACCACGGACGACGATCGTCATGCGCGAGGTCGTGGGGTCGAGGGTCGGGCCGACGTTGAGACTGTCGATATTGAACCCGCGCCCGCTGAACATGCCGGCGACGCGGGCCAGCACGCCGAATTTGTTTTCTACGAGAACGGAGAGAGTGTGACGCATGACGAATCAGGAACCGTCGAGACTGCGGGCAAAGTTTCCCTTCGTCAAACGGTTTCTCGGCACGTAGGATTGCGGGTTTCATGCGACTCGACCTGCCTGCGCATCCATTCAAAGCCTACATCTTCGACTGTGATGGCACCATTGCCGACACGATGCCCCTGCATTTCCGGGCGTGGACACGTGCGATGCAGGAGCATGGCGGCCAGTTTCCGGAGGACCTGTTTTACGCATGGGGCGGCACTCCTACCCGGAAGATCGTCGAGCAGCTCAACGAAAAATTCGGCACTTCGATGGACCCCGACGCCGTGCTGCCCGACAAGGAGCGGTATTTCGTGGAGCTGATTCCGGAGGTGCTGCCCGTGGAGCCGGTGGTTGCGATCGCGAGGCAGTTTCACGGGACGGCGCCGATGGCGATCGCGAGTGGCGGTCATCGGGAAATCGTCGTGAAAACCCTGGAAGCGCTCCATCTTCTGGAGCTGTTTGACACGATCGTGACGATCGAGGACGTCGAGCACGGCAAGCCTGCGCCGGACACGTTTCTCGAGGCCGCCCGCCGGCTCGGCGTGGAGCCGGAGAGTTGCCTCGTGTTCGAGGACAGTCCCACGGGAATCGCTGCGGCAAATGCCGCGGGCATGCAATCGGTCTTCGTTCCAACGGCGCCGCGGCCCGCGCAAGGCGGCGCGGCGTAGCTCAGCGGTTTTCAGCGAAGATTCTGGCAAGTTTGCCGCGGTTGCGGACACCGAGTTTTGCGAAGATCGCGCGCACGTGGTCCTTCACCGACTCGACGCCAATCCCGAGAATGATCGCGATCTCCGGGTTCGTCTTTCCCTCGACGAGCCAGTGCAGCACTTCGCAGCGGCGCGGGGAGAGGCCGAGTTTTGCAAATCGGGACGGTGGCAGGAACCGATCGGTCTCTTCGATGTAGAGGGCGCGCAGCACGCCGCGGGCTGTCGAGCGGGCCAGGAAGCGCAGGATGCCGGCCGGGGTTTCGCCGCTGCCGATGGTCTCGACGGTGTTTGTCGGCGGTAGCAGGTCGAGCCGTTCCCGCACGCGCGCGAGCAACGCGTCGAGCCGGCTGCCGGTGAGCGAATGCCGCTCGAGCAGTTCACGCGTTTGATCGGACGGCGGGACGACGGCGCCGTGGGAATCCACGAGCAGCATCGCCCCGCCCGCGCGGGCCAGCTCATCGCGCAGCACGGAGGTTTCGTCCTGCATCCGCTGGTATTCGCAGGCGCGGAGAAATGCGGGTGTGGTCTGCCGGCGCAATTCCGCCCAGCATCCGTCGGGATCGGAATCGAACGGTTCTCCGGATCGCGAGAGGACGACGTGAACCTCAACGCCGTTCGACACGATTTTCCACGCGAGTCCGTGGAACCGGAATGTGTTCTCCGGCATGGGAGCGTTGCCGGGACGCAGCAAGCGGCGATGTCCCCACGCGCCGCGCAGCTCGACAATCGGCGAAACATGAGGATCGAACCTCGCCACCGCGCGGAAGAGCCGCCCGGCGACTTCCTCGATCGCCGCGGCCTCCTGGAGCTCCGCCGCCATGTCGAGAAGCGTTTCGTAGTCGCGGCTCGCGAGGCGTTTCATGACCTCAGAGCATGGCGCTGAAAGGCAAGCGCGGCGCTGAGAGCCTCCAGCGGGTCGGACTCCGGGAGCGTGTCGTGGCGGGCGGGGGATTCGAGAAACTGCGAGGTTCGCACGCGGCGTGCCCATGCGGCGGCGGCGTGGCGGTTCGACACCCCGAGTTTGCCGAAGATTCGGGCGGAATATTCCTGCACGGTGCGCCGGCCGACTCCGAGCGACGCGGCGATCGCGGCGTCCGGGGCGCCGAGAACGAACCCGTAAAGCACCTCGCTTTCCCGCGGGCTCAGGCCGTGCTCGACGTAGATCGGCGGCGGGTCGCGACGTTCCACTTCCTCCAAAAACAAAAAGACATCACCGGCGAATCTACCGATCGACGGACGCACACGCAGCGTGCCAAGCGACGTGGAAAAGGTTCGCGTCTGCGGAGCGCGCCCGGCCCGGCGGCAAGCGCGCACCCACCGCGTGATGTCGGCGACGAGCGCATCGGGACGGTGCGGATTGTGCTCGCGGAGGAGTCGGGCGGCCGGCCGGGATTGCCGTCGCACCCTGCCCTCGGCGTCGACACCGAGAATGGCAACGCCAACGTGATCCGCACCGTCGGCAAGCAGGGAAAGCTCCGCCCGCTCGCGCTCGATGCGAAGGATACGCGTCAGCGCGGGCACGGCCATTCGACGAACCAGCTCGAAGGCATTCTGCTCGCGAGGCGTAAAATCGAGCCCCGAGCGCATGACGATGAGCCCGCAGCTCGAGCCTCCGCCGATGGGAAAGTTCACCGCTTGCTGGTAGTCGAAGCGATTCCGCCGAAACACTTCGTTATACATCCGCTCTTCGCGCCAGCGCCGGATCGGCAGGATCGACGTGACCGCCCGCGGGGTAAACCACCCTTCCTGCATCACGGAATACACCAGCGGATGGCGGAACCACAGACTCGCGCAACGTTGCTGCTCCTCGGGATTGAACGGCCAGGGGATGTTCGGCGCGAGCATGTCCACCTTGCCGCGCGTCTCATGAAAATGCTGGAGATACACGAGATCCCCCGGCGTGGCGCGGCCCGTGGCGTCCACGATGGCCTCCGCGAGCTCGCCCAGGTCGCGTGCCTCCTGAAAACGTTTCGCCGCCCGGAGCGCGTCCCTCTCGAAGTTTCCGGGGCGCCGTTTTGCGATTTTCCTACCGGAATCTTTCATCGCTCGGAGGCCGATTATCTCCCTCGAGAATTTCCGGACAACCCTTTTTCCAGAGAGCCCCCCGAATTGCGGACAAACGCGCAACGCCAGCATGGTGACGGACAATCAACCGCCTCCCTACGCTGCACGCATGAACACACCATTTGGGATCTATATCGGCCGTGTTGTTCGTCGGGTTTTTGCTGCGGGAATTTTCCTGGCGCTGATGCCCTCGGGAACCGGAGCTCAGGCAACCCTGGAGGGACTGGGCACCGTGGGCGAGTGGGATATTTCCGTTGGCCTCGCCCTTTCCGCAGATGGGCGCACGGTAACCGGGAATCTGGGAAGGAGCGATATGCCGAACTCCGGCCGGGTGTTTCACTGGACTCGCGAGGACGGCATGGTCGAACTGGGAACGCTCGGTGGCGATGGGGCGCTCGTTGTCGGGTCCCAATCGTTGAGCGACGACGGGAAAGTAGTCGTCGGCGCCAGCCTGGAAGCCGACGGGGAGATGAGGGCGTTTCGGTGGACGGAGGAAGCGGGGATGCAGAGTCTCGGAACGCTCTGGGAGGATTCCCCCTTCGTGTATTCGGCCGCGAGCGCCGTGTCCGGATCGGGTCAAACAGCCTACGGCATATCGTCTTCCGAGACGGGAATCCGGGGATTTGTGTGGACCGCGGATGACGGCATGGTGGCAGCCAACTTCTGGGGGGCCGCGAGCTGGAGTGCGGTGACCGCACGAGTGAACGACTCGCAATACCTCGTCCGGGAGGAAACGGAGAACGGCTCCCGCGTCGTGCTACTCACCTCGGACTCGGCACATTGGCTGCAATCGCCCGAGGGAAACGAAACGGTCGCCAACGCGGCCGGTTTCAACCGCGCCGTCGGAGCTACCACCACGGAGGACGGAATTCATACAGCCGTGGAATGGAATCTCATCTCCGGAACCATGTCGGAACTCCCAGGCTTTGCCGGTCTCACGAACTCGACTGCGCTGGGCATCAGTTCCAACGGCGCCATCGTGGTTGGCTGGGCATCGAACGAAACGGAATCCAGTGCCGTGATGTGGACGCCGTTCGGTCACTACAAGATCGCGGACTTCCTCGAGCGATACTACGGAATGGATCTGTCCGACTGGGATGGTCTCATCTCGGCAAGCGGGGTTGCGGAAGCCTCACAGGACCGCTTCTCGATCGTCGGCACGGGTCTGCGTGATGGACGCGAAGAGGCCTTCCTCCTGAGTGGCCTGAATGTCATGCAAACCCGCTGGCTCGACGAGCCCGCCGGAAGCCTTTGGGATGCCGCCGGAAACTGGGACAACGGCCAGCCTTTTTCCTCCAGCGATGCCGTCTTCGGTCCCTCGACGGTGACCGATGTCTCCATCACCTCGAGCGTCGATGTATCGACCATCCGAATGCTGCCCGACGCGCCGGCCTACACGTTCACCGTGGAGAATGGCGGAGTCCTCTCCGTCGGCGTGTTCGAGCCCGATCTCCGCACGGGACTCGAAAACCTTTCCGCGCACCGTCCGCAATTCGTGATCGAGTCGGGCGGCACGCTCCAGGTGGGCTTTCAGACCCATTTTGAGCAAACAGACTTCATGATCCGCGGCTCGACCTCGTGGATCGGCATGTCGGGTGCCTCGGAGTCGAGCTTCGTGATCGGAGACGGCGGGCAGTTTCAGGCTGTGGGAGAAAATGTGTTCTCCGATTCGCAGTTCACCATCCAGAGCGACGGATGGATGAATGTTTACTCCAACGCCACATTTCCCAACTCCAGCATCTCCGCCCAGGGCGGCACGTTCTTCGCAGCCTCGGATGTGCAATGGTCCGGCGCGGAGATGGAAGCCAGTTTCGGCGGCGTCCTTCGCTTCGTGGATGGCGGACCTGGGGATTCCGTGGTGAACCTCCATGACGGGGGAATTCTGCGTCTCAGCGGAAACTCCAACGGCGGAGACGCGCAAATCACCCTTCACGGCGAAGGCTCCACGCTTCTCGTGGAGGAAGGAGCCAACGCTGGAAGGGCGAAGATCGCCGCTGGCGCGGGCAGCTCAGTCTTGTTCCAGGGCGGCGGCGAGGGGCGGGATGCTTCGATCACGATTCAGAATGGCGCGACGCTCGATATCAGCAGCACCGGACTGGGCTCCGTGCCGGTCGGTTCGCTCGAAGGCAGCGGCCTGGTGAAGCTGGGCGACAGGACGCTGGAAGTCGGCGCGCTGGGCAGGTCCACCACGTTCAATGGCACGATCGAGGGGAGCGGCGGCGCGTTGGTGAAAGCCGGCACCGGCACGCTCACGCTCGGCGGAACGAACACCTACACGGGCGGCACCCAGATTCTTGGCGGACTCCTGGAAATCGACTCAAACGCGCGCCTCGGATCGGGCGGACTTCTCATCGACGGCGGGGGAATCCGCTTCGGCGCTGCGTTCAACAACCTTCGAACCTTCGGAATCGGCAACTCCGGCGCCACCATCGACACGAATGGGTTCGACGTCACCTTCTCCCACGGCCTCACCGGCCCTGGCGGCGTCACCTCCTTCGGCGTTCTCACGAAAACCGGCGCGGGCAAGCTCACGCTCACCGGAGAAAATATCTACCGTGGAGGCACGCGGATCGAGGAGGGAACCATCGAGATCGCGGGCACCGGCCGGTTTCCGGGCATCGGCACCATCGTCAACAACGGCGTTATCATCTTCAACCGCTCGATCGAATACCCGATGTCGACGAACATTACGGGCACAGGTTCCATCATCAAGCGGGGAAGCAACGACCTGCGCCTCGTGGGAAATTCCTTCTCCGGCGGCGCGGTTCTCGAGTCCGGCCGCGTCGAGCTCAACGGCACCAATGCGTTGGGCACCGGCACGGTAATTCTGCAGGGCGGAACACTGCGGTCTTTCAACACGGCACGCACGCTCCCCAACGCGATCATCCTCGAAGGTGACTATGGGGTGGATGGCTCGCTGGCGCTCACCTTCGAGGGCCCGTTTACGCTCACGGGCAACCATGCGCTTTCGATCACGAACTCCGCGCTGACGACCATCAAAGGCGTGATCGGCGAAAGCGAAGGCAACGTCGGAGTCCTCCGCAAAACGGGCGCCGGCGTCCTCCGCGTGACCGGCGCGAACACCTTCACCGGTGGCACGTTCGTCGATGGCGGAACGCTCCTTGTGGACAACGAAAGCGGCTCGGGCCTTGGCTCGGGCAACGTCTTCATCGCGGAGGGCGCGACCCTCGGCGGCAGTGGATCGTTCACCGGTGACGTGCTGCTCGATGGCGTGATTTCTCCCGGCACATCACCCGGGACGCTGACCACCGGCTCGCAGACGTGGAATGGCGGCGCGACCTACGTGTGGGAGCTCAACAGCGCCACCGGCATCGCCGGGACAAACTGGGACTGGCTCGAGGTGAACGGCTCGCTTACGATCCACAGCACGGCGGAGAATCCGTTCACCATCGCCGTCGTTTCCCTCGGGCTCGACAACGAGCCCGGCGACGTCGCGAACTTCGATCCTGCGCAGACCTACACCTGGATTCTCGCGACGGCCAGCGGCGGCATCAACGGCTTCAGCTCCGACCGCTTCCGCATCGACTCCTCGGCGTTCTCGAACGCACCGGACACCTCGCGGTTCGCGGTCGTGCAGCAGGGGAACTCGATCAGCCTCGTCTATTCGGCGGTTCCCGAGCCGCACGAATGGGCGGTCGCCATCGCGGGACTCCTGCTGCTTCTCGCGATCCGGCGCCGCGCCGCGTGAGCGAGGCTCGTTACTCCAGGCCGACGGAGCGAAACTTCGCGTCGACGTGCTTGAAGTGGTGGTCGAGCGAGCACGCCTCGGCGACATCCTCGACGGTGAGTTTCGCGGCGACCTCGGGCTCCTCGGCCAGCGTTTGCGCGAGCGGGACCTTTTCCTTCCACGTGCGCATCGCGGCGCGTTGCACGGCCTCGTAGGCGACCTTGCGCTCGAGTCCCTTCTCGGTGAGTCGCAGCAGCGCACCCTGGCTCGCGTAGAGTCCGCCGGTGAGTTCCATGTTGCGGCGCATGTTTTCCGGATACACGAGCAGCCGGTCGACGAGCCGCGCGAGCGTCACGAGCATGTAATCAAGCAGCGTGCAGGAATCCGGCAGGATGATGCGCTCGACCGAGCTGTGGCTGATGTCACGCTCGTGCCAGAGTGCCACGTCCTCGAGCGCGGCGCCGGCGTTGTTGCGGATGACGCGCGCGAGGCCGCTGAGCCGTTCTCCGGTGATCGGGTTGCGCTTGTGCGGCATGGCGGAGCTGCCCTTTTGACCGGCGGAAAAATACTCCTCCACCTCGAGAACCTCGGTGCGCTGGAGATGGCGGAATTCCGTTGCCCAGCGATCGATCGACGATGCGATGAGCGCGAGCGTCGTCATGAACTCCGCGTGGCGGTCGCGCTGGACGATTTGCGTGGAAATCGGAGCGGGCTTGAGATGGAGCTTCTCCATCACGTAGGCCTCGACGCGCGGATCGAGATGGGCGTGCGTGCCGACGGCGCCGCTGAGCTTGCCAACGCGCACGCGTTCCTTCGTCTGCTCGAGCCGCTCGATCGCGCGGCCAAATTCGTCATACATCAGCGCGAGCTTCAGTCCGAACGTGATCGGCTCCGCGTGAATGCCGTGGCTGCGTCCGATCATTGGCGTGTATTTGTGCTCCTCGGCGCGGCGGGCAATGCTCGCGCGCAGCGCATGGAGATCGGCGAGCAGGCGGACGCACGATTCGTTCATCTGCACCGCAAGCGTGGTGTCGAGAAGGTCGGAGGAGGTCAGGCCCTGGTGCACCCAGCGCGCCTCGGGACCGATCTTCGACGCGACGTTTTCGAGGAACGCGATGACGTCGTGATTCGTGCGCTTCTCGATCTCCCGCACCTCCTCGATGTCAAACGCGCCGCGCGCGCGAATCGCCTCGGCATCGGCCTTGGGAATCTGGCCCAACTCGGCCATCGCTTCGCAGGCGAGCGTTTCGATTTCGAGCCAGATTTCGAGTTTGCGCTGCTCGCTCCAGAGCGCGCGCATTTCAGGGAGACTGTAGCGTTCGATCACACTTCGTTCTAACGCATCGGCCCACCGGCCCGCATTAGAAAAGAAAAGGAGCGGCGCCTTCCACAGAACGCCGCCCCTTTCTCAACCCAACCATTACCTATGAAAATCTGCCATCAACTCGCGAGGCGAAGCGGTCGCCGCATGCCATGATCGCGAACGCTGACGCGTCCCGTCGCAATGAGGTCGGCGACGGCTGCGACGGTTTCCTTGCTGTCCTTCGCGCACGATCCAACGATCGCGATGAGGTCGCCCAGGGAGAAATTTGCTTTGTTGATTTTGCGGTAGGGATTCTTCATCTCGATTTACCAGTTGTGATGTAGATGAGACTACCCCGGGTGGCCGCACGTTCAAAATTTCCCGTCCCGGATGGTCTTATCAGGGCTTTGCCGGAGGCCGAAAAATTGAAGGCGCCACGAGTCCTCCGGACATGATGATCTTTGTCGCTTGTTCGAGCGTGAGCGAACTTTCCACCACACGGTCGGTGGGCACCGCCACAACGAAGCCAGTGAGGGGGCTCGGCGAAGTGGGAAGGAACACCATCGTCATCGAACGGGCGACCGTAGGGTCTTCATACTGCCCCGTGACAAACCCGATCAGAAAGCACCCCTGGCTGGGGTATTCCACGTAGGCAACGCGCTTGAACTGCGGGTTCGACTTCATTTGCCGAAAGGCCTCCAGCGCCTGTTTCACGGCGGAATAGACCGGCGCGATGAGCGGCACGCGCATGAGCAACGACTCGCCCGCCTCGATGACGCGTCGGCCGATGACATGCGTGGCCATGAATCCCACACCGAGGAGCAGCAGCAGCGTCGTGCAAAAATAGAGGAACGGCGTGCTCTCGATGCCGAGCGCCTTCCAGATGGGCTCGCTGATTTTCGCGATGAACGTGTAGGCAAGATTCAGCACCCAGAGCGTTGCGACGAGCGGCACCGAGACGACGATGCCCGTGAGCAGGCGGCCCCAAAGGTGCCCAAGAATCCTCCGTATGCGTTGGGTCAGGTTCTCGTCCGCAGGAATCATTGCGCCAGTGTTCCACGAATTCGATCGCGACGATACCGGGAATTCCAGCCCTTCGAGGCAAGCTCTGAGTCATTGCCGGGCCGGGTGGCATCCCGCGACTCGCCATGCGCGGAATCAGTGCTAGATTCCGCGCACTGATGAGCGTGGTCTGCGCCGATCCCGAAAGTCCACCGTCCGTAGCCGGATGCCCTGCGGTCGTGCTTTCCGCGACGGAGTGGCGGGCGCTTCGTGCCTCGCACGAAGCCCGCGTCGAGCGCTGGCTCGCACCGCACCTCGAGCGGGCCTCGCTTGGCCGACGGCATCCGGTTTACGACTTTTTGTTCGACTACTACTCGCTCCGGCCGTCGCATCTGCGGCGCTGGCATCCGGGGTTTGGCGTCGTGCTCGAGGACGCGGAGGAATTTCTCTCACGCCCGCACTATGCGCGGGTGCGTGGCGGCACGGCGGTGACACTCGAGACGTTGAAGCCGGAGCGTCTGCAGTTTGTCGCGTGGCTGCGCGGGTTGCTCGCCGCGACCCTCGAGCGGCCGCCGTTCTTCGGCTGCGCGGGATTGCACGAGTGGGCGATGGTTTACCGCACGAGCGAGATCCGGCATGCCGGCTGGCCGCTGCGCTTGTCCGCCGGGGAAATCGCCGGTGTGGTCGAATCACTGCCGGTGCGGTGCAGCCACTACGATGCATTCCGGTTTTTCACGGCTGCCGCGCGACCGCTGAATCGGTTCCAGCTCACGCGCGAGGCGGCGCCGGATTTCGAACAGGCCGGCTGCCTGCACGCCAACATGGATCTCTACAAATGGGCGGGGAAGCTCCTTCCGCTTGCACCGTCCCGGCTTCTCGCCGACACGTTCGAAGTCGCGCGTGACATCCGGGAGATCGACATGCGGGCGAGTCCCTATGATCTCTCCGCGCTGGGGTTCGAGCCGATCCCGATTGAGACCGCTGAAGGACGCTTGAGTTACGAGCGGCATCAGCGCGAGTTCGCGGCGCGTTCAACACCGTTGCGTGCGGAACTGCTCGCGCTCTGCGATCGCATTCTACGCGAGTCCGGCCGATGAGATCGTTCGCGACAGGTCTGGTTTTCGTATTGCTGTGTGCGGGCCGTGCGGCCGCGGCGGAACCGGAAATCTGGGCGACGGACGGTGAGGATGGCAGCACCCGAAACTTCGTCCTCTGGCCGAATGGAGGGGCGGTGATGGTCTCCAGCGGAAGGGATGCGACCGGCCGCGGAGTGCGGGGGTTCTGGCATGGGACGGACCGTTCGCGATTTGTGGTGCTCGAGTCCGGTGCCGGCGCCGAAATTCGGATCGGACCGACGCCGGTCGTCGATTTTGACAACGGGTCGAGCGAGAGAAGTCGTGCGCAGGCCCGGCCGGCGTTCGCGGTGCGCGACGGATCCGCGCGATGGCTGGGCGTCTGGGTCTGGCGCAAACCGAACGACCCGGGGACGCGCTACGTCGCGCTCCTCTCGGACGGCTCAGCGTATGCCGAACCCGGCTCGCATGGCCGTTGGGTCCGTGTGTCGCGTGGAATCCGCGTCGAGTGGCACGACGGAGCAATCGATCTTCTGCAGTTCGACGCAGCCGGGGCGTTACTCCGAAGCTGGCCGCGCGGCTTCTCGACTCGCAGCCACCGCCCCGAACCCACCCGTCCGCAGCGCGTGGGGGCTGATGGATTTGAAGTCACACCATGACGTCGCGCATTTCTTTGTTTGCAGGCCTGATCGCGGTGATCGCATGCCTTGGCGGGTGCGCGGGGGTCGAGAGGCGTGCAGCTTCCTCGGGCTGGTCCGGTGTGTGGTCCCTGATCGACGCGGGTGCCACGACGGACCTCGTGCTTTTTGACAACAACCAGTGCGTGCTGATTTCCGCGGACCGCAAGCCGGGTGCGAAGGGAGCGCGGGGATATTACCGCCGGAATGGCAATGGTGTTCTTTGTATTTTCGAGGATGGCCGGCTTTTGGAAATGACCGCGCGTGGCGCGGACACCTTGTGGACGTCCGGCCCACCGGACGAGCGGCGCCGTCAGTGGCATCCGGCCGTTCGCAGCGAGGCTTCGCAGGAGCGCTTCATCGGCCTTTGGAGGCTGAATCCCGAACCCACGGGCGAGTATCTTTACGTGCAACTTCATGCGGACGGCTCCGCCCGGAATTCCCTGAGTTCCGCCGCCGGCAAATGGGAGCCGTGGCAGGGTGGTGCGCTGTGCTCATGGCCCGGAGGCTGGCGCGACTGGCTCACCCCGCGGGACGGGAGGGTTGTCCATCAAGCCTGGCCGCCGGGATCGTCGCTTTCAGACGACCCGTCGGATTTTTCCACGGCACTGCGTGTCGGGAAGAAGCCGTTTGCGGTCCGTCCGTGATTCAGGGGAGCGGACGCGGGGTTGGCGCGGACTCGATGCTGTTTTTTGCCGAGCCGAAATAACCGGGACGCGAGGTTTCGTATTTGTCCTCGTATTTGGAATCCTCCGCAGAGAGGGATTCGTCCGCGTCTTTTTCCGCGGCAATCACGGCGAGGCTCGACTCGATCGCGTCCGTCCAGGCTTCGAAGTCGTTGTGTCCCGGGAATCGCCTGGCGATGTCGATTTGCATCGCAAGAGCCTTGTTTGGCATTCCGACGAGCGCGGCGTCGCGAGCTTGTTTCCACAGCATCCGCGGCAGGGTGACGGTCTCGAATTCGGTGATTTCCCGTTCGTTCTTGCGTTTCTGCGTGATGGCGCGGAGATAGGCGATCTCGTAGTCCCATGACCAGAGCAGGGTCTTCGCGTCCCTGGATTCGCGGAGGATCGGCCGGATGTTTTGCTCAATGATGGCCGAGAAATCACCGGGACTCATTGCCCAGTTTTCGAAGGGTCCCAGCCGGCCCGAGAGCTTCAATGCCTGACCGGGGAATCCGTTGTCGACCGGGGAATTCAGCATCTGCTCCACATACTGGCGAATCTCGCCGGGACCGGAACGACCATGGACATTGGGCTGCTGCAGGCTCGTGATGTCGCCCACGATTTCGTTCACGACGTCCTGATTCTCATCGACCACGCGGATCTTGGTTTCGCGTTTGGGGCGGTCGATGACGCCCAGTAGATCCTTTGCGTCATCGAGCTCGGCGAGGTGTGCCCAGACCTTTTTCATCATGGGCTCGGAGGACTCTTTTGTCCCGCGCTCGAGCGTGAGCAGGAGGTATTTCAAATGAAGCGTCGCAGCCTTCTCGAACTGGCTGTTCGTGAAGAGATCGCGGTTCTCCTTTTTCCAGTCGTTGTATTCGGTGTTGCCTCCCTTGCGTCCGCCAAAACGGATTTCCCGCATGCACTCAATCATGTAATTGCCGGCGTTTCCGGAACCCTGAAGGGCATTCAACACTTGTTGACGGACGGATTCCAGATACGCGATGCGCTGCTTCTCGCGGGTTTCAGCGAGTTGCTCGACCTGTTCAGTGAGTTTCTTCAGATCAGGCGGAGGATCGTCGCGCATCTGGGTGCCGGTCTGGGCCATCAGGGAGGCGGTCACAAGAGCCAGGCTCAGGACGGCTGCGGATTTGGGGAGCGACATGGGGAGCTAACTATGGGCGGTTTGGAACGTTTGTCTAGCGACAGTGAAGTGGGAGGTTGAACACCGCTATTGAAGAAAAGTTTGTGACTTCTGCGAAAGTTTCGGCGAATGATACTTTTTTCGTATGGAACTCCGACATTTACGCTATTTCGTAGCAGTTGCGGAGACATTGAATTTTACCCGGGCGGCGCGCAGCCTAGGAATCGCGCAGCCACCTTTGAGCGCCCGGATTCGCAACCTTGAGGAGGAGCTCGGAACCGCTTTGTTCGATCGAACAAATCGCAGGGTGGCGCTGACGCCAGCCGGCCGCGCCTTTCTCCCACAGGCACGGCGTATTCTGGAAACAGCCGATCAGGCGGTGCGGGATCTTCAGGACGAAACCGCCGGTCGCGCGGGCACGCTTCGCCTCACTGTGGACGCGGGTGCGTTGTCAGAGCGAATCACGAAGCGTTTGCGCAAGTTCGTGCGAAAGCATCGCGGTCTACGACTGCAAATAGAAGTAGTTGATAATCAGAATAATATGGGAAATTTTGTCCCGGATGCCCGGATCTGCCAGACCACGTCACGGGAGGGGGCCGCGATGGTTCTGGAAACAGCCTCGGTTTGCATCGGGGTGCCACCCAGGCACCGTTTGATCGATCGCGGGAGCGTGGAACCGGCGGACCTGATGGGGGAGCGCATTTTGGTGGGGATCCCCCCTTCCATGGTGGAACGCGTGGTTATCGATCGGCTAAGTCCGGTTGGAATCCCTCACTCGGCAACCACCGGCGGAAGCCTCGAGAGGTTCTGGCAGGTGGCGCTGGGTTTGGGGGTGACACCCTGCTCGTCGACGGACGGGTATTTCGCGGAGATTGTGCCGCTCCCCTTTTCCGCAGGCATCGACGCACTTCACACGGTGCTGGTTGTGGACCCCGCCAGCAACGCACCGGCAGTGGCGGCGCTTATGGACTTTCTTCGGACGTAGTCCGTGTCCGCCGCTCCAGCCAGATCGCAAGCAGGTTGAGGTCCGCCGGCGTTACCCCACTGATTCGGGAAGCCTGACCCAGGGTCGCCGGCCGGATGTCGCTCAGTTTTTGGACGGCTTCCTTTCGGAGTCCCGGAAGGGCAGCATAGTCGATCGAAGCTGGGATGGGCCGGGTTTCCTGCTTTTCCGCGCGGGCGACCTGTTCCGCCTGACGACGGATATACCCTTCGTATTTCAGATCGATCTCGACCTGTTCCCAGATTTCCATCGGAGCGCGTGCTCGAATGGACTCCGGAAGCATCTCGACATGATTGTCCGGACGCTTCAACCACAAGGAAACCGGGCATCCTTCCACTCGCAACGCTGGCAGCTCTGCGTCCAGCACCGCCCGCTGCCGTTGGCGCTCTTGGAAGCGTGCGGTTCGCAAGGAGTCGGCCAGCCCGCATTCGATGGCAAGAGGGGTAAGGCGGAAGTCCGCGTTGTCCTGCCGCAGGAGCAATCGGTGTTCGGCGCGGCTGGTGAACATCCGATACGGTTCGGGAGTGCCGCGGGTAACGAGATCGTCGATGAGCACGCCGATGTAGGCTTGCGAGCGGGAGAGAACGAGGGGCGGGCGTCCCAGCAGCTTCAGGGCTGCATTTGCCCCGGCAATCAGCCCCTGAGCGGCCGCCTCTTCATAACCGGAGGTGCCGTTGATCTGTCCGGCAAAGTAGAGGCCCGAGATCCGTTTCGTTTCCAGAGTCCGGTGCAGCTGGGTGGGAGGACAGTAGTCGTATTCGACCGCGTAGCCTGGCCGGAGGATTTCCGCATTCTCCAGACCCTGGATGCTTCGAATGAACCGGTATTGGACCTCGAACGGCAGACTGGTGGAAATCCCATTTACGTAGACCTCCTCCGTGTGCCTTCCCTCGGGCTCCAGAAAGAGTTGGTGGGACGGCTTGTCCGAGAATTTGACGACCTTGTCCTCGATGGAAGGGCAATAACGGG
Organism: uncultured Spartobacteria bacterium; assembly: GCA_937901895.1. GTDB lineage: Bacteria > Verrucomicrobiota > Verrucomicrobiia > Chthoniobacterales > JAATET01 > JAATET01. The sequence goes on along the minus strand of CALGTD010000175.1, from coordinate 15,048 downwards.
GGCCTACGCCTTCGATTCGGCCGGCGTAAAGAGGGGACTGGTGGAGATTTTCCCGGATAATCGCGTGGGTTTTCTCGTTGGTGTGCGTGATCCAGCAGGGAATTTGTTCCACGTGGAACAATCCGTCTCTCCAGCGGTTCAAGGTGAAGAGCTCGTCGTCCTGCAGGGAATCGGCGAGATAACTGAATAGCGGCGGGGGCTCGTCACCGCTCTGGATGTCGCATGCGGAGAAATCGATCGTCCGTGCGATCAACCGGCATGGGGTGCCTGTCTTGAACCGGGCGACCTCGAAGCCGAGGTCCCGGAGGCAGTCACTGAACGAGGAGACAGTATCGCCCATGCGGCCTCCGGTCTGGTTGCGAAGACCGACGTGAAGCAATCCGCGCATGAATGTGCCTGTTGTGACCACCACGGCGCGACAACGGAAGGTGACCCCAAAGCTGGTCTCGATGGCGGTGACCGCGTCGTTTTCAACGGCAAGACCGGTGACATTCCCCTGTTTGAGGTCGAGATTCGGGGTTCGCTCGAGGAGTGCCTTCATCCGAAACTGATAGGCCTTCTTGTCGCATTGCGCTCGGGGGGCCCTGACGCTCGGTCCTTTCCGGGCATTCAACATTCGGAACTGGATCCCCGTGGCGTCCGTGTTGAGTCCCATCGCTCCCCCCAACGCGTCGATCTCGCGAACCATGTGACCCTTTGCGAGGCCCCCGATCGCCGGATTGCAAGACATCTGGCCCACGGTATCCGCGTTCTGCGTGAGAAAAAGCGTCTGGGCGCCCAGTCTCGCTGCGGCAAGGGCGGCTTCAATGCCTGCATGGCCCGCGCCGATGACGGCGACGTCGTAGGGTTTTGGATATTCGAAATCGCTCATTCGGTGAAATGTTCCACGTGGAACATCAAGGGTGATCCAAAATACCGGTTCGCGCCCGTGGGAGCAGCTCTGCCAGGGTCCCCCGCCATTCGTGTCCCTTCAGGGTAACGAGAAGAACCTCCAGGTCCGGCGCGAATTCCGCCAGCACCTGCCGGCAGGCTCCACAAGGGCTGACGGGCACCTCGGTATCGGCGACCACTACGAGGTTGCGGAACTGAGTGACGCCCGCGGCAATCGCCGCGCCCAGGGCCACGCGTTCGGCACACATCGTCAGCCCGAAGCTGATGTTCTCGACATTGCATCCGCAATGCACGCGTCCCCCGGTGTCGATCAGCGCCGCACCCACAGGAAAGCGGGAATAGGGGGCATAGGCGCGGGTGCGGGCGGCGGTGGCCGCGTCGATCCAGCTTTTCATGGGGGCATGCTGCGTCAACGTGAATGCCGTCTCAAGCGCGAACGCATCGGACATCAAATGTCTGATACCCTCTCCTTGCGATCCGCCGGGAACTCTGCTTGATTGCAGGAATGGATAACGACGGCCCCGAAGCATCTCCTGCACGCGCGGTTGTCATCGAACTTCACACGCTCCGTGAGGAATTCCGCTCCGCGCTTCTCGCCTATTCGGTTCGCATCGAGCAGCAGCTGGCCGCGGTGGAAACGGCCGTTGATTCCCTCTCCAAACAGCGCAGGATCCCGCCTGCCCGCCTTCGGGATCTCCGCGATATGCTCGGCTTGTTGCGGAAATTTTCGATCAAGCCGGAGAAGGGACGCCGCAAGGACCTGAAAAAGATCGACGATCTGGTGGACGACCTCTCGATGCTGGCGGAGAATTGGGGCACCGAAAACCTATGAAAGCACTGCCAGCCATTTTCCTAGCGCTGGCGGCTCTCCTGATCCCGAACATGAATGCCGAACCTCCGCAGATCCGTTCCGCCTACGTTGGCGGTGGTTGCTTTTGGTGCACGGAAGCGCTCTATCAGGGCGTTCCGGGTGTTGAGGCCGTTGTCTCCGGCTATGCCGGCGGGACGACGGAAAATCCCACCTACGAGCAGGTTTGCAGCGGAACCACGGGGCATGCGGAGGTTGTGCGAATCGATTACGATCCGGCGAAGATTTCCTATGACCGGATTCTCGAGCTGTTCTGGAAGGCCCACGATCCAACGACCCTGAACCGCCAGGGCGCCGATGTCGGCACGCAATACCGTTCGATCATCCTGTATACGGACGATGACGAGAAAGCGCGGGCGGAGGCCTCGAAGGCGGCGGCGCAGAAGGATTTCAAGGATCCCATCGTCACGGAGATCGTGCCGCTCAAGGCGTTCTATCCCGCGGAGGGATACCATCAGGATTTCGCGGACCAGAATCCGGGCCATCCCTATCTCCGCGCCACGCTTGAGCCGAAAATGCCCAAGTTCCGGGCGGCGGCGGAGGAAAAGCAATAGGCGGAGTCACCGGCGACCCCGCGGCGGACCGTGCCCGGAGCCATGAATCCTCGCTCCCCGACAAATCCGTCCGTGCGCGGTCGCGGCTCACCCGTGCAGCCGCAGAATCGCTTCGAGCGACTTCGTGTCGAATACGACGCCGGCGAGGAGCCCGCGAATCCGCGCACGCAGATCCTCGTCGACGCATCGCGGTCGATCATCAGTCGCAACGACAGCCCCGACATTGGCTTTACCGCGGGTCTGAATCCCTATCGCGGCTGCGAGCACGGCTGTGCCTACTGTTACGCGCGGCCGTATCACGAATATCTGGGCTTCTCCAGCGGGCTCGATTTCGAGACACGCATCGTGGCGAAACCCGACGCGCCCGCGCTCTTGCGCGAAGCATTGTCCTCTCCGCGGTGGAAGCCCGAGCCGCTCGCCATGTCGGGCGTGACGGACTGCTATCAGCCGATCGAGCGGAAGCTACGGATCACGCGTGGCTGCCTGGAGGTGCTCGCAGAGTTTCGGAATCCGGTTGCCGTCATCACGAAGAACCACCTCGTCACGCGCGACATGGATCTTCTGGCCGAACTCGCCAGGCACGAGGCGACGTGCGTTCATCTCTCGATCACCTCGCTTGACCCGGCGCTCGCCGGCGTGCTCGAACCGCGTGCCGCACGGCCTGCGCACCGTCTCGACGCCGTCCGTCAGCTTTCCGAGGCGGGCATTCCGGTCGGTGTCTCGCTCGCGCCGATCATTCCCGGCATCAACGAACACGAGATTCCCGCGCTGCTCGACGCTGCGGCAAAGGCCGGCGCAACGACGGCGTTCTACACGATTCTTCGACTGCCCCATGCCGTGAAGGACATCTTCCGCGCCTGGCTGGAGCAGCATTTTCCCGATCGCGTGGAGAAGGTGCTGGCCCGTGTGAAGAGCCTGCGGGGTGGTCGCTTGAACGACACGCGTTTTGGCGAACGAATGGCGGGCGAGGGGATTTTCGCGGAGGAAATCGAACGGTTGTTCACGGTCAGTGCGCGCCGCGCGGGGTTGAACCGGACCCGCATCCGGCTTTCCTGTGACGCGTTTCGACGCCCGCCGGGTCCGCAGCTGGAGCTGTTCTGACGGCAACCCTCTCGCGAAGGGCGTGCGAGTGTGTCTACGTGAAGACGACGCGCGTCCGGCGTTACTTCGATTTCAACAGATCCCGGATTTCCGTGAGGAGCTTTTCCTCGGCACTCGGCTCCGGCGGCGGGGGCGCGGGCTTTGCCTCCTCCTCGCGCTTGATGCGGTTGATCACCTTCACGAGGAGAAACACGCATGCGGCCACGATCACAAACTGGATGATCGTATTGATGAACACTCCGTAGAGCACGGCGACCTCCGCGGTCTGCGCCGCTTCGTCCGCAGGCTGGAGGATCCACTTGAGATCCGAGAAATCCACCCTTCCCGCCACGAGACCGATCGGCGGCATCACCACATCGTTCACGAGGGAGGTGACGATTTTTCCGAATGCCGCGCCGATGATCACGCCCACGGCGAGATCGATCACGTTTCCGCGGGCAATGAATTCCCTGAATTCCTTGGCAAGGCTCATAGCGGTTGGGGGTTCGGAGTCCTTCCTATCACTTCCGGTATTTCTTCGCCATGGCTTTGATCGACACCGCGATGCGCTCGCGCAGAGCCTTCGGTTCCACGACCTCCGCGTGTTCGCCCCATCCGAGAATCCAGTTCTCAAGATCGGGGGCGATGCTCACGTCCATTTGCAGCCTGGCACTTCCATCCTTGTTCGTGACCAGTCGCTGGGACGGATGCCATTTCTTTTCCACAGCAAGCCGGGCTGCGAAGGCGTCGAGTCGAAGCACGACACGCTCGACCTTTCCCGATTGAAACGCCGAGAAGCTGCCCGCAAACATGTCGCTCACGGAAAACCCCGCCGGTCGCTCGAACGTGGCGTCCGTTTTCCGGACTTCCCCGAGCCGGGTGAGCGCGAAGGTCCGCACCGCCTCGCGCGCGAGGTCGTAACCGATGAGATACCACTGGTTGGCGAGGCAGCCGAGATGGTAGGGCCGCACGGTGCGTGGCTCGGAGGCGCCTTTTTTCAAGGAGCGGTAGACAAACCGCACCTCCCGATGTTCGAGCACCGCTTCGGCGAGGGTTTGAAATCCCTCGAGCTCCGCGACCGGAAGTCCCTGCGGCCGGAAGGAGATCGCCTCCGTCAGCTCGTCCAGTGCGATCCCTGTCTCGCCCTCCATTCCCGCCGCGAGCTTTGAGAACGCCGATCTCAATGGCTTCTCGAAAGCCGTGCCCCGATACGCCTCGACCGCCTTCTGCGCGACCAGCACCGCGACGAGTTCGCCATGGCTCACCTGCACCGTCGGAAAACTCGTGACGGCCTCGGAGTAAAAATATCCGTGCGCCGCCCGGTCGTATTCCACGGGCAGCCCGAGCTGATCGCGCATGAACTCGATGTCGCGTTGAATCGTCTTCGTCGCGACTTCGAGCTCCCGCGCCAGCTTGAAGCAGTTGGGGTAACGGCCATCCATGAGCTGGCCATGAATCGCAAGCATGCGGGCGAGTGGAGGGCGTGCCAGCGGAATGGAGCGGGAAATTTTTTCCGCCTTTTTTAGCATCGGACAGAGGATGTCCGATGCCGTCTGGCACAGTCAAACGCGAAATGAAAACGATCTCCTCGCTCTTGAAGTCACTCCGCGCCCAGGGTCCCGTTGTGCATCAGCAGCTCGAGCTGCCGTTGTCGGGGCGCAAGCTCACCCGCAACGAGGAACGGACCATCCTCCGCCTTCGCCGCCTTCGGGAACGGCTTGCCACGGCATGAATTCGCGTCGTCGATTCGGAGGTCGCCCGATTGGTCCGAAAATCGGCCATCCGCTGCGGGCGCGGTGCAATGAGCGCCGGAACGTGCCGCGCGGCTGCGGGCGCGGCAGTCAGGACTCCGGGGCGCCGACCGCTTCGGCTGCCGCGCGTCCCGCAATCCGCATTGTCTTGATCATCGTCAGCCGGGTGCCGCGTGCCATCGGCTCGTAGGCGACGGAATCGAACGCGCTGCTCATGATTTTCACACCAAGCCCGCCGGGACGAAAATCGGCGAGGTCGCGTCCGTGAATCTTCGAGACGTCGCACTTTGCGCCGTAGTCACGCAGGACGCAGCGAATGCCGGAGCGGTTGCGGTCGAGATTCAGCCGGATGGTGCGATTGCAACAGCCGCCGTAGGCGTAGCGAATGATGTTTGTGCAGGCTTCGTCCAGGGCGAGAACCATCAGCTCCGCCTCCATCTCGGCGACGCCGGCGGCATTGAAGAACTCCCGCGCAGCGTTCCGCATCGCGGAAAGTTCCGCGGTATCGGCGGGGAATTTCAGACGCAGATTCATCGAAATCCGGTAACCAGCAGCGTAAGGTCGTCGCGAGCGGCGCTGTCCTTTCGGTGGATGCGCTCGAGCTCGACGAGATGATCCACCACTTCCTGCGGAGATGCAAACGGCCGTCCGAGGTGTGTTGCGAAGAGCTCGTCGAAGAACGTCTCGCAATCCGGCGCCCGTGATTCCGAGAGCCCGTCGGTATAGCACACGAGGAGATCGCCCTCGCCCAGCGTCACCTTGCCCTGCCGGTATTTCACCTGCGGCATGACGCCGATCGGCAGCGCGCCTTCGGTTTCGATTTCCATCGGCTCCCCGTTTTTGCGCACCAGCCACGGACGGCAATGCCCCGCGCTCGCGAGTTCCACACGACGGGTGTCCGGTGTCATTCGACCGACGAGTGTGGTGACGAACATGCCCCGCACGATGTGGTGACAGAGGGTGTTGTTCAGCGTCGACAGCGCGTTCGCAGGGCTTGTGGTTGCCGTGAAGACGAACTGCATCGCGCTCAAGGTCTGCGCCATCAGCAGGGATGCGGGGATTCCCTTTCCCGAAACATCACCAATCGCGAAATAGATTTCCCCCGGCCCGCGGGGAAACACGAAATAGAAATCCCCGCCCACCTCGGTCGCCGCCTTGTTGTAGACGGCAAACTCCACGCCTGGCACCTGTTCCGGAACGGCCTGCGAGAGGAGCTCGGTCTGGATCTCCGCGGCGATCGCCACGTCGCGGCGCACGCGCTCCTGCTCACGCATCCGCTCGATCGACCGGATCTTCTCGATCGCGGTGGCGATGAGATTTGCGTAGGCGCTGAATCCGTCGAGATCCTCCGGTTCGAACGCCTCCTTGTCCTTTGCGTTGAGCACCTGCAGCACGCCGGTGACCGTGCCGTCGCGCTTGAGCGGCGCGCACAGGATCGAGCGTGTCCGGAAGCCCGTGGACTTGTCGGCATCACGGTAGAATCTTGGATCCTTGTAGGCGTCCGGAATCAGCAGGCTCTCGCCATGCTCGAACACCCAGCCGGCGATTCCCCGGCCCCGCGCGACGCGGATCTTCGGTTGAACGAATTCGCCCGCCGAATACGATGCGATGACCAGTTCCAGCTCGCCCGTTGCCTCATCGAGGAGAAACAGCGATGCCGCCTCCGCACGGATGACCCGCCGCGCGACGTCGAGGATCGCCCGCAGCAACTCGTCGTATTCCGTGATGGAGTTGATCAACGCGCTGACCTCGACCAGGCCGCGATAAATCTCGAGCGACTTGCGAAGCGACTCGGTTTCCACACGCGCAGTTTCCCGTCGCACCGCGTGAAGATCGAGCCGGAAAATTCGCTGGAAAATCGGGGGGGGTGCGTCACAGTGGGGGTCTCGTGAAGACGCTCGCAACCATCCTCGCGTTGGGATTCCTCGGAGTCGCGGCTGCAAGCGGAGCGACCGCCTACGAGGCACTGCAGGTCATTCGAAAATCCAAGGGCGACGACGCACTCGCCAAACTGGTCGAAGTGCGGGGGGAAACCGGCCGCCCGCAGCCGCAGGCGTGGACGATTCTCATGAACGATCCCTCGGCGCGCGCGGGCATCCGGGAGTTTGTCGTGTCGGGCAGCGAGATTCTCTCCGAGCGCGCACCCCTTCGCGGCTACTCGGATCGCACGCAGCTTCCTCCGCTGGCGATCCCGCGTCTGAACCTGGATTCCGACGGCGCGTTTCGCATCGCCGATGCGCAGGCCAAGGACAAAAAGGTTGGCTTCGACTCCGTCGATTATCTGCTTCGCACGAACGACGCGACCGGTGCGCCGATGTGGGTATTGCGGCTTTTCGATTACATGGGAGCGCCCGTCGGCAGCCTCCACGTGTCGGCGGAGGATGGCAGCGTGATCCGCTCCCTGCGGCTCGATGCGGATGCGCGTGTGCGACCCGAGCCCGTGCAGGACTTTGGTGCGGGCAGGGCGCCCGCGAGTCCGGCGGATGTGTCGGCGGATGATGATGATTCCAATGGCGGAGGACTTTTTGGAGCGGTGGGTCGCGCGGCGAAGGGAGTCGGCGGCGCGGTCGGTGATACGGCCAAGGGCGTGGGCAACACCGTGAAAAACGCGACGCTTCGACTGGCCGGAAACGTTCAGGAAATCCTCACCGGCGAGCGCACGATCGATCCCGATTCGTCGAACGACGACGAACAATGACGGCAATCCTCATTCTTGCCGGCGTCGGATTCCTGCTCGTGCTGGTGGAGATGTTCCTGCCCGGCGGCGTGCTGGGTGCGCTCGGGGGAATCCTGCTGCTGGCGGCAATCGCCACCGGCTATGCGCAACTGGGCGCGTTCGGTGGCACCATCACCTTCGCGGCAATCGCGCTCGTTTGCATCGTCGGCTTCGTCGTCTGGATGAACGCGTTTCCAAAGACCGCGGTGGGTCGCAAACTCATCCTCGGCCGGAATCTCGATCGGGGCCCCGAACGCGAGGCCGAATCCCCACTCCTGGGGAAGGAGGGGGTGACCCAGACTCCGCTGCGTCCTGCTGGAAAGGCCGTCGTCGATGGCCGGCGGATCGACGTTGTTGCGGAGAGCGGCTTCGTGGATGCGGGGGAAGCGGTTTCCGTCGTGCTCGTGGACGGGACACGTGTCGTGGTTCGGAAAAAGGTTGGGGTCGTTGGAAACCCGGCCTAAAGTGTGGCCGAACTTTTCGGCCCCATGACCAACGTTGCCACGCTTGCCATCCTAGGACTCCTCGTCATCGTCGCGCTGGTCGCGGCGGTGGTTCTCATCAATTTCTTCGGCGTCTGGCTCCGCGCGAAGATCGCCGATGCGCCGGTCAGTTTTGCTCGGCTCATCGGAATGCGCCTGCGCCGGGTTCCCGTCGGTCTCATTGTCGACAGCCGCATTACCGCGGTGAAGGCGGGCATTCCGCTGGATACCGATCTCCTGGAGGCGCACTACCTCGCCGGCGGCAATGTAACCAACGTCGTGCTCGCGCTCATCGCCGCGGACAAGGCGGGCATCGCTCTCGACTTCAATCGCGCCTGCGCGATCGATCTGGCAATCAAGGGCACCACGAAGACCGTCCTCGAGGCGGTCCGCACGAGCATCAACCCCAAGGTCATCGACTGTCCGAATCCCGCCTCCTCCGGTCGCTCCACCATTGACGCAGTCGCCCGGGACGGCATCGGCGTGAAGGTGAAGGCCCGCGTTACCGTGCGCTCGAATCTCGACCGCTTCGTCGGTGGCGCCACCGAGGAGACGATCATCGCGCGCGTCGGCGAAGGCATCGTTACGTCCATCGGTTCCGCCGTGTCCTACAAGGAAGTCCTTGAAAATCCGGATCGCATTTCGAAAACGGTTCTGCAGAAGGGCCTCGACAGCGGCACGGCCTTCGAAATTCTCTCGGTCGATATCGCCGACGTGGACATCGGCGAAAACGTCGGCGCAAACCTCCAGGCCCAGCAGGCCGAGGCCGACAAGGTTGTCGCGCAGGCAAAGGCGGAAATGCGCCGTGCCGCGGCTGTCGCCACCGAGCAGGAAATGAAGGCCCGCGTTCAGGAAATGCGTGCAAAGGTGACGGAGGCTGAAGCCCAGGTCCCGCTCGCCATGGCGGAAGCTTTCCGCAGCGGCAACCTCGGTATCATGGACTACATGCGCATGAAGAACATTCAGTCCGACACCCACATGCGCGAATCGATCGCCACTCCGGACAAGCCGGTGCAAGGCCAGTAGAGCACCCCGGGGCAGGTCCAGACTCGGTCTTCCCTGCGCTTCAAACGGTCCTCCAATGGAACAACTCGTCATCATTCTCATCATCGGCGCCATTTCCCTGGTGAAATGGCTGATCGAGAAGAGCGCAGAGATGCGCGAGAGGAGGGAGACCGAGGAACGCCTCGACCGGCTCGACCGAAGGGTGCACACGCCTCCCGGCTCCGTGCGCGAGGCGGGACAAGAGGAATCCGTTCGGAAGTTTCTCGAGGCGCTTGGACTCCCGGTTGATTCTCCAGCACCGCCTCCGGTTCCTCCCATCGTCGAGTCTCCGGTTCCCCGCGCGTTTGTTTCCCGGCCGGTGGAGGAGCCTGCACCCCGGCAACCTCCGCCCCTCGTCGTGGAGGAGCGGGAGGATGCTGAACACCGGCTCCTCGAAGCGCGAAAGCTCGCCGCGGAATTCAAGAAGCAGACCGCTCCCGTTCACCGGCGATCCACCCGCAGTGGCGATACCCCTGCGGTCACCCGCTTCGACACGTTGCTTCGCTCCCGCGACGGACTTCGCCAGGCAATGCTTGCGCGGGAGATCCTCGGTCCGCCGAAGGGTCTGAGTTTTTGAGTGGCCACGCGCCCTCGCGTGACGCATATTGCGCCTCTCCACGCCGGCGTGGCGGAATTGGCAGACGCGCTAGACTCAAAATCTGGTTCCCTTACGGGAGTGTGGGTTCGAGACCCTCCGCCGGTAGGTTTTGGGATTTACGCCATCGGTTCGTTGTCGCCCCTGTCAGGGGACCTCATCCTCGATCGGCGTCATTGATGGCGGGGCGTCCTGCGGTGCGGAGCCCCAGTCCTTGTTGGGCTCGGGTCCCATTTCGAAGACGAAGGTTCCACCATCCGCGATGTCCGCGTGGCTGAACCACGGCTTGTTCCACGGCTTGCCATTCAGTGTTGCCGATTGGATGTAGCAATTCTCGTCGGAGTTGTTGCGGGCCTCGATGACGAGGTCCCTGTCATTGCCCATGTGGATCGTGGCCTTGCTGAAGAGCGGGGAACCGATCACGTAGTCCGGGCTCGAGGGATCGACGGGATAAAATCCGAGCGCGCTGAAGACATACCACGACGCCGTCGAGCCCTGGTCGTCCATGCCCGGAAAGGCGAGGCCCCATTTGTCGCTGCCATACATGTCGCGGAGGATCGTGCGCACGAGCTTCTGCGTTTTCCACGGCTGGCCGGAGTAGCAGTAGAGATAGGGCGCGTGCTGGTCGGGCTGGTTGCCCTGGCAGTAAAGCCCGACCATGCCCGTCACATCGCGGGCGATACCCTTCGGCTCGTAAGGCGTATTGAAAAAGAAATCCAACCGCTCGTTGAACGTGTCGCGACCACCCATGAGGTCGATAAGTCCCTGCACGTCGTGCGGAACGAGCCAGACCGTCTGCCAGGCGGAGGCCTCCTTGAACATGTAGTTGTAGTAGGGTTCGAACGGATGGAACGGATCGATCCACGAGCCGTCCTTCTGCCGCCCGCGCATGAGGCCCGTCTCTTTGTCGAAGACGTTTTTGTAGTTGTGCGCGCGTTTCAGGAACATCTCGTAGTCGTCCTGTTTGCCGAGCTTCTTCGCGTATTGCGCGAGGGCATGGTCGCTCCACGCATACTCGAGCGTCTTGTCGGCACCGGCGTTTCCATCGGCGCGGGGCGGGCTGCCATTCTCCTGGAAATCGTCATGCACCCAGCCCTTTTCGAGATACTCCGCGAGTTCGCCGCGGGGACCGGAGGGATCCATCGCATTTTTGCGGAGGAATTCGTAGACGGCCTCGTAGTCTTCGAAGGGCAGGCCGCGTTCCCAGTCGCCGAGATACATCGTCACGCCGTTGTCGCCGTGGAAGGACGTGTGCATGAACCCCTCGCGGCGGGCCAGGTCGAGATGACTGCGCAGGATGTCGAGCTTCACCTCCGGCTCGAGCAACGTGAGCAGCACGACCTGGTTGCGGCCGGTGTCCCACAGCGCGATCGGCGTGTAGCGGTCGTATTCGAGCACCGCGTCCTCCTCTCCGCCGCGCCGTCGGTTCGTTTCGCCCTTCTTCGCGATCAGGCGTGGCGTCATGAGCGAGTGATAGAGCGTCGAGTAGAACATTTCCCGCTGCTTCTTCGTGCCGCCTTCCACCTCGATGAGCCCGAGTTTCTCCGCCCAGATGTCCCGGGCGTTTTCGTGCGCCTCTTCGAATGTTTGAAGGTCCGAGGCCAGCAGCTGTTGCGCCTCTTCGTAGTCCCGGCCGGTCGTGATCCGGACGTCGATTTGCTCGCCCTCGGTGGTTGTGAACTCCAGATACGCGCCGGCATAGCTGCCGGACATCCCGCGCTGCCCGGCCTCGATCACGTCGTCGCGCCGCACGCGCTGGCCTTCGAGCCGCGGCGGATGCTGGCGAAAGGTGCCGAAGCTTTTGAACGGCTTGGAAAACTCCGCCACAAACGTCCGCCGGCCGCTGCGTCCGCGCACCGTGTGGTCGCCCAACACTTCGATGTGGTTTTCCCCAGCTCCGAGGTCGATCAGGATTGCGGCCTCTTCCGTCGCGGGAAAGGTGAACCGGTAGTAGCCGGTGCGCTCGGAGGTCGCGAGTTCCGTCCGGATGCCGGTGTCGGGAAACGTTACGGTGTAATAACCGGGGGACGCCTTCTCGGTCGTCTTGTCGTAGGGCGAGGCGTAGCTACGGTCCGGCGGGACATTCCACTGGCCGACGACCGGCATGATCGTGAGACCACCCATCGGAGACGAAAAGCCCTGCATGGTCCGGCGCGAGTGAAGGTAGTGGAATCGGATGCCGTGATTGCCCGCCGCTTCCGTGAGGTCCTTGTTGATGGGATCCACGATCACCCAGCGATGCGGCAGGGCCGGTCCGGGATGCGTGAAACCGGTGTAGGCCTCCTCGCCGGGCGGCGGTGCGTTGCCGATGAACTTCCGGTCGAGCGAGGCGGTGCCGACCAGCGGATTGGCGAGGTCGACGGGGCTTTCGGCGAACGACGATGCGACAATGAAACCGCTGAGCGCAGCGACTAGGGAGGAAAGACGGCAGGGGACCGGAAACATGCGATGAACCTACATGAACCGGTCCCGGAGCCAAAAAGTTCCGGGAAAATTCCCCGCACCGCGGAGATCCGATGACGCGCGGGCTCCCGAACCGCGCTGACTTGCCGGTCAGGCTTGCCTTGTAGATGGCAAACGTCATGCCGTCCGGGGACGACCGGGATGTCGACGTTCAGCTGATTCCTTTTCCTCCCCTTCGGTCTGACAACCAGGTTCGCGAACTGCGTCCCCTTTTGATCGAATTGATGATGCCGGAGATCAGCCAAGCATCACAGCCAGTTTCTTCACCAAGGGCGAAAATAAGAAGATTCCAGATTTCGGAATCCTCCGAACTTTCGTGGGAAATGGAAAAATGAAGCTGGTGGCAAGCGATCTGCTGCTATGTGTGGAACCGCCTCCCAATCATCGTTGTTTCCTGTGCGCAGTTTCGTCCTTCCTCTACTTTCGTTGTTCCTCGCGGCGGCCGGATCCGCGCGCGAGTTTTCCGTCGTCGTTTACAACGTCGAGAACTTCTTCGACGTGGATGGAGTCGCGATCTACGAGGATTACCAGCCGGAGAAATACACGCCGGAGCACCTCGCCGTGAAAGCCGGCAACATCGCGAAAGTGCTCGCGAAGGTGGACGACGGTCGCGGACCGGACGTGGTCGTCTTCAACGAGATCGAGCTGGACCAGACGCCTGAATCGACCGTGACCGACTACGCGGCGTGGCTTGCTTCGATCGAGGACCGGCAGCTTGCCGGGATTCTTGCCGAGTCGCCGCTGCCCGCGGAATCGGCTGGCGTTCCCGCGGAGGCGTGGTTGTTGAAGGCCCTTTACGACGCGGGCCTGCGCGACTACCACGTCGCCATCACCGACGAGAAACCGGGCGTTTACGACGACGGCCGCGGCATCGCGATCCGCAACGTGATGTTCTCGCGGTTTCCGATCACGGATGTCCGCAGTCATCCGACGACGAACGCGCGTGCAATCCTGGAGGTCACGCTGGATGTCGAAGGCCATCCGCTCACCCTCTTCGCGAACCACTGGAAATCCGGAGCCGGCAGTCTCGAGGCCGAGGAGATTCGCCTCCGCAACGCGGAGACGCTGCGCGCGCGGCTCGACGAGATTTTCAAAGCGGACCCCAATGCGGATGTGATCATCGCGGGGGATTTCAACTCCCACTACAACCAGAACCGTCGTTACCGGGACATGAAGCGCACGGGGATCAACGACGTCCTCGGCGCGCAGGGTAACGAACTCGCGTTGCGACGGGAGAATGGCCCCGACCTTTACAACCTCTGGTTCGAGCTGCCGTCCGACCAGCGCGGCAGCGACATCTACCGCAACGAGTGGGGGACGCTCATACATCTCGTGATCTCGCGCGGCCTCTACGATCGCGCCGGCGTCCAATATGTGGACAACAGTTTCACCGTGCTGAAACTCCCGGGGCTCAATGCCGATATTTTCGGCCGCCCCGTCCGCTGGACGCGCGGAGCGTATCCCTCCGGATTCTCGGATCACTTCCCGCTTCTCGCCCGCTTCCGCACGGTCGACGACAACGACAAGGCCCACTGGATTGCACTCAAGCAGCCGGGCCGGGCGAAAACCGCATCCCCCAAAGCGTTGCCGGTCGAGCTCTCCTCGGTCGATCTGCTTGCCAATGCCGTGCCCATCCGTGACCTGCCTCCCGGAAGGGATCTCCGCGACGGATCCTACCAGAGCCGCGTGTTTCTCGTGGACGCTCCCGCGAGCGTGAACGACGAGGATCGCGTTTACGTGAAAGTCAACGGGGAGGACTATCAGGTCTACACCCACGATGCCGAGCTGCGCGTTTCCATTCGCGAGGCCGCGAAGCGCAACTCCCGTTTACGATTCTATGGCGAACTCGGAACCTATCGCGGCGAGGCGCAGTTTATCGTCCACGGGAAGGAGTGGTTTCCAGGAGAGAGCGGACGCGGAAAGGAGCGGACGCCGGACTGAGGAGCATCGCCTTTTCCTTCAAATGGACCTAGGGTTGCCGAAACGCGCAGGAATATGGAAATCGGCATAGACAGCTTTGCGGCGCTTCCGGTTGGTTCGGATGTTTCCGCGCAGGACCGGCTCGGCAATCTGGTCGAGGAAATCGAAACCGCGGACCAGGCGGGTGTGCATGTGTTCGGTGTCGGCGAGCACCACCGCGACGACTTTCTGGATTCCTCGCCGGCGGTGATCCTCGCCGCGGGGGCGGCGCGCACGAAATCGATCCGCCTCGCGAGTGCAGTGACGGTGCTCAGCGCGCAGGATCCGGTGCGCGTGTTTCAGGAATTTGCCACGCTCGATCTGCTTTCCCGGGGACGGGCGGAGATTGTCGTGGGGCGCGGCTCATTCAGCGAGGCGTATCCGCTCTTTGGCCTGCGGCTCGAGGACTACGACTCGCTCTTTGCCGAAAAGCTCGAGCTGTTGTTGAAGCTGCGCGAGGAGACCCACGTGACGTGGAGCGGCCGGCACCGGGCGGCGCTGAATGGGCAGGGGGTGTTTCCGCGACCCGTGCAAAATCCGCTGCCTGTCTGGGTCGGCGTGGGCGGAAGCCCGGAGTCGTTCATTCGCGCCGGGGCACTGGGCCTGCCTTTGATGGTCGCGATCATCGGTGGGCAACCGGCGCGC
>CALGTD010000174.1 GCA_937901895.1 uncultured Spartobacteria bacterium | reverse complement strand
GATAGGCGGTCGCCGTGAACGCCGCTTCGGCCAAGTCCAGCGAGAACTTCTCGTGCAGGAAGTTCGGCAGCCAACTGTAGATCAGCCACAGGCCGAAAACAAAAACCGGGAACACCACACACAACAGAAGATAGGTCGGCACCTTCATCAGCGCCGCCGCGGCGAGCACCCCGCCCGCCTTGCGTGTTTCCATCTGCGCATTCTCGTTCACACCCCGGAGAAAGAGGAAATACGGCACCGCATACAGCACCCCGACTCCGCCGAGGGCAAAGAACGCCTCACGCCAATGGCCCTGCTGCGCCATCCACCCGCCAAACCACGCGCCCGCCACCGTCCCAATGATCTGAGCCGTGCTCAGGATCGCGATCGCCCGCGAACGCCGCTCTGGCGCATGCGCGTTGGCCGTGAGCGAAATCGCCGCGGGCATGTAAAGCGATTCGGAGATTCCCATCAGCGCACGCAGCGCGAGCAACAGAAAGGCGGACGACGCCAGACCAGTCGCCGCCGTGACCGCGCTCCATATCGCCAGACTGAATACAACCAGCAGCCGCTTCGAGAATCGATCCGCCAGTTGGCCCGCGAGCGGGCAACCGATCGCATAGACCCAAAGAAAAATAGAACCGGTGAGCCCGAGTTGCGTGTCAGTCAGCCCCAGATCCGTTTTCAGCACCGGAAACATGGCGAAGATCGCCTGCCGGTCGCAGTAGTTCAGAAAATATGCGCCCCACATGAACGCCAGCAACGCCGTCGCCGACTGCCTGGAGGCGGTCGACGACGCGGGGACGGTCGGCGGAATTGCGGGGGCGGAGTGGTTCACGCAGCGAGTTCGTTCTCTTTAGGTTTCCACCCGTTCACGTCCAGGCACGGTCGCAGAACTCACAGTGACCGGCTCCGACCCCGCAAATCCTCGTGGACGGAAAAGGCCGGCAGGTGGCAATTGTTTTGGTGAACGTTTCGGGCACATGTTGGAATCCGATACAGGAGGATACCTTTTCCGGTCTTCAGGCCTCTACATCTATCAACCCAAATACTGACACTAATGGCCGTGGGTCTTCGCTCCGGTCTCTCCTGACTGCAGCTCGAGGAGCGCGGCGTGCAGGATTTCAACCGGATGAAGCGCAGTTCGATTCAGGCCGTCGCCGATTTGATGACGACAACTCGACCCCGGCGCCGCGATGAGCGCGTCGGCCGGCGTTTTTCTCAGCGCCGGAAACAGCACGAGCTCTCCAATCTGCTGTGAAACTTCGAAGTGCTCCGCCTCATAACCGAAGGAGCCCGCCATCCCGCAGCAGCCCGAAGGAATAATCGACACGCGATAACCCGACGGAAGCTCCAGCGCCTTGACGGTCGGCGTCAGCGAAGAAAGCGCCTTCTGGTGACAATGTCCGTGAAGCACGACCGGCTGACTGCGCGCCTTGAAAGACGAAGAACGAATGCGCCCCGCGTCCGCCTCGCGCGCGATGAACTCGTCGATGAGTAGCGCATTCTTCGGGAGCCGGTTCGCCGCCGTTTTCAGTGGTGCGGGCATCAGATCCGGATACTCGTCGCGGAATCCGAGAATTGCCGAGGGTTCGATCCCGATGAGTGGTGCATCTTCCGTGACCACGTCCTTGAGCAGCTCGACGTTGCGGACGGCGAGCTTCTGCGCCTGACGCACGAGTCCTTTCGAAAAATGCGCGCGGCCGCTGTCCACGTGCCGCGGAATCACGACTTCATAGCCGAGCCGGTTCAGCAGTTGCACCGCTTTGATGCCGATGGCGGCATCGTTGTAATTGGTGAATTCGTCGCAGAAAAGATGCACGCGGCCATTCGGGTAGACTTGGCCACGCGGGTTCGCGTGCCGCGCGTGCCAGGCCTTGAGCGTGGTGTGATGCAGCGCCGGCAAACTGCGTTTCACTGCGAAGCCAGAGAACCGCTTTATCCAACTGGAAATCGTGGGCTGGGTCACCGCCCAATTGTAGAGCGAAGGCGCAACCGACCCGAGGCGCATCGCCGAAGCAAAACCCGCGACCAGTCGCGAGCGAAACGGCACGCCATGTTCATCCAGGTAGTGTTGCTGCCACTCGGCTTTCAACCGCGCGACGTCGACGTTCGACGGGCACTCGGACTTGCAGCCCTTGCACGAGAGGCACAGGTCCATCACCTCTTTCACTTCCGCACTGTCCCACGCATTGCGAACATTCCGCGGATTCGTGAGCACCTCGCGCAGCATGTTTGCGCGCGCGCGGGTCGTATCCTTTTCGTTCCGCGTCGCCATGTAGCTCGGGCACATCGTGCCGCCCATCAGATGAGACTTCCGGCACTCGCCCACCCCCGTGCACTTCTCGGTCGCGCGCAACACCCCTCCAGCCGCACCGAAGTCGAACAAAGTTTTATACTGCGGATCCGCCTGCCCGGGCCACTGCCGCAAGGACGTATCCATCGGCGGCGTGTCGATGATCTTTCCCGGATTGAAGATATGATGGGGATCGAACGCTTCCTTGACGCACCGCATCATCGCATAGCACGCGTCGCCGACCATGAAGCGGATGAACTCTCCGCGCAGTCGTCCGTCGCCGTGTTCGCCCGAGAGTGAACCGCGATACTTTTTGACCAGCGCCGCCACGTCGGTGGCGATGCCTCGAAACATCTTCAGTCCATCTTCCGTCCGCAGATTGAACAGCGGCCGCGTATGCAGTTCGCCTGCGCCCGCATGAGCGTAGTAGACGCTTTCGATGCCGTATTTGCCGCGCATCAGCGTATCGAACTCCTCGATATACGCGGGAAGGTCTTCGACCGCCACCGCCGTATCTTCGACGACTTCGCGCGGCTTCGCATCGCCTTCGACATTGTTCATCAGCCCCTGCCCCGCGCGTCGCAGGTCCCACACCCGATTGCAGTCCTGCCCCCACAACACCGGGAACGCATAGCCCAACCCCGCCGCGCGCAGACTTGCCTCCAACGCCTCCATCTTCCGCGTGATTTCCGCCGGGTCCTCATCACGAATTTCCACCACAAGCACCGCCCCGGGATCGCCCTGCACGAAGAAGCGATTTTTCGCGTGCTCGAGGTTGGCCTTCGTGCATTCGAGAATATTGCGGTCGATCAGCTCGCAACCAAAGGGCTGCGTCTTCATCGCAATCACCGTCGCTTTCATCGCGTCGTGCACCGTCGGAAAATGCACGCACATCAACGCTCCGGGCGGCGGCAGGCGCTCGCAGTTCAACTCGAACTCCACCCCGAGAAACAAAGTGCCTTCGGAGCCCGCGATGAGCCGGCACAGGTTGAACGGCTTCGCCGAGTCCGGGTCGAAGACCGCGCACTCCATCAGCTGATCCAGCGCATATCCCGTATTGCGGCGAGTCACGCTGCGCTTGGGGAAATTTTCGCGGATGAGCGCACGGTTCTCCGCATTCCCGAGTAAGTCGCGCACCATGCGATAAAGCCGCGCTTCAAGCGAATCCCCTCCGGCGCATTTGGCGGCAAACTCCTCGCGCGACAGCGGACCGAAGGTTACCAGCGATCCGTCGCTCAGGAAACCGCGAGCGGAGACGAGATGGTCGCGCGTGGTGCCGTAGATGATCGAGTTCGATCCGCAGGAGTTGTTGCCCACCATTCCGCCGATCATTGCCCGATTGGCGGTCGATGTTTCGGGGGCGAAGAACAGCCCATCGCGGGAAAGATGAAGATTCAGCTCGTTGCGCACGACTCCCGGTTGCACCCACACGTGCCGTCGCGCCGTATCGAGTCTCAGGATTTTGTGCAGATGGCGGCCCAGATCGACTACGATTCCCGCTCCCACCACCTGGCCGGCCAACGACGTTCCGGCCGTTCGCGGAATCAAACCGAGCCGATGCCGCCTCGCGAACGCGATGAGTTCCCTCACGTCGTCCTCGCTTTTCGGCCATGCCACCGCGAGCGGCAGCTCGCGATACTCCGACGCGTCCGTCGCATACAACGTCCGCATCGTCGTGTTCCGATGCAGCTCTCCGGTCAACCGGCTGGCCAGCGTCGACCACTCCGCCGCACTCGGCGTGACCTCACCGAGATCAGCGGGCTTCATGCGGCGCGCTCTCCTGATCCCGCTTCGCCTGATGCACCAGCTCCGCCGTCAACACCGTTTGTAATGCGGCAATCCGCTTCGCGTCATACTTGCTCCACCCTTCGCCGGATTTGATCCCCAGTTTCCCCTGCTCGACCAGCCGTTGCAGCGCCGGAGGCGCATTGTCGTCCCGACAGAGTTCCGGAAAAATCGAACGACACACCGCCAGATACACATCGAGCCCGCCGAGATCCGCCGTGCCGAAAATTCCGGTCACGGGAATGCGACGCCCAAAGCTCGCGCTCGCTACCGTGTCGATGTCCTCGGGCGCCGCGACTCCATTCGCCACCAAACTCATCGCTTCCCGCTGCAATGCAAAGGCGAGCCGATTGCCAATAAATCCGGGCAACTCCTTTCGCAGCACCACTGCCTTCTTCTCGCACCGGTCCAGCAATGTCTTCACGCGCTCCAATACTTCGGGCTGCGTGCGCGGATGCGGCACGACTTCGACCAAGGGAATCAAATGCGCCGGGTTCCAATAATGCATCACCACCAATTGCTCCGCCCGCGCCGGGTTCAAAAACCCCACCGCAAGTTTCGACGGCACAAAGGTCGACGTGTTGCTCGCCAGAATCACTCCCGGAGCACACTTGCGATCCAGCTCCATGACAATCCGCAGCTTCAACTGCAGATTCTCCGGCACCGCTTCGATCACCAGGTCGGCGTCCTCGAGCGCGACGTCCAGATTGGTTTCGCAAACGATGCCCGTCAGCACGTCGTCCGCCGCCCTGTCAAGCAGGCCGTGCTCCCGCAGCATTTCGGCATTTTTGCGAATGGCGGCGCGCGCTTTCTCGAGTTGCTCCTCGCGCACATCCGTCAACTTCACGCGCACCCCATGCGCCGCGAAATTGAGCGCGATGTTTGCTCCCATCGTGCCGGCCCCGATGATCGTCACCGTCGTAATGTCCATAGTTGCCATCGCTGCAGATTAAATTGTTGAAGCCACTTAAGCAGGCAGCGGCTGATAGCCGAAACGTTTTGCGAGG
>CALGTD010000173.1 GCA_937901895.1 uncultured Spartobacteria bacterium | reverse complement strand
GCCCCTTCGAATCTCCCCGCCAATACCCACAACCTCGCCAATCGCACCACCCTTCGCCAGCTGATCTGGCTCATCCGCCGGGCAGCGACCGTCATCAGCGTGGACAGCGGCCCGATGCATCTCGCCGCGGCGGCGAACGTCCCCCTGCTCTCCATCCACACCTGGAGCGATCCGCGAAAAGTCGGCCCGCATTCCGAGACCGCCTTCATCTGGCAGGGGGGCGAAATCCGCCGGCAGTCCCTCAGAGGCGATGCGCCGCTGCTCCCGGAGCAGCCAATCAACGAAACCGACCTCGAAGCCATCGCAACATGGGGCATCACGGTGCCCCCCGCTTCCTCGTAGCTCCGCCCAACCCGGCAAAGCCGATCCTTCACCCCTCAGCGCAAATCGCCGCTCTGTTCCTTCAGGAAACGGAGAACATCCGTCAATGCAGGCGGAAGACAGTTCGCGCAGTGTTTAGAGGATCTGCGCAGCCGTTCAGATGGTTCAGGCCACAGGTAAGTCTGGGGGTGGTGCTGAAGCCGGTTGGCTCAGTCGCCTGCGTAGATGCGTGCGACTTCGTCGGCGATTGCGCGGATGCCGGCTTCGACGACCTCGTCCTCCATCGCGAAGCTCACGCGGATGCATCGCGACGCGTGTTCCTCCACCTCCGGGCAGCCGATGGCGAAATAGTGGCCCGGCACGACGAGGACGCCGCGCGCCTTCAGCCTGCGATAAAGTTCCGCCGATGACACCGGCATTCCGCGGAACCAGATCCACAAAAACAGTGCCCCCTCGCTGGCGTGGACGTGGTAATCGATCGCGTCGTCGAACGCCTCGGCCACCCAGCGCCGGGCGTTGCGCGCCTTGCGCTCGTAATAGGGGCGGATGTGGTCGGAGACGAGGCGGCGGATTTCCCCGCTCTCGAGCAGCGGCGTGACGAGCGCCTGGCCGAGATTTCCGTTCGCAAGGCCGACGATGGCGTTCATCGACGCGATGGAGCGGATGATGTCCGGATGTGCGACGATGATGCCCGTGCGGGTGCCCGGCAGGCCGAGCTTCGACAGGCTGAAGGTGAGGATGATGTTCTCATTCCACACCGGCTGGATGTGGGTGAAGAGAATGCCGGGGAATGGCGCGCCGTAGGCGTTGTCGAGGATGAGCGGAACCTTCGCGTCGCGGGCGAGCGCGTCGAGATGCGCGACCTCGGTGTCGGTGAGCACGTTGCCGGAGGGGTTCGTGGGACGCGATGCGCAGATCGCCCCGATGTCGCCGCCGACCTCCAGTCGCGAGAAGTCGACGCGATATTTAAAGGAATGCGCGCCGAGATGCTCGATCTCCGGCATGACGCCGCGGAACAGGTCCGGTCCGACGCCCTGGTTCGCATAGCCGATGTATTCCGGCACCACCGGCAGCAACACGCGCTTGCGGCGTCCGCCCGCAAACTCGCCGGCGAGGAGGTTGAACAAATAAAAGAACGCGGTCTGCCCGCCGGCCGTCACCGCAATGTGCTCGGCCCCGACATTCCAGCCAAACTCGCGCTGGAGAAATGCCGCGAGGGCGAGAATGAACCGGCTGTTGCCCTTCGGCGGATCATAGACGCCGAGCATGCGGTCGAAGCGGTCGCCGTCTCCGAGCAGCTCGGCGATCCGCTGGCGCCAGCATTCCTCGACGGCGGGAATCAATGCAGGGTTTCCTCCGCCGAGCATCTTTGTCGATCCGCCTCCCTCGGCCAGCGCGTGGCCGAGATCATCCATCAGGGACTCGATGCCGCTTCCGCAGGCGAGCCATTCGGCGAATAACGATTTTTCGAAGACAGACATCAATGGTGGCAGAGTTTAGGGGAAGAACAGGATTCAATGCGAAGCCGGCTTCATCCATTCTGAAATTCCATCAAATCTGTCTTAAATTCTTTGCATGGCGTTCTCGTCCCAATTTGAAACCGCACTCGCATCGCCGCTGGCCTTTCGTTTCCGGCGGCTGCTCGACCCGGTGTCCGACGCGCAACTCGACCGGATGGCAGCGGAGTCCGCCGCGATCACCCGCCGCTTCTTCGGGAAGACGATGCGGATGTTTGCGCCGATCTATCTTTCGAACGAATGCATCAACTCCTGCGCCTACTGCGGATTCTCACGCGAGAACGCAATCCTGCGCGTGACTCTCGATGTGGAGCAGATGCTTGTCGAGGCGCGCCACCTCGCCGCGGAGGGCTTTCGCAATCTCCTCCTCGTCGCCGGCGAGCACCCGAAGTTCGTCTCGAACGGCTACCTCGAAGCCTGCATCCGCCGCGTGCGCGAGATCGTGCCGGCGGTGTCGCTTGAGGTCGCACCGATGGAAACGGAGGAATACATCCCCCTCGTCGCCGCCGGCGGGGAGGGGCTTGTGGTCTACCAGGAGACCTATCACCGCCCGACCTACGCCGAGATGCACGTGCATGGGCCGAAGAAGGATTTCGACTGGCGACTCGACTGTCCGGAGCGCGGTTACGCCGCGGGATTCCGCCGGCTCGGGCTCGGCGCGCTCTTCGGGCTGTGGGACTGGCGGGACGAAGCCGTGGCTCTCGCCACGCATCTCGACCACGTTCTCAAGCATTGCTGGAAGGCGCAGATCACCGTGAGCCTGCCGCGACTCAAGCCCGCCGCAGGAGGATTCCAACCGCGGCATCCCCTGCCCGACCGCGAGTTGATCCAGCTCATCTGCGCGTTGCGAATCACCTTCCCGCACGTCGGCATCGTTCTCAGCACGCGTGAGCCCGCGGATTTGCGGGACGTCCTTGCGCAGGTCGGCGTAACCATGATGAGCGCAGGAAGCCACACGGAACCGGGCGGCTACACCGGGCAGGGCACCGAAAAGCTGCACCTCACCGTGCGCGGACGCCAGGTCGCCTGCGACCAGCCGGGCGCGGCGACCCAAGGAATAATCTCGCCGCCCTCCTCC
>CALGTD010000172.1 GCA_937901895.1 uncultured Spartobacteria bacterium | reverse complement strand
CCCGCCATGCAGACGTATTTCATCACGAGGTAATCCTCGATGCCGTAGCGGGATCCCTCGCGGCCGAGGCCGGATTCCTTCACGCCGCCGAACGGGGCCATTGCATTGGAAATGAGTCCGGTGTTCACGCCCGCCATACCGTATTCGAGCGCTTCCGCGACGCGCCATGCGCGGCCGAAATCGCGCGTGTAGAGATAGCTCGCGAGGCCGACGTTCGTGTCGTTTGCCATGGCAATGGCTTCCTCCTCCGTCTCGAAGCGATACAACGGCGAGACCGGACCAAAGATTTCCTCCTGCGCAAATTCCATTTCCATCGTCGCGTCGGTGATCACCGTCGGCTCGTAGAAAGTTCCGCCAAGCGCGTGACGCCGGCCGCCAAGCAGCACCTTCGCGCCCTTGTTGACGGCATCGGCAACGAGCGTCTCGACCTTCTCCAGCGCCTTCCTGTCGATGAGCGGTCCCTGGGTGACGCCGTCCTCGACGCCATTTCCGACCTTGAGTGCTTTCGTCGCGGCAACGAGTTTTTCGGCGAAGGCGTCGAACACACCCGACTGCACGAGGATGCGGTTCGCGCACACGCAGGTTTGTCCCGTGTTGCGAAATTTCGACGCCATCGCTCCCTCGACGGCGGCGTCGAGATCGGCATCATCAAACACGATGAACGGCGCATTCCCGCCGAGTTCCATCGTGACTTTTTTCACGGTGCCGGCACATGCCGCCATCAACTTCTTTCCGACGCTCGTTGATCCGGTAAATGTGAGCTTTCGGACAATCGGACTCGATGTGAATGCCTCGCCGATTTCCGAGGAAGGTCCCGGGAGCACGGCAATGAGTCCGGGCGGAACCCCTGCGCGCTCAGCCAGCAACGCGATGGCCAGAGCCGAGAGCGGAGTCTGCGACGCAGGCTTGCAGACCATCGCACACCCGGCCGCAAGCGCCGGTGCGAGCTTTCGCGTGAGCATGGCGTTTGGAAAGTTCCACGGCGTAATTGCCGCGCACACGCCGACCGGCTGACGCAGCACGACAATGCGCCGATCCGCAGACGGCGCGGGAATCACGTCCCCGTAAATCCGCTTTGCCTCCTCGGCGAACCACTCCACATACGAGGCACCGTAGAGGATCTCGCCGCGCGCCTCCGCGAGCGGTTTGCCCTGCTCGCTCGTGAGAATGAGCGCAAGGTCGGCGGCGTTCTCGATCATGAGATCGAACCAGCGTCGCAGCACTTTCGAGCGTTCGAGCGCCGAGCGTTTCTGCCATTCCTTCATGCACGCGGCGGCAAAGGCGATCGCCTCGTGAGCCTCGTCGGCCGAGAGTTCCGGCACTGTTGCGACCAACTCTCCCGTCGCGGGGTTCGTGACATTCATGACGCGGCCGGATCGAGCGTCCCGCCATTCGCCGCAGAGATAGGCTTTCGTCACCAGCAGGGAGGGATCGTTCAGCTTCATGGCGTCCGGAAACGCTAGCACGCTCCACGTGCCGGTGCAGTCCAAAGCTGGAGGCGGCTGAGGTCAGTGCCGCCGCCCGGTCGGCTCGACATCGGGCAGGAACACGGTGAGCATGCCCAGCAGCGGGAGAAACGCGCAGAGCTTGAACACAAACTCGATGCTCGTGAGGTCCGCGAGTTGACCGAGCGCGGCGGATCCGATTCCCGCGATGCCAAATGCGAGACCGAAGAACAGACCGGCGATCATTCCGACCTTTCCGGGCACGAGTTCCTGCGCATAGACGAGAATGGCCGAGAACGCCGATGCGAGGATCGATCCGATGAACACCGTAAGCACCGCCGTCGCGGCAAGTCCCACATAAGGCAAAAGCAGCGAAAACGGCGCCACGCCAAGGATCGACGCCCAGATGACGCGCTTGCGACCAATCCGGTCTCCCACAGGGCCGCCCACGATCGTGCCCAGTGCGACGGAGAAAAGAAACACGAAGAGGAGCATTTGCGACGTCTGCACCGACACGTCGAACCGGTGGATGAGGTAGAACGTGTAATACGTCGTCATGCTCGTGAGGTAGACGTATTTCGAGAAGACGAGCACCACGAGCACGGCAATCGCCTGCACGACACGAGCGCGTGGCAGCGGAGAGTGACCGACGGTTGTGCCGGCGTGCTTCTTCGCGATGCGGTGCAGGTTCTTCGCCTGCCAGCTGCCGATTTTCCACAACACGATCACGCCGATGAGCGCGAGCAACGCAAACCACGCGACGTGTCGTTGTCCGCGCGAAACCACGATGAGCGCCGCCAGCAGGGGCCCGAGCGAGGTGCCGGCATTTCCGCCGACCTGGAAGAGGGCCTGCGCAAAGCCACGGCGAGGCCCGGCAGCCATGTGGGCGACGCGCGATGCCTCCGGATGAAAGATCGCGGAGCCAAGTCCAACGGTCCCAGCCGAAAGGAGGATGTGCGGATAGCTGTTCGCCATCGCGAGCCCGAGCAGCCCCAGCACCGTCAGCCCCATGCCCACGGCCAGCGAGTGAGGCATCGGCTTCTTGTCGGTTACCCATCCGACCAGCGGCTGGAGCAGCGAGGCCGTGCATTGAAAGGTGAAGGTGATCCAGCCGAGTTGGGCAAAGCTCAGATCGAACGAGCTTTTGATCATCGGATAGATCGAGGGAATGAGTGCCTGGATCGTGTCGTTGACCAGGTGCGAGAAGCTGATCGCGAAGAGGATCGCGAGCGTGGTGGTCGAGGCTCCGGGGCGAACGCTGGAACTTTCGGTGGAAGCTGTCGACATGAAGAGGGGATAAATTTCCCCATCACCGGCGTGTTCTCAACGCCATCGCACGGCACTAATCCGGTTTTCGATGGTATTTTTCCCGGATTTCCGCGCGAAACTCCGCCGGAGTCCGGCCGGTCTCCCGCCGGAAAAACCGCCCGAAATAGGACGGATCCTTGAATCCGGTCTGATATCCGACCTCCGCAACATCGAGGTCGGAATGGGACAACAACCGCTTCGCGTCGAGCAGACGGCGCTGGCGAATCACCTGTCCCGCCGATCGACCGGTGCGCTCATGCACGATCTCGCTGAGATAATCGGCGGTCACTCCGAGGTCGCGGGCGTAGTCCGCAAGCGTGCGGCGCTGACGAAAGCTGCGCTCCACCGCGAGATGAAACTCGCGCACGAGCCGCGTTCGCGCGTCGACGACTTGTTCCGGCTCACGCAGCGCATGCAGCCGCATCGCACGCGCAAAAAGAATGCGCAGCCACGCGCGGAGAACGTCCGCCGCACCGGATTCTGCGGCGGTGAACTCCCGTTGCATTTCCGGGAACACCTCCGCGATGCGATGCGGATCGCGCTTCGGAATCCGAAGAATGGGAGCGGTCCCGGGCTCGAAAAATACCGGCAAGTCGAGCAGAGCGCTCGGGGGCGGCGCCGTGTGGTCGAAGAATTCCTGCGTGAACGAGACAATCGTGGCTCCGAAGCCTTTCCTCGGCCGGATCGTGTGAACCTGGCCCGGCGCCAGAAACAGGAGCGTTTCGCCCGACACCGCGAAGTCGCGAAAATCGTGCATCACCGCCCCGCGCCCGCGCAGCAGCATCACCTGAAAGAAATCGTGGTAGTGCGGATGAAGCCGCGCGGGGTCGTGCGACAGCGATTCCTCCAACGTCGTGACGACGATTCCTTCCTGCCGCAGCGACTCGCGCCCGACCTCGCTCATCGCGAACGAGGGAATCGAGCGGCGGTTCATGGGGAAATTCCCACTCCGCCGCGTCGGGATGTCCAGCGGGAATGTCGCGTCGTCCGCCGTCTCCAGGCAATCAGCAGGGAAGATAGCCGGCGGCGACGGAGCGGAATTCGTTCACCTGCGCCTCGATCCACGCCTGGTCGCGTCCGAGTTCCTCCGCCATCAATGCCGCCACGCGCGGGGCGCTGTCGATGGCCGCCTGCGCGTCGAGAAACAGGAGCCGGGACCGGCGCGCGAGCGCATCCTCCACCGTGCGCGCCATCTCCTCGCGCGCGGCGCGGCGAACGTCCGCCTCGGTGTCCGCGCAGCTCGCATGAATTGGCTCGCTCGGGCCGGCTTCGCCCGCGTCGTGAATCGGCAGCGTCTCAGTCACGCACTTGCGTTCGTCGAGACCCGCGATCTGCAACGCGCGATCGATCGTATCCTCCGCCATCTTGCGGTAGGTCGTCCATTTCCCTCCGACGATCGTCACGAGTCCACCATCGGAGATGAGCACCTCGTGGTTTCGCGAGATGCGCTTGGTGGCCGTGCCATCCGCGCGCGGCGGCCGCACGAGCGGACGCTGCCCCGCAAAGACGCTCCGGATGTCGCTCCGGCGCGGATCGCGGGCGAGGTAGCGATTCGCATTGCGAAGGATGAACCCGATCTCCTCCTCGAGTGCGCGCGGCTCGAGTTCGGGCTTTTCCATCGGCGTATCGGTGGTGCCCACCAGCACCTTTCCGTGCCAGGGAATCACGAAGAGCACGCGCCCGTCATCGGTGTGCGGCACCATGATCGCCGAGTCGCCCGGCAGGAATTCACGGTCGAAAACGAGGTGCACGCCCTGGCTGGGCTGCACGGCCGCCGGCGTCTCCGGCTCATCGAACTGACGGATGCGATCGGCGAAGATGCCGGTTGCATTGATGACGACCTTCGCGCGCACTTCGATCCCGGCGCCCGTCTCGACATCGCGTGCGGTGAAGCCGTTCACCAGCCCGTCGGCCTTCGTGAGACCGGTGGCTTCCACGTAATTCAACACACACGCCCCGTGATCGGCGGCCGTGCGTGCAAGCGCCACGGCGAGTCGCGCATCGTCGAACTGCCCGTCGAAATACTCCACGCCGCCGAGAAGGCGCTCCGTCTCGATGTTTGGAATCATGCGCATCGTCTCCTCGCGATTGAGGAGGCGCGACTTTGCGAGATTCAGCTTTCCCGCGAGCAGGTCATACATCTTGAGTCCAAGCCCGAAGAACGGCCCCTCCCACCACTGATACCGCGGCACGATGAACGAGAGGTGGTGCACGAGGTGCGGGGCGTTGCGATGGAGCAGGCCGCGCTCGCGCAGCGCCTCGAGCACCAGGGGAATGTCGCCCTGCTCGAGATAACGCACGCCGCCGTGCACAAGCTTCGTGCTGCGGCTCGACGTGCCCTTGGCAAAATCGTGCGCCTCAATGAGGAGCGTCCGATAGCCGCGACTCGCGGCATCGACGGCGCATCCCAGACCGGTGGCCCCTCCGCCGATGATTGCCACGTCCCATTCCGGCTCGCTTCCGAGCCGCTTCAGCATGTCTTCTCGGTTCATAAACTCAATCGGCCCACGCGCGGGCACGCCGCACGGCCTTTTTCCAGATTTTCATTTTGGCCCGGCGATCCCGGGCGGTGGTCATCGGATGAAATTCGCGGTCCACGGCGCGCACCTCCGTGAGCTCTTCGACATCACGCCAAACGCCCGCGCCGAGCCCGGCCATCATGGCCGCGCCGATTGCGGTCGTCTCGACGTTCCTCGGTCGCTCCACACGCACGCCGAGAAGGTCGGCCTGGATCTGCATGAGCAGATCGCTCGCCGCCGCGCCGCCATCGACCCGCAGGGTCGTGATGCGATGTCCGGAATCCCTCTCCATCGCCGTCGCGAGATCGACGACCTGATAGGCGATGCCCTCGAGCGTCGCGCGAGCGATGTGCGCGTCGGTCGTTCCGCGCGTCATTCCAAGGAGCGTGCCGCGCGCGCTCGCATCCCAATACGGTGAGCCCAGACCGGTGAATGCCGGCACGAGCACAACGCCGCCGGCGTCCTGCACCTTCGCGGCAAGCTCGTTGACCTCGGGGGCCGTGCGAATGATCCGGAGTCCATCGCGCAGCCACTGGATCGCAGCCCCGCCCATGAAAATGCTGCCTTCGAGCGCGTATTGGGTGGGGGCCTCGCCGAGTTTCCACGCCACGGTCGTGATGAGGCGGTTCTTGCTCGTCACCGGCTCAGCGCCCGTGAATTCGAGCATGAAGCACCCGGTCCCGTAGGTGCATTTCACCAGACCGGGCGCGGTGCAGAGCTGCCCGAACAATGCGGACTGCTGGTCACCCACCCCGCCGCACACGGTGACCGGCCGGCCGAGGAAACCCGGTTCGGTTTCGCCCAGCGGCACGGCATTTGACATGATGCGCGGCAGCAGCGATGCCGGAATATCGAAGAGCGCAAGGAGATCCGGATCCCACTCGCCGGAATGGATGTTCATGAGCATCGTGCGGCACGCGTTGGTGACATCCGTCACGTGCTCCCGGCCGCCGGTGAGTTTGAAGATGAGCCACGAGTCGATCGTGCCCGCGGCGAGTTCGCCGTTGGCCGCGCGTGCCCGCGCGTCGGGGATCTGACGCAGCAGCCAGTGGAGCTTGCTGGCGGAGAAATACGAGTCGAGCACGAGCCCGGTCTTCTGCTGGATGAACGGCTCCTTGCCCGCTTCGCGCAGTGCGGTCATGTAATCGGCGGTCCGGCGGTCCTGCCACACGATGGCCGGCGCGACCGGCTGCCCCGTCTTTCGATCCCACACGACCACGGTCTCGCGCTGGTTCGTGATGCCGATCGCCGCGATGTCCGCCACATCGATGCCGGCCTGCCGCACGGCATTCCGCGCGACCTCTTCGACGCCGTGCCAGATTTCGCTCGCGTCGTGTTCCACCCAGCCAGGCTGAGGGAAAAGTTGGGTAAACTCTTTTTGCGCTGAGGCGATCGGCGTGCAGGTGGCGTCGTAAACAATCGCGCGGGAACTCGTCGTGCCCTGGTCGAGAGCGAGAAGGTATTTCATGGGAAACGTCAAAATCTGCCGAGCGCGACATAGGCGCCGACGGCCAGCGCCGCGCCGACGAGCGGTCCGACGATGGGCACCCAGGCATACGTCCAGTCGCTGTGGGTTTTTCCGGGAAGCGGAAGAATGGCATGGGCAAGGCGCGGACCGAAATCGCGGGCGGGATTGATGGCATAGCCCGTGGGACCGCCGAGCGAGAGGCCGATCGCCCACACGAGCAACGCGACGGGCACGGCCCCCAAGGCTCCCAGATCGATGGGAATTGCCGAGCCGCTCATGGGATCCCCCTCGAAGGCGCCTTTCATCGCGAGCACACCGAACACGAGCACAAACGTGCCGATGATTTCGCACACGACATTCGACGGGTAATTGCGAATCGCGGGCGCCGTGCAGAAAACCGCGCGTTTTGTGTCGCCATCCGGCGTTTCCTTCCAGTGCGGAAGATACGCCAGCCACACGATCACCCCTCCGGCAAACGCCCCCGCCACCTGCGCGACCATGTAGGCGGGCACCTCCGCCCATGGAAAAACACCATTCAGCGCGAGCCCCAGCGTGACGGCGGGATTGATATGCGCGCCGCTCACCCGCGCCACGACGGCCACGCCGAGGAACACCGCCAGCGCCCAGCCTGTCGCGATGACGATCCATCCCGACCCTTCACCCTTGGATTTTTTTAAAAGGACATTCGCCACAACGCCGTCACCGAGAACGATCAACAGCATAGTGCCGACGAATTCGCCGAACGCGGGGGTCACATTCGGAATCGTAACCACATTCCACACTGATGTCGAGGAGTGGCCGTTCCTTCAGAACATCGTCCATGACAGAAGTCACTATCAGGCACTCTTTTCACATTCCAATTGAAGCCTCTCTCGGGTGAGGGATCCATATGTCTCCCTGGCACCGGCGTTCCGTTACGGCAATGTCACTCACAAAACGGATCTCAATCTCCGCACCATCAAGATGGAACTGTTTACGGAAAGCGCTTTTGTCCCCCCGTGTGACCACACACCAGAAGCTATCTCAAAATCGGTTAGGAGAATGCCGATTGAAGCAAGTTGCCCGAAACCAAGGAAATTGGCGGGATGGAACTCCCATCGCACGAGGAGTCGTCGCTTGTATTGTATCCAGGCGAAGAAGCGCCCGACGATCCATCGGCGCCGATAGCGGCGCAGCTGCGAAGGTCCTGGGTCTTGCGGTCGTCGCGCCGATTGGAGCGATACGGCGCAAGATCGATGCCTTCCTTTGCTAAGAGGTCGAGATCGTCCCTATCGTAGGCTTTATCTCCGACAGCTTCTCTGGCTTGGCCTCGATCATGTAAAACTGGAAGCCGAGCTGAACCAAAGCGACTTCACGATGATTGGCGGCATGCGTGCTTACGCCAAGTGGAAGTCCCTCTTTATCGACGATCGCCATGATCTTGACTCCTCTACCTCGCTTGGCCTTCCAATTCCGGTGCCGCCACCCTTGGCCGAGGAGAATGTAGCATCGATGAAGCTTTCTGAAGGGTCCACCAGATCGCGGTTACGCAGCTCATTGGCCAAAGAACAAAGCCCTTCCGAAGCACTTCCTGCTCGCACCAGCACTGAAATCGCCGATGCACCGTTTTATGATTTGGATAGCTCTGAGGCAGCAGCAGGCACCACTGCTCCGCTGTTCAAGATCCACAGCTCCGCCTCGAGAACTCGCCTTGTTGCCACCGGCTTCCCCTCCCCGCCTGGCGTCAGAAATGTTCTCCTCAGGAAGTTTCCTCTGACTCTAGCCCACTGTTCATCAGCGAGTTGCATGTCACACATACAGCACCTAACATACCATCTCCACTCAGCTATATTTTGAGATAGCTTCTAGGCTTTCGCAATCAGAGTGCGGTCTAAAAAAAAGCCCCGTTCCTTGTTTTCAAGAAACGGGGCATAATACTGGCAACGACCTACTCTCGCACAACCTAGAGATGCACTACCATCGGCGCTATGGCGTTTCACTTCCGTGTTCGGGATGGGAACGGGTGGGACCACCATGCAAGGATCACCAGATGTCGATCTCAAACATATCATCGAGACAGTCTGAACCGCTTATCTAGCGACCTCTTTTCTTGCCAGATTTTGAAAGATCAATGATTTCCAGACCACCAGTCCGTGATCAGAAACAATCGGATTCGCTGACAACCGCATATAAGGATAAATTAACAACTTCAGTTTTAGCCGAGTGGATGCTCGAAATAAAAAGCCGAACGAGTATTAGTACCATTAAGCTAAACACATTGCTGCGCTTGTACCCATGGCCTATCAACGTGGTGGTCTTCCACGACTCTTCAGGGAGAGTTCATCTTGGGAGAGGCTTGGCGCTTAGATGCTTTCAGCGCTTATCCTTTCCAAACATAGCTGCCCAGCCATGCTCCTGACGGAACAACTGGATCACCAGAGGTTTGTCAATCCCGGTCCTCTCGTACTAAGGATTGAACCCCTCAACTCTCCTGCGCCCACAGTGGATAAGGACCGAACTGTCTCGCGACGTTCTGAACCCA
>CALGTD010000171.1 GCA_937901895.1 uncultured Spartobacteria bacterium | reverse complement strand
GACGTGGTCGAACGGCGCGAGCGACTCCCCCGCGAAGTACCCGACCAGGAGCGTCCCCCCGGGCCGGATCGTGCGCGTGTCCTTCGAGATGCGTGCGATGGGCGTTCCTCCATCGCCGGAGAGCCTTCCGCCGCAGAGTTCGGCAATCGTTTGGAGCGGGGTGGGGTCCATGTCTATTCCTGCTCCACGGGTTTGGCCGCGATTGCGTTGCGTGCGATCGAGACGTCGTCGAAAGGAGTGCGAACGCCGTGCACCTCCTGATAGGCTTCGTGTCCCTTTCCGGCGATGAGAACAATGTCCCCGGGACCAGCGAGCGCGACCGCGCGGTGAATCGCCTCGGCGCGATCGGTGATGGCTTCGTGGGACCGGCCTCGCAGGCCGGGCAGAATGTCGGCGATGATTCGCTCGGGATCCTCCGAGCGTGGGTTGTCCGACGTGACGACCGTGTGGTCGGCGAGCTGCCCGGCGGCGCGGGCCATCAAAGGGCGCTTCGCGCGGTCGCGGTCGCCGCCGCAGCCAAAGACTGCGATCAGCCGCCGGGGCCGGAGGTCGCGAAGCGTGCTCAGGACGTTGGTCAAGGCGTCGTCCGTGTGAGCATAATCGACATAGACCGAGAAATTGCGGCGCGCCTGCACGCGCTCGAGGCGGCCGGGAACCTGCGGTGCCGAGGCAATCGCCTGCACCATCGCGCGGAGCTCGAGACCCATCGCCGACGTGGCGGCGAGGGCGGCGAGGGAGTTGTAGACGTTGAAGCGGCCGATTAGCGGCAGGCGCACGAGATACTGGCGCCCCTTTGCCTCGAGCTTGAACTGGGTGCCGTGCACATCGGAGCGCGGGTCGATCGCGCGGAAGTCGGCGCGCGCGCCAAAACCGTAGGTGATCGGTTTGGCGGCCTTCGGCAGGCGCTCGAGCAGGAAATTTCCGTAGCGGTCGTCCAGGTTGATGATGCTCTTCCCGCGACGTCCGGTTTGCCGATACATCGTTTCGAAGAGGGACGCCTTCGCATCGAAATAGGCGTCCATTGTCTTGTGGTAGTCGAGGTGGTCCTGCGTGAGGTTTGTGAAGATCGCGGCGTCCCACTCGATGCCGCGCACCCTGTGCTGCACGAGCGCGTGGCTGGAAACCTCCATCGCAACGGAGCGGTTGCCCGCGGCGACCATCCGCGCGAGCAACTCCTGGACATCGGCGGATTCCGGCGTCGTTCGCGCGGCGGGGAGGACATCGTCTCCAACGACGTAGCGGATGGTGCCGAGCAGTCCGCAGCGAAGGTGGGCGGAGTCGAGGAGGTGTTTGACGAGGAAGGCGGTGGTCGTCTTGCCGTTGGTTCCGGTGACGGCAACAGCGCGCAGGTTTTCGCCAGGATTCCCGTGGAAGATGCGGGCGGCATCGGCCATCGCGATGCGTGCGCTGGCAACCGTTGCCACGGGAACCGGACTGTCCGGAATCGCGGACTCGGCGACGACGGCGCATGCCCCGCGCGTGATCGCGTCATGCGCAAACTTCGCGCCGTCGGCCTGTGCCCCCGGGAGAGCAAAAAACAGCGCACCCGCCGTGGCGCGGCGGGAATCGTAGCACAGCGACTCGACGGAAATCCGGTCCGAACCCGGCGGTGGATGAATGTCCGAGGCGGCGAGGAGCTTGTGGAGATTCCAGTTCATCGTTTGGCAGGCTCCTCCCTGACGTTCGAGGCGATTTCCGTGACGGATTCGGCGCGCATGACGGGCCGGAGATCGAGATGGCGGGCCGCGCGTTCCGCAATGCGGGAGAAGATGGGTGCGGCGACGAGGCCGCCGTAGTTCAGGTTGGACGGGAGGTTCGGATTGTCGATCAACACGAGGCAGACGAAGGCCGGATCCTCGGCGGGCATGTAGCCCACGAAGGAGACGACATATTTGCCGGAGAAATATCCGCCCTTTGGATTGACCTTCTCCGCGGTGCCGGTCTTGCCGGCGACGCTGAACCCGGCCACGGCGGCAAGCCGTGCCGTGCCGCCGGGGCCGACGACGTCCATGAGGGCGCGGTTGATGATTTCCGCGGTCTGGGGGTTGATGACCTCGCGAACGACCGTGGGTTGAAACTCGCGAATGGTTTTTCCGGAGCTGTCGGAGAGCGATTTCACGATGTGCGGAGCCATGAGTTTGCCGCCGTTGGCGATCACTCCCATCGCGCTGGTGATCTGGAGAGGGGTGGCCGCAACGGAATGACCCATCGGCATGCGGGTGATCGTGAGTTTGTCCCAGCGAGGGGGAGGGTGAACGAGACCGGCAATTTCGCCGGGCAATTCGATGCCGGTGCGTTCGCCGAACCCGAAACGCTTTACGTATTCGTAGAAGGTGTCACCTCCCATCATGAGAGCCATCTTGGCCGAGCCGATGTTCGACGACTTTTTCAGGATGTCGTGCACGGTCAGCAGACCATAGCCGTGGTGATCCTTCAGAATTTTGCCTCCGTAGGCAAAGCGGCCACCCTCGCAGTTGATCTTTGTCTCCGTGTTGATGATGCCCTCGTTCAATGCCGCTCCGGCGACGACGATCTTGAACGTGGAGCCGGGCTCCACCATGTCGATGATCGCGCGGTTCTTCATCTGCTCGGGCTGGGCGTCGCCGATGGCATCCGGTTCGAAATGCGGACGGCTGGCCATGGCGAGAACCTCTCCCGTTCCGGGATCGAGCATCACTGCAACGGCGGTCTCGGGCTTGAGTTCGGCGACGGCCTGGTCGAGTTCGTCCTCGACGATGGATTGCAGACCCATGTCGATGGTGAGCTGGACGTTGAGACCGTCGCGGGGTGCGCGCTCCTGCCCGCGATAGACAACGATTTCCTGTCCACGGCGGTCCCGCTCCGTGTGGCGAAATCCGTCCTGCCCGCGCAGGTAATCCTCCATCGACAGCTCGATCCCCTGGATGCCCCGGCGCTCGTGATTCAGGAAGCCCACGACGTGCGCGAGGAGCGAGCCGTTTGGATGGACGCGCTTGCTGTCGGCGTCGAAGTAGATTCCGCGAAGATCCTTTTGTTCGAGCGCCGCCTTGCATTCGAACTCGACGCGGGCGGGAACCTCGCGGCGGAGGACGACATACTTGCGGTCGTTCGCGACGGCGTCGGCAATCTTCGCCTCGAGTTCCTCGACGTTCATCTCGAGGAACGGCGCGACAACCGTGGCGACGGCGTGCGGATCCTTCACGTGGGAGCCGTCGACGAAGGCGGTGCTGACGGGAGTGTTGTCCGCGAGGATTTCGCCGTTGCGGTCGGTGATCAATCCGCGGCGGGCGTAGATCGTCTTGCGGATGGAATTTTTCTGCGCGGCGAGACGCGAATACTCGTCATGCTTCGCGACACCGAGATGGATCAACCGGGCGGAGAAGCCGGTGAAGAGAAGGCCGACAAAGCCGCTTGCAATGAGGATGCGGGTCTGGGTGTTCCACCTCACGGGCGGCCGACTGGGTTGAGAGACGCGGTGCGTGCGACGCCGTCCGGACCGGCAACGGCGGGTGGGGTGAGGCGCGCGATGGCGGTGTCCTGCACGGGAATCATGTCAATGAACCCGTCCTTGAGCCGGGTGCGCAGCGTGTTCAGCGACGTGAGTGTGCGAATGCGGCTCTGGTAGTCCTGATTGCGTGCGCGCAGTTCGCGGAGCTGGCGTTCGGTGGTCCGGACGCGCTCGCCGAGGGTGTGCTGGGTGTTCTTGAGCGAGACGAAGCAGACGCCTGCACCGCCGAACACGAGAGCGGCGAAGCAGACCAGCAGGATGCGGGAAGGCTGGAGCGGATTGATGGCGCGGGTGGAGGTGCGTTTGGCGTTCATGGCAGGATGCGCTCGACGATGCGGAGTTTTGCGCTGCGGGCGCGTGGGTTGGCTTCGACCTCCTCGGGACAGGGGTCGATGGGATGTGGAGTCAGGAGACGGAAGATGCGGTCCGGGTTTTTCCGCGGCTCCGGCCACTCGGGACGGTCGATCCACTCCGAGCTGCGGTGC
Source organism: uncultured Spartobacteria bacterium (assembly GCA_937901895.1). Classification (GTDB taxonomy): domain Bacteria; phylum Verrucomicrobiota; class Verrucomicrobiia; order Chthoniobacterales; family JAATET01; genus JAATET01. The sequence continues at coordinate 11,360 of CALGTD010000171.1, read as the reverse complement.
TTGAAGAAGCGCTTCACCATCCGGTCTTCGAGGGAATGGAACGTGATGACGCCAAAGCGGGCGCCGCGGGCGAGGCGCGAACTGATGGCTTCCAGTCCGCGCTCAAGCGAGCCGAGTTCGTCGTTCACCGCGATGCGAAGCGCCTGGAACACGCGGGTCGCGGGGTGCCGGCGGCCGGTGCGCGGAATCACGGACGCCACCGCGTCGGCAAGCTGGCCGGTGGTGTGGAACGGCGTGGTTGCGCGGAGTTTCACGAGGTGCGACACGATGCGGACGGCGCTTTGTTCCTCGCCGTATTCCCGGAAAATGCGGACGAGTTCGTCAGGATCTGCCGTGTTGACCAGATCCGCGGCCGTGCAGGTGGCGTCGGCTCCCATTCGCATGTCCAGCGGGCCGTCGTGGAGGAGGGAAAATCCCCGTTCCGCGGTGTCGAGTTGATGCGAGGAAACGCCGATGTCCAGGAGCGCTCCGCCAACGAGGTCGATTCCGAGTTCGTCGAGCACGGCGGGGGCGTCTGCGAAGTTGGCCTGACGAAGGATGAGGCGATGCTCCCAGGGAGCCAGTCGCACGGAGGCGTGGGCGAGGGCTTCCGGATCGCGATCGAGCGCGACGACGCGGGCTCCGGCCTGAAGGAAGCGTTCGGAGTGGCCGCCGCCACCGAGGGTGCCATCGAGAAACAAAATGCCCGGCGCGGGCCGGAGAAAGGTGACAACCTCGTCGGCGAGGACGGGAACGTGGTAGTCCATGCAGCCAGGTGCGGGCTCAGAATTTTCCAAGAGCAGGTCGAGGGGGTCTTCGAAGTCCAAGCAGTTCATACGCGTTCTTCGGTTTGAATTTGATGACTGCGGCGCCGGAGGGCTTTCCGTCGGAGTCTTTGACCGGCGTGGAGCCGATGAAAAACCTGCGACATGCCTTGCTCATCCGGCGTGTCCTCTCATTCGTTGCGTTCCTCCATGCTCAGTATCCCAAAGCCGCGAGTGCCTGGCGGGCCTCCTCGGAAGTTGTCTCCGCGGATGCCGCAGCCGGCAGGTTGGCGGGATTCCAAATCTCAAAACGGTCTTTCACGCCGACGACGGCGACCTCCCCGTGGAGTTCCGCGTGCTTGCAGAGCTCCTCGGGAATGAGGATGCGCCCCTGGGCATCCGGCTCCACGCGGCGTGCGGATCCGTAGATCACGCGCAGGGCCTCCTGGCGGGCAGCTCCGGCCGGGAGCATTTCCCGCAATTCCTGCTCCTGACGGGCAAGTTCCGAAGCGGGCATCACGTTCACACGCCGGTTCGCCGGAAGCAGATAGAAGGCGTCAATCCTGGAGGCCGCCCAATCCGAGGGAATCGTGACACGATTCTTCGCGTCCATCGTGCGATGGAAAGTCCCCGCAAAGATCACTGTTGCTTCCTTCGGCATTCGGCTTAGGGTTTACATACCACTGATTGCCACTTCGCCCCACTTTTCACCACTTTGGCGCACCGGCGTCAAGGAAAAGTCTCGGGAGTTCATGACCGCCGGACGGGTGGAAGTGTGTTTTCCGGGGGACGTAAATTTCGGCTCCGGACGGGTGGCGAAGGCCGTTCCGAACACTCCGGCCGTCGACGACACATCGCGGCGGGCGCGCAAAAACGGCTCAGACCTTTACAATCCGTCCGGAAACGGGGACCTTCCCCCGCATCATGAATTGGATGCGATGGACGCTGGTTGGGGCGGTTTCGTTGGCGATGGCCGGTTGCTGCTGCATGAGCTGACCGGCCGCCGGATCATAGACCCACGCCGGGCGCGGCCTGTTTCTTCGAGGCCGGCCACCAGACAGGGCCATTGATGGTGTCTTCCGGGTTCTTCTGATTGCCGTCGCCGCGTTTCTTCTCGTATTTGACGGGATCGTTGTTCATCCGGAACCAGTAGGGCTTGTGGTTGCCGCCCTGCTGTTGAATCTGCAGCCATGCCGAAAAATATCCTCCCGGGCATTCACCGATGATGATTTCGATGTCGTAGGCTTCGCCCTTCTTGACGCTGAACGTCTTGCCTTCCTTTTGCGACAGAATCGTGGGGCTAAGCAGGCTGCCGTCGAAAACCAGGCGCCCGTTGACCTTCACCAGCAGGATATCGTCCGCGTGGCCGATGAACTTGAAGCTGCCGGTTTCCGGTGCGGTGGCGCGTCCCTGATACACGGCGATCCAGTAGCTGGGCTGGATCTCCTTTTCGACCTTGAACGCCTTCGGAGCCTCGTTCGCGTTGATGATGGGAATCGCGAGGCGCGGCATGTAGAGGGTGTCCGGTGCGGCAAAATACTTGTCGAGGATCGAGTTGGCATTCGGGCTGCGGGCGATCTGGCCGACGATTCCGAGGTATTTCTCGCGGTTCATTCCGCCCGGGGTGGGATCTCCCCGGTGATTCTTTTTCAAATCGTAGAGCCGGCCGGCGAGCAGTCCGCTGCCTGAAGCGCCGGCGCCGCCGAAGAACCCGCCGCCGGAGCCGGAACCGGCTCCATACTGGCCCATTCCTTCGACCTGATCGGAAATCAGCGCCTCCGTATCGATCGGGGTGATGGTTTCCAGCGGCACTCGTGGCAGTTCCGGAAGCGCCAGCTTGCTGGGGCGAAGGCTTTGAATGCGGTTGTTGAAGGTGGGCTTCGGGCGCAGGGATGTGACTTCCTCCATCTTCATCCGGTGCTCACGGTCCTGGGGAGTCATCTGGACCTGCTTTTGCACGACGAACTGCGCCTTTGGTTGCGTCAGGTAGCGTGCGATGACCCAGATGCCCGCACCGATTCCGGCAACGACGTGAATGCCTATGCTGATGAGCAGGATGAGAATGACAAGCCGACGGATGCGCTTGCGTCGCTCGGAGGGCTCGTCGACAAGGCTGGCCACAGACGATTCTGGGGGAAGGTCGGTCGGACTCATGGAAAGGAGGCAGCATCCTACACTGTCGGAGGTAATCTGCCTAGACGCGTTTCGATACCACGAATGCCCCATTCGGACGAAGGCCGCCAACTCGAGGCATTCGCCCTGGCCCTCGGCAATGCACCTTTCTCCCTGGACCGCATTCCGCCGTGCTGGACGTGGCGGTGCTTCCGTGGCAAACCGTGCGCGTGACAACGATGCGACTCCTGTTCGCGGCGGGCGTGGGGTTTGTCCTGGCCGGTTGTGCCGGAGGTGGAAACTACAAGGGCTACAAGACGGCGCCCTACACGGTGCGAGGCGTGAGGTATCATCCCATGAGCCCGCGGGAGGCGATCGGATACCGCGAGCGCGGCGTGGCGTCGCACTACAAGAGCGGGTTTCTCGTGTTTCCCGGCAAGACGGCGATCGGCGAAAAGATCTACGGCTGGAGCGCGGGTGCGGCGCACAAAACCCTGCCGCTGCCATGCCGGATCAAGGTGACCAACCTCGCAAACGGCCGCAGCACCGTGGTGCGTGTGAATGACCGGGGGCCCTTCGTGCCCGGGCGCATCATTGATGTGACGGCGCCGGTCGCGAAGAAGCTTGGATTCTACGAGAAGGGGCTGACGCCGGTGGAAATCCGCGTTTTGAGCGTCGGCGACGGGAAATACCGCATTCGCTAGCCGATCGCGCGAACGATCGCGGCAACCGTGGCGTCGATCTTCTCGAGGACTCCGGGACGGAATCCGCGCTCGTCGTGCACGACGACGAACGAGAATTTTGCAGGCAGCCACATCGATACGGCCGCGGACGGTGGATGCAGCGTGATGGAGGGCATGTCCGAGGGAATGCCCTGCATCCTGGCGAGGGCTTCGCGCGCCGGCGCGATCCAGTCGGTGGGCTTCAGCTTGTCCGGCATCGAGGCCGAGCAAAGCAGGCCGGAGTCGTCGAGCAACTCGCAGCCGGTGATGCCGGGAAGTTTCGCACAAAGGTCGACGAGCCCTCCCACGGTCAGATCGTCGTCGGTCATGAACAACGCACGCAGCTTCGGTTCGTCATCCGCGACGGGGGTGCGACTCACAATCGGCACCGGGGTGGCGGGCTTGTCCGCAGGCGGAGTCGGGGACTCGTCCTTCGCCGAAGGGGGAGGCGGGGCGAGCTTCGGCTTGAGCAGACGCTTCCACGCCGGGATGGGCTTCGGGGCTGGCGGCTCGCCATCCTGCGCGGGAGCCGTCGACTCGACTGGTTTTTCCTCCCCGGGCTTTATTTCTGCGGAGGGCGGCTCCGGCTTTTGTCCGGAGGCGGGTGCGGCATCCGGAGAGGGCGCAGCCGGTTTCTCTCCGGCGGGCTCGGAGGCAGGCGGAGTGGGCTCGTCGGGGATCGCCTCGCGACGGACGCCAGGCCGGTAGGCAAGGACGAGCGGCACCGGGGGAAGGGCGATCCATTCCGGTGCATCGGCAGGCTCGCGAATGCAATCGGGCACGAGTTCGCGCAACCGTGCGAAGCGGATGCGCGGGATATTGGTGGCCAGCGCTTCCGACGCCGGGAGCTGGATTGTGCGCTGTTTGTCCCGCTCCGTGCCGGACCACGCCCCGTGGGGGAGTGAGGGGACGATTTCGCCGAGCGGCAGGGGAATCGTCGAAGGCGGGACAAGAAAGTAACGGTATTTCGGCTCGGTCATCAGCGGCCTGCGGAAAGGTTTCGGTGCGCCAGCGACCGTATGCAGCGGGGATTTGCGGGGCAACAAGTTTCCCGGCGGTGCCGCGCGCCGGGGAAATAACTTGATCGCCGCTGCCCGCGCACGGGATGCTTCGGCGTGGAATTCGACTTTAAATTCACTTCCGACGGCCTGATTCCCGCGATTGTGCAGGAGGCCGTCCCCGGGAGCGCAGGCGGACCGCCGACCGGCCGGGTGTTGATGTTTGCGTGGCTGAATCGCGAGGCTCTCGAGAAATGCATGGAAACCGGCCTGATGCACTACTGGAGCCGCTCGCGCGGGAAACTCTGGTTGAAGGGGGAGACGAGCGGTCACACGCAGCGGATCGTCCGCTGGTTCCACGACTGCGACCGCGACGTGCTGCTTTTCGAAATCGAGCAGACGGGCGGCGCGTGCCACACCGGGTATCGGAGCTGCTTTTTCCAGGAGCTTGACCGCGAAGCAAAGCCATTGCCGGTGAAGGAGTCGAAGGTCTTCGACGACGACGCGGTGTATTCGGGCAGCTGACCGGAAACGCCGCGGAGACGTCAGTTCCGCGAGGACTGACCTCCCGCCTCCAGCACGGGATGTTCCGACTTCGGAGCGGAGGTTTTGCGGTGAAACACGAAGAGTCGGCTGTTGAACGGAGTGCAGCCCCACATCGGCCGCTCTTCGCAATCCCAGCCCGCTTCCAGAAATGGCGCGCGGATCTTCGCGGCCGGCGCAAAGTTGAACTCGCCTTCCACGGGAATCCAGCGCGAGACGCGTGTCCACCATTCCTGCGCGAGCACGAGGGCGAACCGCCACGAACGCTCACGCGGCGCCGTGCGGAGAAGGACGAGGCCATTGCGGGCCGCAAGGTTCTCGAGAAGCCGCTGCTGCGCGGGGTCGTCGAGATAATGAATGACGTCGAGAAGCACGACCGTCCCGGACCTTGAAGGCAGCGAGGCGGCGGATCCGATCTCGAATGTGACGTTCTCCAGTCCGCCGCGCTGTGCCGCGATGCGTGCGATCTCGATCTTTCGTTCGTCGAGGTCGAGTCCGTGAACGGCTGGCGTGCAGCCGTTTTCCCGGAGGTAATGCGCGAGCAGGCCCATGCCGCAGCCCACGTCGATGATTGGTGCCGCGGAGTTGCGCACGATTTCCAGCACCGCGCGAAACGCGGGATCCAGGGAGAGTTTTCCGACGATGTAGCCGCGCAGGAAGCAGGAAACCGGAAAGCGCCGGGCGATGCGTCGAAGCCGGGCGCGCGCGGCGAGTAAGCTCATCGCACGGGCTCGGCGACGAGGTCGTAGACCTGCGTGCCGGTGACGGTGGCGTCCACGAAGGTGCCGGGCTCGACCGGCGAGGTGAGCACGACCTTGCAGTCGACCTCCGGGGCGTCGTGCATGGTGCGGCCCAGGCGGGGCTGGCTTGCGAGCACGCGGATTCTGCGTCCGATTTGCTCCTGCGCGATTTCCGCCGCGATCCGCTGCTGGAGTTTCATCGCCTCTCGGTGACGCCGGTTCTTCACCGTGGTGCGGACCTGGTTTTCCATCTTCGCCGCGCGGGAGCCTTCCTCGCGAGAGTAAGCGAACACGCCGAGCCGCTCGAAACGGACGCGCTCGATGAACTCCAGAAGCGACTGAAAATGCTCCTCGGTCTCCCCGGGGAATCCGACGATGAACGTGGTGCGGATGGCGAGGTTGGGAATGCCGGCACGCAGGCGAAGAATGAGATTCTCGATGTGTTCGCGCGAGGTCTCGCGCCGCATCGTGCCGAGCAAGTCGGCGTGGATGTGCTGCAGCGGCATGTCCACGTAAGGGACGACCTTCGGGTTGCGCGCGATCGCGGCGATCAACTCGTCGCTCCAGTGCGCCGGATGTGTGTAGAGAAGGCGGATCCAGAAATCGCCTTCGATTTCCGCAAGTTCGTCGAGCAGGCTCACCAGCGTGGGGCCGCGCGAGGAGTCGACCGGCTGTCTCGGCCCCGCCTTCAGCTCCCACAGGTCCATTCCGTAGTAGGTGGTGTCCTGACTGATGAGATTGATTTCGCGAACACCCGCTGCAACGCGCTCGCGGACTTCCCGCACGACGGAGTCGATCGTGCGGCTGCGGTGACGGCCGCGCATCTGCGGGATCACGCAAAAGCTGCACGGGTGGTTGCAGCCCTCGGCGATTTTCACGTAGGCGAAATGCGCGGGGGTGAGCTGAAACTTCGGCGTCGTGTAATCGGGAATGTAGCGCGAGCCGCGCGTGACGAGGTTCACGGCGCTCTCCTCGCGATCGCGATCGAACAGCTCGTCGAAAATCGCACCCGCCTGCGCGACCTGGTCGAGGCCGATGAACGCATGGACCTCGGGCAGTTCGTTACGCAGCTCTCCGGCATAGCGCTGGGACAGGCAGCCGCTCACCACGAGCTTCTGCCCCTGGCGCAGTCGGGCACCGGCCTCAAGGATGGCATCGATGGATTCCTGCTTTGCGGCGTCGATGAAGCCGCAGGTGTTCACGACCACGACGTCCGCGTCCTCGGCGTTGGCGGTGATCTCGTAACCGCGCGACGCGGCATCCCCGAGCATCACCTCGGCATCGACGAGGTTTTTCGCACAGCCGAGGCTGATCATGCCGACCTTCCGCGTGGGAGTCGGGCGCTGGACGAGCGTCGACATCCTGCGGTTACGGGACGGCGGCGGGTTCCGATTCGCCGGGCGACGTTCCCAGGAGAAACTCGCGATCGCCCAGCACGGTGGCAGGCTCCGGCAGGGAGGTGGCCTCCACCCCCTCGGAGGGGACGGGCGGGGGTTCGACCAGCGTCGCCTCCGATTCGATGTGGGAAACCGGTGCCGGTGTCGGCGGCGTATTCAGGGAGACCGTTTCGGCGAACGCCGCGGCGGCAATTTCCTCCCCGTCCTTCAAATTCGCGAGCTGCACATTTTCGACGACGACGACCTTGGCCTCCGGCTCGGGCGGAGGAGGACGGTCGAGCGCGGCCATCAGGCGGTCCGCATTGACCGTGGCGTAAAAGACGATGAAGCCGATGCCGCCGAGGATGAGAAGCAGAGCGGACACGCCGATGCCGATGAGCCAGCCGTTGCGGCGGGGCGTCTTGGAGCCGAGGTCGCGACGCAGGGACGGAAGGTCCTCCGACGACGTGTTGATGTATTGGTAGCCTTCCGATCCGGGCTCGCCCGCATCGGGCAGATGCTCGCGGATCGTCTGCATCGGGATGTCCAGATACTTCGCGTAGGCGATGAGAAACATCCGGGCGTAGCTGGGATTCGTGAAGTGCGACAGGTCGTCGTTCTCCATGTCGCGAATCCGCTGGGGGCGCATGCGCGTGTCCTTCGCAGCGCGCTCGATCGGGATGCCGCGCTGCTCCCGGGTCGCCGCGAGCAGGGCGCCGACGGAGAGCATGAGCTGGTCGGAATTCCCGGATTTCATGGAAGTGAGTTCAGGTCGATGAGGATTTCGCGTTGTTTGGCACCATCGGGCGGCCCGAGAATTCCGCGCTGCTCGAGGATGTCGACGACCCTCGCCGCGCGCGTGTATCCGAGTCTCAGACGGCGCTGGAGCATCGATGTGGACGCCCTTCCTTCCTGCTTAATGATATCGAGGCACTTTGCAACCAGTTCTTCGTCCGCCTCGCTGATTTCCTCCTCCGGGGCCGCGTCCGTCGACAATTTCGCGTGGATTGCGGGTTCGAACTGCGGTTCGGCGGACGCGGAAACAAACTCCACGACACGGCGGATTTCCTCGTCGGTCACCAGCACGCCCTGCGAGCGGATCAGCTTCGAGGTGCCGGGAGGCAGGTAGAGCATGTCGCCCTGGCCGAGGAGTTTCTCGGCGCCGTTTTCATCCAGGATGACGCGGCTGTCGATCTTCGAGGCCACCTGGAAGGCGATGCGACTGGGGATGTTTGCCTTGATGATGCCGGTGACCACGTCCGCGCGCGGCGTCTGCGTGGCAACGATGAGGTGGATGCCCGCCGCGCGGGCCTTTTGCGCGATGCGTGCGATGGCGGACTCCACATCGGCGGGGGCCGTCTGCATGAGATCCGCAAGCTCGTCGATGATCACCACGATGTAGGGCATGAAGTCGGGGATCACCAGGTCGTCCGCGTCGCGGGGGACCTTGATCTTGCGTGGCGGCTCGTTGACAGCCTCGTCGGGCTCGAGATCCGGCGCATCGGGGTGGTTCTCGTAGTCCGACTCGGAAGTGGTGTCGATCTCCACCGGCCCTTCCTGCTCGGTGGGCTTGTCCCCGGGATTTTCCTCGCCCGCCTTCTCGCGTTCCGCGTCCAGCTCGGCCTGCGATTTCGGTTTGGGCCGGGCGTTGAAGGCGGCGATGTTCCGCACGCCGCATTTCGCGATGATGCGGTAGCGCAGCTCCATCTCGTCCACGACCCAGCGCAGCGCGAGCAGGACCTTCTTTGGCTCGGTCACGACCGGGGTAACGAGGTGCGGCAGCGTGTTGTAGAGCTGCATTTCGACGACCTTCGGATCGATCATGATGAACCGCAGCTGTTCGGGCGTGAACCGGTAGAGCAGGCTGGCGATGATGGCGTTGATGCAGACGCTCTTGCCGCTGCCGGTCGTGCCGGCGACCAGGCAGTGAGGCATCTGCGCGAGATCGGCGATGATGACGTTTCCGTAGACGTCCTTTCCGAGAGCGAGCGGAAGCTTCGCCTTGGTGTTCACCCAGGCGTCGGATTCGAAGAGCTCGCGGAGGGTGACCTTCACCTTCTTCGCGTTTGCGATCTCGATGCCGACGGTGTCCTTGCCGGGGATGGGCGCGAGGATGTTGATGCGCTCGGCGCGGGTTGCCCGGGCAATGTCGCGCTCGAGGCTGGTGATCCGGTCAACGCGCACGCCCTTTGCGGGATAGAGCTCGTAGCGTGTGATGGTCGGCCCCTTGGTGATGTCACCGGGGCTCGCCTGGATGCCGAACTGTGCGAGCGTGTCGAGAATGACCTCCTGCGTGGACTTCAACTCTGCCGGATCCGTCGGCGTGTGCCCGTCGGCGTCCGCGGCGTCGAGGAGGTCGAGTTCGGGCAGGGTGTAGTTTTCGAGGTGAATCGCCTGCAAGGCCGGCGCGGGCTTCGGCTGGTTCGCCTTCTTCCGCGCCTCGAGTTCGGCCAGAGTCGGCTTGGGCTTCGGAGCCGTGGCGTCGATGATTTTCGGTTCGGGAAGATTCGCCGGCGGTTCGGGCTCCGGCTCGGGTTCCGGTTCCGGCGAAGGTTTCGCAGTCTTTTTGCGGGTCTTCTTTTCGAGACGAAGCGCCTCGCGATCGAGCTTGCGCTGGTTTTCCTCGAAGAGCCGCTGCTCGTCGAGACGCGCGCGACGGCGCTCACGCCGGGCGGCGAGGAAGTCCGCCACGTGACGGATGCAGGCTTTGACAAACCGGATGGGATGAAAGCCGGTGAGAAGGATGAGGCTGACGAAATAGAGAACGCCGAGAACGATGACCGACCCCACCGAGCCCAGCGCGTTGCCAAACGCCTTCGTGCCGATCCAGTGCCCGAGCCATCCACCCGGTCCCTCGATGCGGAAGGTGCGGCCCCAGTCCTGCAGGAACCACGACTGAAGGCTCAGAAGGCTGGCTCCGCAAATCAGAAAAAGCGCCGCCCAGCCCGTGCGATCCGCCATGCGCACCTTCGGGAAACACATCTTCGCCGCGCCGAAGCCCAGCAGCGTCACTGCGAGCAAATACGCCGCCGCGCCGAGGAAGAAATACAGGAGCCCCGCCCCGATCACGCCGACGATCCCGATGAAATTCGAGATCTTCTCGTTGGACGGAACCACCGTGTTGAAAAACAGCCACGACGGCACGTCCGCGGGATCGTAGGAGACGAGCGCGAGCAACAAAAGGACCCCCACCCCGAGGAGAAGGACCCCGAGCGCTTCACTGACGGCGGTATTGGCGGGCTTTGCCATGCGAGGACCGCCACCTATCGCAGAAAGCCGCCACGCTGCGCAAGGGTCGCATATCGCGGCGGGGCATGACTTTCCGAACTCTGTGTTTGTGCGGCAGCATTTCTTTGACGGCAGGTCGTCCGAATCCGATTCCGGCAGGAGGTCATGTGATTCTTGTCGTGCTTTTGCTGTGTCGAAATTTGAAAGGCCGACATTGCCTTCAGGCGTCGGTTACTCTTACGCTTGCCCATGGCAAAACCGGTATTCGCGACGGGGAAGGATTGGATCAGGGCTCTGGTCGTATTATCCGGGGTTTTCGCTTCGAGCGCCATGGGAGGATTGGCGATTTATGTCCCGCCGGATGTCCCGGGAGCCCCTCCCTTGGTGACAAAGGACGTTCGCTATCGAATGACCGACGGCGTCTACGCGATCATCACTTCCGCCCTTCGTCCGGGGGACCAAACGACATTGAAAGGTTATGCGATCAACGCGGACTATGTGATCGCGAAATACCGGACGAAAACGGGAAAGCCCAGAACGCGGCGCATCGCTGTGAATCAGCAGATGAATACGTATTCGGTAAGGGTGCCGGTGCTGTCCCGCCCGCAGAAGGTAATTCTTCAAGGGCGGCGCTACGATGGCGCGGCCGGCCGGGTGGTCACGCACAAGGTTTCTCCGTTCACGAAATCGTATTTATATAACCCGACGAGATTTGTGCCAGCTACGTGGACGACAACGGAGAGTGGATCAATGACCAAAATCGGCGCTGGTTCGCTGACTCTTTTGGGGACGACTTCTGCTTCTAATTTTGCCTCGGGTTTTCTCTCCTCCAGTGGAGTGATTCTAGAAGCTATCTCAAAATATAGCTGAGTGGAAATGGCATGCTAGGTGCTGCATG
>CALGTD010000170.1 GCA_937901895.1 uncultured Spartobacteria bacterium | reverse complement strand
CCGCCATCGACAAGTGCCTCTTCGTCGTGGACCGCAAGGATCTCGATCGCCAGACGCGCGAGGAGTTCAACCGCTTCCAGGAAGGCTGCGTCGAGGCCAACACCAACACCGCCTCGCTCGTCCGCCGTCTGCTCTCCGACGACAAGGCCGACAAGGTCATCGTCACCACCATCCAGAAGCTCGGCCTCGCGCTCGACGAGAACAGCAGGCGCAACCGCCAGCGCGAGCAGCAGGGCCGCGAGACCTACAGCGAACTCCTCGAACCGCTCCGCGACAAGCGCGTCGTCATCATCTTCGACGAGTGCCACCGCTCCCAGTTCGGCGAGAGCCACGAGACCATCAAAAAATTCTTCCCGAACTCCCAGCTCTTCGGCTTCACCGGGACGCCCATCTTCGAGCAGAACGCCACCCAGGCCCGCGTCGTCGGCGAGACCAAGATGCTGCTCACCACCGCCGACGTCTTTCCGCACGAGCTGCACAAATACACCATCACCCACGCCATCGACGACCGGAACGTCCTCAAATTCCACGTCGACTACTACGCGCCCGAGGGGGAGGACGCCGCCAGGATCACCGAGGATGTCCGCAAACGGAAGATCGTCGAAAAAATCCTCGCCACCCACGACGCCGTCACCGCTTCGCGCCGCTTCAACGCCCTCTTTGCCACCGCCTCCATCGACGACGCCATCGCCTACCACGCGCTCTTCGAAGAAATCCAGGCCGAGCGCCTCGCCGCCGATCCCGATTTCGTCCCGCTCAAGATCGCCTGCGTCTTCTCCCCGCCCGCCCAGCTCGCCCAGACGCCGGAGGAGCGGAAGGACATCGCCCAGCTCGCCGAGGATCTCCAGCAGGAGCAGGAGGACAACGCCAAGGAGCCCGAGAGGAAAAAGGCCGCCCTCATCGCCATCATCGAGGCCTACAACGCCCGCTACGGCACCCATCACTCCGTCTCCGAGTTCGACCTCTACTACCAGGACGTCCAGCAGCGCATCAAAGACCAGAAGTTCTCCGACGAGGATCTGCGCAAGGCCTACCCCAACGCGAAGCACGCTCATAAGATCGATGTCACCATCGTCGTGGACATGCTCCTCACCGGCTTCGACTCGAAGTTCCTCAACACGCTCTACGTCGACAAGAACCTGAAATACCACGGTCTCATCCAGGCCTTCTCGCGCACCAACCGCGTCCTCAACGACACCAAGCCGCACGGCCACATCCTCGACTTCCGTGCCCAGCGCGAGGCCGTCGATGAAGCGATCAATCTGTTCTCCGGTCTCGGCGGTGGCACCGACGCCCGCAAGATCTGGCTCGTCGAGCCCGCCAGGGAGGTCGCCAAGAAACTCAAGGACGCCGTCGCCGACCTCAACACCTTCCTCGAATCGCAGGGCCTGCCGCCCGCTCCCGAGTCCGTGCCCGCCCTGCGGGGCGACGAGGCCCGCGCCCAGTTCGTCAAATCCTTCAAGGAGGTCCAGCGCCTCAAGACCCAGCTCGACCAATACATCGACCTGCCCGAAGAGGAGCGCGCCGCGATCAACGAAGTCCTGCCGCCCGACACCCTCAACGCCTACCGCGGCGTTTACCTCTCCACCGCGCACGAGCTGAAAAAGCTGCAGGACAAAAAAGGCGACACGCCTCCGCCGCCCGTCGTCGAGACCCTCGATTTCGAGTTCGTCCTCTTCGCCTCCGCCGAGATCGATTACGATTACATCATGGGCCTGCTCGCCCGCTATTCGCAGCAGGCGCCCGGCCCGCGCACCATGACGCGCGAGCAGCTCATCGGCCTCATCCAGGCCGACGCGAAGTTCATCGACGAACGCGAGATCATCACCGCCTACGTCAACGAGCTCCACCCCGGCCAGGGCCTCGACAAGGCCGAGATCACCGCCGGCTACCAGCGCTTCCGGGAAAATTTCCACGCCGCCGCGCTCGCCCGCGTCGCGGAAAAACACGGCCTCCCCGTCGAGCGCCTCCAGACCTTCGTGGACACCATTCTCCAGCGCCTCGTCTTCGACGGCGAGCAACTCACCGAGCTCATGGAGCCGCTCGGCCTCAACTGGAAAGCCCGCCGCGTCGCCGAACTCGCCCTGATGGAAGACCTCGTGCCCCTGCTCAAGAAACGCGCCGCCGGAAGAGAGATCTCCGGCCTGTCGGCCTACGAAGTGTGAAGTGTGAAGTGAGAAATGAGAAAACCAGCCATGCAGCCAAGCCGCCCCATTCCCCTGAACTCCGAGCCCCGGATTTCTTTCTCCCTTCCCAATTCCAACGTCTCACTTCCTTCCGTCTCCGGCCTCAACGCCCACGAATCATGACGCGCCCGACCGCCATGCCGAACGATTCCAAGCCCGCCCTCGTGCCCAAACTGCGCTTTCCGGAATTTCTAAATTCAGGGCCTTGGAACGAGAAACCCCTCCGCGAAGCTGTTTCGCCCGTGGTGAGAGAAAAGCAGAAGCCCGATGTGCCTTACAAAGGCCTAGGCGTGAGAAGCCACGGCAAAGGCACGTTTATTAAAGAAAACGCGGATCCCGAAAAGAACGCGATGGAGAGCCTTTATGAGGTCAAACCTCATGACTTAGTCGTGAATATCACTTTTGCATGGGAGGGCGCTGTTGCGATTGCGAAACCCGAAGATGACGGGGCTCTGGTTTCTCACCGCTTTCCGACTTACGTTTTTAATCGGGAGGTCGCGATTTCCGAGTTCTTCCAATACGTCATTTCCAACAAGAAATTTGTTTACGATCTCGGGGTTATCTCACCGGGTGGCGCAGGAAGAAACCGGGTCTTAAACAAGAACGATTTCCTCAAACTTCGGACACCTATTCCAGATGTTGCCGAGCAGAAAAAAATCGCCGAGTGCCTGAGCACGCTGGACGAGCTGATCGGAGCCGAAAGCCAGAAACTCGACGCGCTCAAGGCCCACAAAAAAGGGCTCATGCAGCAGCTCTTCCCCCGCGAAGGCGAAACCCGCCCCCGCCTCCGCTTCCCCGAGTTCCAAAACGCCCCGGAGTGGAGAGGGAGGCAGCTTGATGACGTTCTCGAATCGATCACGAACGGCCTGAGCACACCTCAAAACGGAGGTGTCAATGGATTTCGGGTCACACGGATCGAGACCATTTCGAGCCAAATAATCGACTTAACCAAAGTCGGTTTCATTTCAACCGACCAAGACATCTCAAGCTACAAGCTGCGAATCGGCGACATACTTTTTAGCAACATCAATAGCATAAGCCACATTGGTAAGACGGCATTCGTGGGCCAAGAATACGATCTTTACCACGGGATGAACTTGCTTCGCCTCATCGTGAACAAGGCAGAGAATCACCCGCTTTTCATCTACTATCTTCTCAACACCGAAGGCGTCCGTGAATCATTCAGAGCGCGGGCTAACAAAGCGGTGAATCAAGCGAGCATTAACCAGACTGAATTGGGAAGGACTGCCGTCACACTGCCAAAAAAGGAAGAGCAACAGCGCATCGCCACCTGCCTGAGTTCGCTAGACGAGCTGATCGCCGTCCAAAGCGACCGGCTTTCCGCCCTCCAAACCCACAAGCAGGGCCTCCTGCAGCAACTCTTCCCAGCACTTTCATAAAGAAGAATAACACAGGGCATCTATGAAGTATTTTTGGGACACGATAACGAGTATAGCCTACTGGCGATACGTCCTTCTATCCCGATCCGGGATGCAAGCGATACTCTCTATATTCGGAGCTATTTGGCTGATTATTGAGATGCTCGACTTTTTCAAGGTCTACACTCAAGATGATTATGGAAAATATGGAATTTTCGTCATTCTTATTATATCCGGCATCTTGGCGATTATACTTAAGCGCCCGATAGCATCCATCGAAGTGCGATTTCCGGAACACGACTGTTGCTTGGAGGTTCGGATAGGCGACCTATTTGATGCGACAGGTGCAGTGGTAATATCCAGCAATACGGTATTCGAGTCAGATGTAGCTAATGGGAAAATTGACCCTAAGAGTCTACAGGGGCAGTTTGTGGCCAAGTATTTCCCCGGGAATCAAAATCAGCTTATTGAAAAAATCGAAGAGAGTTTGGCTAACACAGGCGAGCCTCCATACCCATTAGGCACAGTAGTGCCCATTACTACACATGGCAAAACTTTCTATCTTTTAGCCATGTCGGAACTCAATAATCAGGGAAACGCACGTTCGACGCCCGAAGGAGTAGATCAAGCGCTACGCGGTCTCTGGCGCTACATTCGCGATTCAGGGGCACTGCAAGAGCTTGCGGTGCCCGTCATTGGAACTGAGAGGGGGCGGCTCAATATTTCGCGAAAAAAAATGATAGAGAGAATAGCGCAGTCTTTTGCGGATGCCTTGCGCGAGGGCAAGTTTACTGATCGGCTTGTTATTGTGGTTCACCCCAATGA
The DNA here is from genome assembly GCA_937901895.1 of uncultured Spartobacteria bacterium. GTDB lineage: Bacteria > Verrucomicrobiota > Verrucomicrobiia > Chthoniobacterales > JAATET01 > JAATET01. The sequence goes on along the minus strand of CALGTD010000170.1, from coordinate 3,201 downwards.
CGCCAGTAGATTCAAGGTGAATTTGTATGATATCAATGACCACCTGTCACACACACTAGAAAGGAGTTAACAATGGCATATAGAAATGGCAACTATTGCGCTTTTTATGTAGCAGAGCCGTTCAGCGAGAGCAATCTTGGCGCACACGCTCAACGAGATTTTGTTTACTACAACTTATTGCGTGCATGGAAAGAGAAGGATTCCACCTTCCCCTTCAACAACTCTCACGACAAAACCTATAGCGTGCGTGATAGCAGCGACTGGGAGACCACACTAAAACCGCGAATTCGAGAGCGGCTAAGAAACTCCAAGAATATAATTCTATTTTTGAGCGCCCACACTAAAAGCTCAAGAGCTTTGCGCGAGGAGATTGACTATGGCATCAATGATCAGGGATTGCCGGTGATTGTTGTTTATCCTGATTTTAACGAGAAATCTGATATTATTGGATGCGAAAGGAAGAGTTTCAGACTCGAGATAAAAGCACTCTGGGACAATCTCCCGATATTTCGTGATTCTATGAATCTCGTCCCAACGCTGCATATCCCAATGACAAAGGACTTGGTTAAAAAGGCGCTGGAACATCCTAACTTCGCAGTAGGAACTACAGCCAAACCGTCGAGATATTTCTATCCCTGTTGATTCGCCCCGTTCGAAGTTGCATGACCGCCCAAGACCAACAACGCCTCGGTAAAACTCTTTGGGCCATCGCGGACCGGCCAGTGGCGCGATGAACGCGAACGACTTCCGGTCCGGCCAATAAAGCCTCCTGCAGCCGCTCTTCCCGTCCCCCCGACGTTTCGTTATGAGCTACCCCCATCCGACGCACCAGATTCAGGAAATCGTGGACAAGCCGAAATGCCTTCCGCCCGGCGGCAAGCTCGAGCTGCAACGCTCCGGCAGCGGTGGAGGGCGCACCTTTGACACGCGTCCGGTCCTCGTCGATGGCCCCTTCGTTGATCTTCGCTACCTCGGCAAAGCTCCCGTGCTGGACGATCCCACGAGCTACGACGCCAGTTTCCTCATCGCCAACCAGCGCGTGCGCGGCGTCGGCTACAACGAGGTCGGGCGCAGTAATTTTCGTTTCAAGCGGCGCATCCCCAAGGGCTGGCACCTCAACGTGTGCGACCCGAATCTGGCGACCAACGATCCGGGGCGAAACATTCACCACCCATTGCCGAAGTTCACCGTCAGCGACTTCCACGACTTCATCGGCCAGACCGCGGCCATGTGGAAAATCGACCTTGGCTGGGAATGGGAAGCGGAGCTATTTTCATGAGCGGCGACTTTTCACTCTCTCCCGACTCCCTGCGCGCGCTGCTCACCTCCTTCTGGGACGGTTCGCTCGAAATCGAAACCACCGCGCGCGGCTTCGTGTTCACCATGCCCGTGTCGTATCCGGACGGTTGGCAGGTCGTGCTGGAGCTTAGCCAGAAGACTCCCGGCGGGTATTACCTGAGCGACCGGGGCAAGACCCTCGCCTGGCTTTGCGGGCGCGGCCAAAACATCGAGACCGACGCCGTGAAGGCCCACCTGCAGCGTTTCTGCGCCGAACACCAGATCGCGATGGAGCACGGCGTGCTGCACCGCTGGCTTTCCGCGCCCCTCGACCCGACGGACATCCATATCTTCGCCGAGGGCCTGGTCGCCATCTCGCGCCTCGACATTCTGCACGATCACCGCGCCGCCGAGGAGAACGTGGCCGACATCACCGTGCGCCGGGTTTTTCACGACGCCGGGCTGGAGCCCGAGCACAACCACAAGCTCTTCATCACCAAAGAGCGCAAGGTCACCGTCGACTATTTCGTGGAGCGTCGGCGTCCCCTCGCCATCCAGATCATCAAAAACAAAAGCGACTTCACCGGCACGATGGAGAAGTGGGGCTTCCGTTGGGATGAATTAAGGAAGGCATATCAAGGCCTTGCCCCCGTGATGCTTTACGATCGCAACACACAGGTAGTGGATGCCTACGAACGCCACATTGGCGAAACCAAGTGCGAGCTGTTTTGCGGCTACGATGAAACGGATCGTATCCACCGCGTGCTGGAAAGCATCGGTTAAGCCCCCATGCTGATCCTCTACACCACCGAAGACGGAAAGAGCCAAATCCAGCTCCGCGCCAAGGACCACACCGTCTGGCTCAGCCAGCGCGAAATGGCCCAACTCTTCGACGTCAGCACCGACAACATCAGCCTGCACCTGAAGAACATCTACGGGGACGGTGAACTCACCCGCGAGGCAACTACCGAGGAATCCTCGGTAGTTCAAATCGAGGGTGGCCGCGAGGTTCGGCGCCCCGTCACGCTCTACAACCTCGATGCCATCCTGGCCGTCGGCTACCGCGTGCGCTCGCCGCGCGGGGTCCAGTTCCGCCGCTGGGCCTCCACCGTTCTCAAGGAATACCTGATCAAGGGCTTCGCGATGGACGACGAGCGGCTCAAAAATCCCGACGGCCGGCCGGATTACTTCGACGAGATGCTCGCGCGCATCCGCGATATCCGCGCCTCGGAGAAACGTTTCTATCAAAAAGTCCGCGACCTCTTCGCTCTCAGCACCGACTACGACAAGACCGACCGCTCCACCCAGCAGTTTTTCGCCACCGTCCAGAACGCCCTGCTCTACGCCGTCACCCGGATGACGGCGGCGGAGCTCATCACGGCGCGCGCCAATCCTCACGACCCGCACTTCGGGCTGCTCACCTGGAAGGGAGACAAGGTCCGTAAGACCGACATCTTTGTCGCCAAAAACTACCTGACCGAGGACGAAATCGACACCCTCAACCGCCTCGTCGTCATCTTCCTCGAAACCGCCGAACTGCGCGCGAAAAACCGCAAGGAGACCCGCATGAGTTTTTGGAAGGAAAACATCGACCAGATCATCGCCTCCAACGGCTTCCCCCTTCTGGAAGGCAACGGCCGCGTCAGCCACGAACAGATGGAGGCCTCCACCCACGCGCTCTACCTCGACTTCGACGCCCGTCGCAAAAAACAGGAAGCCCTCGCCGCCGACCAAGCCGACGAGGCGGAGTTGAAATCCCTCGAAGCGAAGCTCAAGCGCCGCCCCAAACACTGATTTCCCAAATGACCGCCACCGACCAACAACGCCTCGGCAAAACTCTGTGGGCCATCGCGGACCAGCTCCGCGGAGCGATGAACGCGGACGACTTCCGCGACTACATGCTGGCCTTCCTCTTCCTGCGCT
>CALGTD010000169.1 GCA_937901895.1 uncultured Spartobacteria bacterium | reverse complement strand
GCTTGCGCGCGGTGTCGGCGGCACCTCGGGCATTTGTGTCGCACGGTGCGCGACACGGCACCGAGGCGCACGTGCTTCGCGGCAGGGCCGCTTCGCACTCGCCACGATGGGCGCCGCTTCCGCCTTGTCGGTTCGGTGGAAGGTCAGGACAATCGTGCCGGCGTCGGGCGGGTTAGAGAAAGCAAGCCTTCGCGCCCTCGCATCCTCTCGGATGCGTTGCGCTACGGTTGGCAACAGGCTGCCGTCGCTTGACGGGAAGGCACGGCCTTCCCGCCGCGCTCTGACACGCCTGCCGGCTCTGCCCTTTGCGGGCGTCGCCTTTGCCATCATGGATAAGCTACCTCCAAGGAGCCTCACGGCTCCTTTTCGCGGCTCTGAACGAGGGCCCTTGATGGGCGGGCTCTCGCCCGCCCATCCACCACCCAGTCACTCTCGCTAACCTAGACTGACTCTGGCGCGGACCAATAGAGTGCCTTTCTCGCCGATGGCTCGTGTCTCTGCGATGTCTCTCCTGCGCCCATGTGGCGTGTGCTCTCCTATACCCAGTATGCCCTGCCTACCCACCCTGACGGTGATTATCAGGGCATTCCCTGGGGGCCACCGGTGACATCCATTTTCGTTGCGTTTGACGGGTGCTTATGGCATCCGTCAAATACTCCACCGCGCAACTCTCACGCCTCTGTGACTGCAACAGCTGACCATCCCTCAGTTCTGATCGTTGATGACGAGGCCACGGTCCTGAAATACATCCGGCTACATTTCGAGCGCGATAATTACCGGGTCTACACAGCAACATCTGCCGCCGAGGCAGCCACGATTCTCGAGGAGATGCATGGGGAGGTGGATGCGATTCTGACAGACCAAAAGAGGCCGGAGGAGACGGGGCTGGAGCTGTTGGAGCGGATCAGGCACCGGTTCCCCAAGCCTGCGAGGATTCTCACCTCAGCATTCGCCGAGCACGACGTTGTGCAGCAGGCGTTGAATGCCGGCATTGCGGAGCGTTTTGTGCCGAAACCGTGGAACTATGCGGAGGTCTCTGCGCTGATACAGGAGACGATTTCGGAACACGCCTCGCGAGGGACCCAGCCCGCTCTACCCGGAGAGGTCGAGTCAGTTGCCGAGTTGGCGAGATACGTTTCGGAGGGACTGTGTCCGGTTGGAGCGTTGTTCGACATGCTCGTTGATCCCGCCACTGGGGAGGTCTCCGAGGACTTCGTTCGCGAGCTCGCGGACCACGTCAAAGACCTGATGATCACGATGCGCGAAATAGGCGGTGCTGCATTGCCGCCCGCTTCCCATTCCCAGAGGATCCCAGTCGACTTCGTTGCCGCCTTGGTGAGGGCGAAGCAGCGAGCGAAGCTATTCCTATCCCAGTATCAGCTGAATCTCGAAACCGAGGTCGCGCCTGGAATGCATCTCGGCCAAGCGGACCCGCGCCAGATCGACACTTTCTTCCGCCTGTTGCTGGCCTCTGCGATGCTTTTCTCGCCGGCAGGGTCGACGATCCAGGTTCGTCTTGCCCCCGAGGTTGTCGACGGCGAATCGCTTGCCATCAACGTCGATCTGAACCACGAGCTGGCCCTGATGACGGTGAAGAATTCCGTGTTCTTCGACACCAAGGAAATGCAGCTGCCTCGCCTCGGCTTGTTCCTTCGCGCTTGCATGCGCATCGTCCGCGATCACGGCGGAACGGTATTCACCGAGCAGCAGGGCAAACCTCCCGGCTGGCTGCGGTTCTCGTTCCCGGTAGGCGCCTGAATATTCTATTGCGCCGATATCCCACTTGATGTTGGGTATCTCTACCACAACGCGGATCGTCTATGGGAATACCTTCGGCATTTAAGGTGAACAACGAGTCGGGCGGTGCGGATGTGGATTATTGTGCTAGTGGTCACTTTCCTCTTTGGAGCGGTAATCGCCCTCTATACCGTTACAGAAATCCTCCCAAACAATGTTCAGGCTGCGGTCGAAACGGGGCTGTTCAACAGCGGGCATATTTGCAATGAGCCTTGCTGCAAACAATTGAGGGAGGATCGCGAAAGGCAGGAAAGAGTGCTGCGCGAGCTGCGGTAGCTCAACGCCTTTTTGTTACCCTCTTCCCCCCAGCGGATCCTCCGTCGGAACAATTTTCGGCTCAGGCGCCCTTGGCTGCCCGTTTCTCGATGATGACGGTCAATCGCTTGCGCGGAGACCCCACATGTCGTTCGGTATCTCTGAGACCACATCAAGATATATGAATACGTTTATTAAATTCTCTCTGTTATGCGCCGCCGTTTTGGTCGTAGCCATTTACGTCCTCGAGTTTCTTCCCTTACAGTTGAAGGAGGCTCAGACTAAAGCGCTGAAAGAGGCTAAATTTGAATGCCCTGAGGCTTGCTGTGCCGGCAAGTTTCCGCGACCGACACTTCAGCACTCTAGTCTCTAAAACCCTCCCTGCCGCCGGGTCGCAATTCACCTTTATCCGAGGCAGCAGGAGGAGGGACAGGGGCCGATGCTTTCCGCATCGGCTCGTTTATGGGCTCCCCACTTGAGGCGGTATCTCCCTGCATGGATATTACCGCGACAGCCCCACAGACAGCTCCGCTTCACTCCATCACTCTTTCCAAGATCCGCGGCCTCCTGCCAGAAGCGGCCCGTGTTACTCGAGTCACGAGTCAGATCGGACGCTCCATTGAGCAAACCCGTTACTTCGCGAGCGGTAAACTTATCGCCACCGCTAACCTCTACGGTCGTGGCAGTTCGCAGATCCTCTACTTCCGCACCGTTTCCGGGCGTGAAGTCGCTGTAACCGATGGCAATGACCTCGAAAGCATCCTCTCCGAGGAGTTCGAGGCCTTGGCGCGGAGTCCCGTGTTCGCCCAATGGCGTCAGCAAATCCAGAATCCTCCCAGCCAAGAGCAGATCGATGCGTGGCACGGTCGGTTGAAAGAGCTCCAGGAGTTTGTCGAACGCTCTTTCAGGGTTCCCACACATCTCACGTCTCCTAGCGAAAACCTCTGGCTGCGTGTCGGGCCTCAAGATGAAGCGTCGATCCTCGAAATCCTCGTCGAGGAAGTCGGCCAGCCGAACGCGCTCCTCCGCACTGGCAACGTGAGCAGCCGCATCGTCCTCGACGACTACGACGCTGACTTTCTGGCACTCATCAACCGCGCCAAGGACTACCTCCAGTCAGCTTGCCAGCCGCAGGACTGGAGGAAATGGGAAGTCCAAGCAATCTCCACTCACTTCGAAACGGTCGATGAGAGTCTGTCGACTGAAGTCAGGATCGCGGTCTCCGCGCCAGATAAACCCAAAGTCTCCGCCATCCGCGAATGGGCGATCGAAAACCGCCACCTGATCGTTCCGCACCTC
>CALGTD010000168.1 GCA_937901895.1 uncultured Spartobacteria bacterium | reverse complement strand
GCGCGGCGATGGCGAATGCCAAGAGCCACCATAGCAGGGGGCGTGACGCGCTGGCGTCTCGGGCCCGAACGGCGGCGTAGAGTGACAGATTCGCTAACGCGAAATAAAGGGGCTCCGTCAGTGGAATGGGGGCGTGCTTTACAACCACCCACGAAGACAGGAAGAGGATCGCACCGATGCGGACGGCGCTGGGCGGCCAATTCATTGCCCGAATTGCCACAACTGCCCAGGTTAGAAGGCCGAGTGCAAGTGAAGCGTAGTTGAGCAAGACGAGCCAAAATGCGTGATCGAAGCCGAGTTGGATCAGGAATGAGACGATACTGGGGTAGGCGGGTGGAAACTGATCTGGGGCGAGGGTGCCGGTCTCCACTTTGGTCCACGCCATGTGGAGTAGTCGGAGCGCATCGGTGTTGACGCGGATTGGGCTGAACATCTGAACAAGATGACCGGCGGCTATGATGGAGAGTAGCGCTTTTGTCTTCAATGGACCGGATGCCCCTTCGACGGGTGCGATACGCGCGGGCGGAACGATGCTGGCCGACCGAGAAGCGCTACTTCGCGGGCGGCAGCTTCTCGAGGATAGCAGTTGACGTGACGCCGTAGCGGCATGGACCGGGGCCTATATAGTCAATGATTCTCCAACCAAGTCGGGGGGTGAGCAGCGATTGATACATCCAAGAATCGTCGAGGACGATGAAGCCGCCGGGCTTCAGCTGCTCCATCGCAAGGGTGAGTGCGTGAGGGCGCAACTGGCCGAACGGGCTGGCGGAGAAGCCGCAGTAACAATCCACCAGGATAACATCCCACATCCGTTTGCGAATGGACTGGAAGAAGCTGTCGTTTTGAAACTGTTCGATAGCGTCACCGGTTAGCGGGTGGAGTTCGCAGCGGACGTTGCGCAGCCTGCGTTGGTTCAGCATGCTGACGAGCCGTTCGTGCCACTCGGCGTGACTCTCGATGGTCACGACCGAGCGGGTCCGCCGAGCAAAATAGAGAGTCGATCCGCCACCGCCGAACTCAAACACTTCGTGGTGCGGTTGCAGGTGAGCTTCCAAATAGTGGAGGGCTCCGAACGATATCCAGGGAAGCTCTCTCATCATGGGCTGTCCGCCCCAGCAGGGCAGATGGCGCAGATATGAAGGTATCAACTGGGGGCGCCGAATCAGGTGGGCCGCGAGCGAGAGGCCTTTGGCAAGGTAGGAGTTGTTCATCTCGTTATTGACCTTTCCCGAACAGTATCACGTGAACCGTCTTCAAGATGATCGCTGCATCCAGGCGGAAGGAAAAGTGGCGGATGTAGTAGAGGTCGTATTCGAGTTTGCGCAGCGTGTCCTCGAGACTCGCGCCGTAGGGGTAGTTGATCTGCGCCCAGCCGGTGATGCCGGGTTTGACCAAGTGGCGGAAATGGTAGCAGGGGATTTCGCGCTGGTAGTTTTCGACGAGGCGGTCCCATTCGGCGCGTGGACCGATGAGGCTCATGTCGCCGCGGAGGACGTTCCAGAGTTGCGGGAACTCGTCGATGCGCGTGGCGCGAAGAAAACGGCCGACGCGGGTGACGCGCTGATCGTCGGGACGCGTGTAGAGATCTCCCTTGTCCGAACCCACGCGCATGGAGCGGAGTTTGCGCACGACGAACGGCACCTGGTTTCGTCCGATGCGTTTTTGTTTAAAGAAGATGGGGCGTCCGCTCTCGAGCCAGACGGCGAGTGCGCCGAGAAACACGACGGGGGCGGCGAGCGCGATGCCGATCGAGGCGAGCACGATGTCGGTGGCGCGTTTCAGACGCTCGAAGACGGGCTCGCGGGCGATGGGGAAGCCCTCCTGGAAGAGCCAGGTTTGATTGAGGCGATAGAGTGGGATCTTCCGCCAGTAGACCTGGTGAAAGAGCTCAAGCGTGTAGGTGGGAAGACCGCTGAAGTAGAGTTCGACGAGTTTGCGCGAAACTTCCGGTTGCAGTTCGCGAGCGCTTTCACGGAGGACGATCGCCTCGACCGAGATTTTGCCGGCGAGGGCACCGTCGATGATTTCGCCGAAGGAACGGGCCGGTGCGCCAGCCCGTTGTTCGGATGTGGGCTCCGCGTTCGCGTAGATGAGGGTCTGGACCATTTGCAGACGTTCGCATTCATCACGGAACGCCTGATAGCTCGCTTCGTCTCCGATGAATACGATGCTGCGTGAAACCCGCGCCGCCTCCATGCGCTGGCACAAGATTCGTCGGTAGCTGAGGGTCAGCGGAATGAGAACGACGTAGCTAAGTGCGATGACAATACGGCTGGATTGGAGTTCGTAGCCGGAGGGGAGGAGGACGAACGTGAGCAGCAGCGTGGTGAGAAGTGCGCTCAGCAGGGCGATCACATGCTCGCTTGTGTAATCGAGGCTGAGCATGTCGGTGCGCGAGCGGTATCCGTCGATCAGATAGATTGCGAAGGTCAGGATCAGATACGGCACGATCAGCGCCGAATAGGTCAACGGCCCCGCAGATAATCCGCGCGCGAAACTCACCACGTTGAAAACGACGAACACCGACGCGGCGTCGAGCAGCGCGAGCGCGAAGAAAACCTTGCGTGGTGTGGTCATCAGGGGTGCTTAGGGAGCTGAAGGGGAGCCCGCAAGTTCCGGAGTGGCCAGACGTTGGCGCCACTGCTGCAGCGCTTGTTCGCGACCGTTAGGCGCGAAGGCGAGGGCGGCGGCGGAAAGCCGCGACTGGAGTTGCGAATCGGCGCGCAGGGTTTTCAGCCACCTCACGATAGCAGGGACTTGTTCGCGAGTGAAAGCTGCGCCGAAACCGTGAGCGGTAACATTGCGGGCGACGTCGGAATCGGGAGCGCCGATGAACACAACCGGGCGCCCGACTTGGGCGATACCGTAGAGTTTGCTCGGGAATACCGCTTGTTCGGCGCCCGGTTTCAGCGTGACGAAGTGAACGTCGGCCAGGCCGAGCGAGACGGAAAGGGTTTCACGAGGCTGGGCGGGGTGGAAGTGAATGTTGGCGAGGCCGTGTTGCTCAGCCGCTCGCCTTAGCGTGGCGTGTCCTGCTCCGCCGCCGATGAACACAAGGGCGAACGTGGGATCGTTCTGAAATGCGGCAG
>CALGTD010000167.1 GCA_937901895.1 uncultured Spartobacteria bacterium | reverse complement strand
TGCTTCCCGTCGTCGCGCGGCGCGGGCAAAGGCCGCGGCGCAATCCTCACAGGCCCCGGCCGCGTTCTCGCCGAGTGGATACGCCGGCGCGGAGCCGTGGAGCCGCGAACGCGGCTACGTATACTTTCCCGAGCTGGACACACAGCGCGAGGTCGATAGCTACACGCGATCGGAGCTGCTGCGGAAGGCGCGGTTCCTCTACGCGAATGTCGGCTTCGTCCGGCGGATCGTGAATGGCATCTCGCGCATGGTCGTCGGTGTCGGACTCTCGCCGCAGGCCACGACGAAGGATCCCGACTGGAATCTCGCCTCGCAGAAGTCGTTCGAGAATCGCGCGGTCGCCAGGCACATCTGGGACGTCAACGGCAAATACAATTTCTACCAGATGCAGCGCGCCATCAAGCGCTGCTCTTACAAGGATGGCGACTGCGGCGTGGTGCTCACCGAGAGCGAGGCCGGCCGTGCCGCCCGCTAGGGCTCCCTCACCACGCCGGATTGTCTTCACAAGGCGTATCTCCAGCCGGAAATCGCGAGCCGGCTCCAGGTCAGTCAGCCAGCGACAATCTTGCAACCCACCGTGTTGAATACGACCCTCCCCACCCAAAGCCAGTTACTTCTGCCGATGCTGGAAACCCTCCACGAAATGGGAGGTCAGGCAGAGGCAGGCGATGTCATCGACGCCCTTAACGATCGCCTCAATATCCCTGATCACATTCGCAATGACTATCGCGAGATGGATTTTGGGAAGTGGGGAACAAGAAGGCGCAACCCGTGGCGGCAGACACTCCATTGGGTTCGGCAGAACGCGGTCACTCGCGGTCTCATGGAAAAACGTGGCCACGGTGTTTGGGGACTTTCCAATGCCGGCCGTGATTCCCTCGTGAACGCCGAAGGCGGGTTGATTCTCATTGTTTACGAGACCTCGCACGGGCAGGCAATATGGGCTGAGGCCCGCACCGCCGCAGCGCACCTCCAACAGGATTCGGTGCAGTTGATCTTCACATCCCCGCCCTATCCGATTCTGAATGGACGCAAATATGGAAGCTTCTCCGAGTCGGAAATCCTCGAACTCCTCGTAGGTTGTGCGAGGGACTGGAAACGGGCGCTCACGCCCGACGGAAGTCTCGTCCTCAACCTTCGCGACGTCTGGAGGCCGAAGTCGGAAACCGGCGGCGCAGTTCGAAGCCTTTATCAGGAAAAGCTGCTTCTCGCGCTCGCGGAGGACGTCGGCCTCTACTTTGCTGATCGCTTCTACTGGCGGAACCCCTCGCACAGTCCGGAGTCCTGCTGGGTGACTGTTCACAAGGTTCGGACGAACAACGACGTTGAGCATCTTTTTTGGCTTGGAAAGTCACCGACGCCCTTCGCCAACACCCGCGAAGTCATGGTGGACGCAAAACCGTCCACGATCGAAACCTACCTTCGCCGCGGCCGTCGAGGAGTGCAGGGCACAACGGTTGGCCCGAGCACGCAGAACACCAACTTCGAGGAGCAGATGCAGGCGGTCGCCAACGGACAGTCGCTCAAAGTCATCCCCCGCAATTACCTCGAGATTCCCAACTCCGACACCCACCGTAAATTGCGCGAAGCTCTCAAGGCCGCGAAGTTGCCGCGACATGATGCCATGATGCCGGAACGGCTCGCAGAATTTTTCGTGCGGCTCCTCACTCGACCTCAGGACTGCGTCTATGATCCGTTCTATGGAAGCGGAACAACCGGCAAAGTGGCAGAAGAGCTTGGCAGAAGATGGATCGGCAGTGACCGGAGCCTGGCGCACGTTCTCGGCAGTGCGCTCCGCTTTCCATCCGTCAACTACGGAGCGGGCTGATCCCCGCGTATCTCCTCATGAACAGAAATCATCATGAGCTCGCCCGCCATCCCACTTTTCGATCGCCGCTTCGTTCTCCGCAACGAGATCGCATCTTGCAAGGCGATGCTCGCCTACGGGCTCGGCCGTAGCAACAAGCCGAAGAAGGTCGCGTTGCGTCGATCGACTCAGCGCAGGCTCGCCAAACTCGTGAAGGAACTGAAAACTCTTGCGTCTCAGGACTAGCCGATCGGCACATGATTCTCGTATGACCGGGAGTTTTTTTCCCGGCCCGGATGGTGATGGTCTCGTCTTTCGCCATCTTGCACGGATTGGCCCTGGCCGAATCATCCAGATCGGTTGTTGGCCCACACTCTTCGGGATGCGCGTTCGTGCCGGCTTCACGAATGACCTTTCCTACCACATCGATTGGTGCTGCGGTGACCGCGACGAGGCAATTTCGTTGGGATACTCCCTCGCACTCGGTCTCTTGGGGGAACGTGTGACAACTCAGCCGGACCGACCGTTCGAAGGCATTCCTGAAACCTCTCGAGTGAAGCCGTTCACCCACGACCCGGATTTCTTACTGCTCATCGGCTCTCTCCGGGCGAAGCCGGTTGAGACCCTTCTAGTTCCTCCGCTATTCGAACTGCGGAACCGTTACAACGAGTTGGCTATCGCCTTCCTCGCATGATCGACGTGGCGGATTTCGCCGCTCGATGTCGTTCTATGAGACATCCGGAATGATCACTTTCGGCGGGAATTCTCGACGAGCTGCATCCTTTTCGATTCCATAAACGTAATTGCCCGCTCGCCCATGAACAAACAAGAGACGCTGGACCTCGTTTATGCGACGCTGGTTTCCATTCGAGCGGCCCATCCCTTAGGGCTCCGGGGAATTGCCAGCGAGAATGCTCATCACGTGATGACCCGACACGGTGTCGATACCGCGGTTGCGATGCGCATAGAGTCGATCTTCAAAAACATCGAAGCGACCTCTGGCATGGTCTCGAATCCAATCGAGATCATCGATATTCTTTAGGGCGAATTACACGACAATGGAACGGTGATCGACCCTCCGAAGTGCTGCTATGAGGTGATAGCGCCAGGGCAGCGGGATTCACATGGACTGCATACCCATCCCGATCTGCTATTCACGCCAGTAAACCACATCGGGAAACGCTTCGGAATTGACGCCGATGCGAGCGCACCTCCTGTTAATGGTCTTCCGCACAAACAGGACTGGCTTGATTCGGATGAGATCCGGGCGAGTAACATTCGCGTCCTCCGAGCATGGGATGCCAAGGAGGGCCGTTTTCTTTCTCCGCAGGAAATCGATCTTACCTTTCACTTGCACTCCTGAGCCTCTGATGCGAGGCGAGGCGCAGCCGTTTGGCCAGGGTGCAGAGGTGTTTTGCAGCTCGTATCTCGCGATATGAGTTCGCTGTTCGCATCTGCTGGCAAATGGACGCTATCGCACCCGACCGCACCCGCGCCGGATGATGGTCTGCATGACATCATGGCGAAGGATGGACGGAGCTTTGTGCCAAAACGCGTTCTCTCGCACGTCCGGAAGGATGATGGAAACCGTATCATCGCCGCGCGCGAGCTCGTCCAGACAATCGCCCGAATGTCGCTGGACGGAGAGGACCAGCACACCGGAGATGGATCGACGTTCACGATGACGGCACAGGATGCTCGCGACACGCTCTCGCTCCTCATCCACCGAGCCAGGACCATCCTCGAGGAATAGGAGGTCGATCCAAGCCGAGAGACACCGGGCCCTGGACGTTTATGTCTTTTGGGATACCCGTCCTATAATGGATAGACGAACCGTTTCTCGCTGCACCTGAACAACCAACTATTTCCAATGAACGACCGGCAAGAAGCGACCTTTCTCTCCCGCAGGGCTAGACGCTGATCTTGGCGGACCGCGGGTTTCCGTATCTCAGGATACCATGAACACCCGCCTCCTTATTTCTCCGCATTGCGACGACGGCAGCACGCCAATCGATCCGATTTGCGCGGTCGGCTGCAACAGTGGGCACGCCCTCGCGCTCGCGCTGATCATTTTCTCCAACAGGGTTGGCACCCAATCGCCCGAGGACTTCGGCCTTACGATAGCGGACGCTTACCGGCACATGATCGAGAATGGCCTGACGACTTACACGCACCGGGACACGCATGCCGGCGACCTCTTCACTCTCAGCCTGTCCACATTTCCGAATACCCCTGAAAATCCCTCCGCCGGCCGGACGCTGACATTCACCTATTGGGATTCGACCGACACTGACAAGGAGGTGACCTTCACTGTATTCGCTGACTGTCTCAGCCATCTATTGATCGCACTGATCCAAAGATTGGAGGCGGACTTTGGAAGGCCGATCACCGACGAGCTTATCGGCACGATCTGTGAAGCCGTCCACACGATGGTTTTGGAGGAGTCTGATTCCTACGAGCACGTCGACATGAATTTCGAAGACAGGTTCCGGCTCAAGCTCGGTATATCGGCTGGAGGGACCAGCAACGAGGTCAAGAACTGAGCGTTTCTTAGTGCAGCTTTAATGGGAACGCGGTGTCGAAGAACACCGCTCGGAACCATTTGCTCGCGATGATTTCCCAGAATCCCGATGTGTCCCCAATCATCGCGGATTGGGAAACTTCAAAGCAAACGCAGCTCGCGACCTGACTCACAGGCCAAGGCTTCGATTTTCGTAGGTTCTCGGATCCTGGCGCCTTGCCGCCGGTTCGGATAGAGACTCCATGCGCTCTACTTCGAAAGCGGGCATGGTCCTTTCGACTTGTTCCAGCGCGACGAGATGCCGTCGCGCGATATCGCGAAAATCTCCCGAGATCAGCGACGATTCGACCACCCGTTCCCAGAAGATGGTGGCCATCCGCCGCGCTTTCCGATCGCTGATTGCGGTCCGACTTGGATCCTGAGCCAGGCTTTCGGGCAACCGGCCTTCATGGCCCGGCCTGTAACCCATCGGGAGCATGTCATACACGGGACAAAGCGAAATCGGACGCCGTGGACTCAATTCCAGCGAGACGTTCCCGTAGTGCATATCCGTGTTGCCGATCAGCTCACCGAAATGCCACAGCGTTCTCAGGTTTTCGGCATCGCTGCTGCGAATCCAGCCTGCGTTTTCGAGACGGTCTGCCGCGGCGGTCCATGGCGTATGGATTTCGCCAAAAAACGCAGCATCGAGAGCCCTCATCGACACAACCGGCCGCCGGCCAGCCGCGCCTACCCGGTCGAATCGTTCGACCTCGAGAAAACGTCGGCCATCAAAATCAACGACACGTGAGCGGGCCGCTGGAATCCCCCCGGACGCCAGAACTTCCGTCGCCAGATGCTCGGCGGCGAGCAAGTCCGCCCATCGTTGATGCTCCGGTTGCGTCATTACTCCGGTAAACTTCACGATGACATGATGAATGGTATCCCCCTCCCGGACCTTTGCCGTGAACTTGGGTTGCTCTCCACCGGCGGATGAGCCCACGATATCACCTTCGAGCGCAGCTTGTGCGAGCTGGGGAAAATGGCGGTCGCGTTGTCCTGCAACCAGCGCCGGCTCGTCCGAAAGGAATGCACCTTTCAACGCATCCATGCCGAGCACGAACGCACCTGGAAGATCCCAACCATGCTGCAAAAGCGCTTGCGCGACCTGTGGACTGGACCACCGAGTAGGATCCGCAGGGAACCCCATACTGGGACCAAAACGACGTGCGAAGGCACGTCCGAGAAAGCCTTGAGGCCTCGTGTCATCGAGAAACCACGGAAGATCCGGGAATACCCCACTACCAAAATCATCCCCGAGCAGGGATTCCCAGGCATCGGCCGATGTCCGTTCCAAATACCACGCGCGCCCGGCCAAAGCGTGGAGTCGTCCCAGCTGTTGCGGCTCGCCGGCTTCGTTGATCACGTAAAGCGGCCAGCGCGACCCTAGTGATTCTATCGGGGCAGCCAGACCATATTGCGTCGATGCGCCGCGACCGATCCGCACAACCGCGTCACCCATGTCCGCCAACGCACGCGATATTGTGGGCTGGCTGTGATCGACAGACTCCGCCAGTTGCCGCGCCGTGCGAACGCCCTCGCGCAGAAATTCCCGCCGAATCGACTCGATCAGCCCGCTCATGAATAGAAGATAGCGTCTATTCAGGCGCGGTCAACCCTGTGACATGAGGAACTTACAACGAAAGAACTGTGCGCATGAATAGAGGCGGTCCACAGATGGAACGAAGGGCTGCTTGCGTATCTATTTGCGTGATACGCACGTTGCCCCGACTGAAATTTACGCACACCGGCTCAAATCTCGCGGCCATGGCGCTTCAATTCTTCCTGAGCGATCCGGGGTTTCGCTCCCAGCATGCGATCGAGGATCAGCCCGCAAAAAAGAACAGGCGTTCCAAAGTGTCTGACGGGAAGTGTGGGGAGCGATGAAATATGAACCCTCTGGTTTTGAGGGCCTTATTATGAACTGCCTCCAGAATTCCGGGTTGCGATGAAATATCCGCGGCTTCAGCCAACGAGGGAATCGACTTGGGAAATTACGTCTGTCATGAGCCGTCCACAGCCCGCGCATTTGTAGGAGTCCTCGACGTAAGCGTGTTGCGGGGCGTCTTCGACCGTCTCCGAGAACACATGCTCTTTCCCGCCTTGGCAAACCATCACTCCCTTGACGTCGATCCCCTGCCACCAAATTACCGGATACGGCACGTTTTCGTAATACGAACGGCATCCGCCCTCGCAGTTGCAACCGTTCGGGGGTAGCTCTTCAGTCACATCGAGTTCGTAGTTGAAGCCCTCGCGTTCTCGGCAGGTCGGGCACGCCCCGTCGCGACACCGCCAATAGGCAGTGGATTCAGGGCCTTTGACGAGAATGATGCGAAGCGGCCCTTGCTTTAGCTGCTCTTCGTAAAACGTCTCGAACGCCATTTCGCACTTAGCGCAGACGAGCGAGGTCCCAACAACCTCCCCCTCATGATAGAGCGGGACTTCCTTGGAGAAGTCATGGTCGTCGCCATTCTCACACTTCAGGGGAGTTTTGCTCATGCGTCATAAGTAGCATGCGAATCACGCAAGCGAAGACGAAAGATTCAGCGGGATTGGGAACGTGGAAGGTGGGCTCCTGTATCTCTGGACGTGAACGCAACAATCACCGTCGCTGAGGAAGTCCGTGAGTCTTGGAGTGTCGCATTCGGATTGGAGATGGCGCAGCGCGCGATCCGCCGTCACGGGGCGGACGAGCACCAGTCCATCCACCCAGACAGCATCAGCGATCGGGTGACGCGCATGCTCATGACCTTGAGCTATGTGAAAACGCACACTCCCGAGAAACTTCCCAAGACCCTTGCGGAAGCGCGTGAGGTCTTGAAGGAGGCGGAGGCAATTGCCAAGGCGGCGTGGGACGCATTTGCCGCCCGGAAGCTGGCCGCCTGAACCGGTGAGCCATCATGAGTTGCGTATATCCCCTCGGAATTCCGATGAGCCATCCGTTACCTCGCAACCTTGACGCGCTTCCCGCGTTCGAATCGTTTCAAGCGACATTTGATGGGCCGGTTGTTTCCGCCGAGCAGATCATTGCCGACGATCCGACGATCCAATTCGAACTTGCGATGGAGATTGCCAGCGCCCGCAATCGCATGTCGCAGGATGCGCCATCAACTTTTCGCGTTGCCCCTGTCGGCACCATTGCCCGTGACAAGAACGGTGAACTCTGGGTTTTGGCAGATGTTCCGTTAGATTCCGTTGTCCAGGTTGAGGGAACCTCCAAGACGAATGACACGGCGCAGAAATATGCTGGATGGCTGTCAGCCGGTCACGACCCTCTTCCCGCACACGGGGTCCAGAACATCGCGGTTCACGGCGGTCGCATCAAACTGAACGACGGTCATCATCGCTACAGCGGAGCTCGCCTCGTCGGAAGATCCAGCTATCCCACTTGGGTCAATCTTACCGATCCCGAAAACGATGCTCGGCCGCTTCTCGAACTCGGATCAAAGCTTGAAACCTCTCTCGCCCTTCTCGAGAAACACGGAGCCCGCGTCCGTCCGGCTACCCCCTCACCGGAGATTGTCGACTCGATTCCCGATATATCCCGACCGCCGGGCCCTACCTTGCGACACTCCACCTACTCCATCGGTAACCGATGAGGTCAACACTTCCAGCACGGAAACCGGTCCGGTGCATTCCATGTCTCCCAATTGATCCTACATTGTTGTGATGATTCAGGACGTTCCCAACAAAAGGCACGCGTCGGCAACGCCAACCGAAGGGCCGACGAACGCTGAGCGGATCCATGCTGAATTCGTCCAGATGCTCGCAGTTTATCTCATGGCCGCCGAAGAAGGTCTTGTCCCCGCAGTTGGACATCACCGTGACATCCGACGAGCTGAAGGCACGAATCTCTGACAAGCAGGAACGCGTGCACAAATACATGGAATACGCCGTTCTCATCGGGGAACTCCTTCCCACTCAGTTGCGCCGTGGTCACGCCTCCCCCTCCATCACCACCGGCCTCGGCAGCCCATGACACGTGACAACCCGGCCATGAAGGGCCCGGAGGAAGCCGCGCATATCTCGCGATAGAGATAGAAACTTTGGCACAGGAGTTAGTGGGGCGTCGCTCGGGTGAGTGGCGCCCCCTTTCTCATTTTGAAACGCGTTTGGCAGTGGCAGGCTCCCAGTGCTAAGCTTCACCCCATGTGCGGCCGCTATGTAAACAAGCTTGGCGAGGCGCAGTATTCCCTGTTCGAGATCAACGATATCAGGCTGCCGAAGTTTCCGCCCCGACCTCGATACAATGTCGCACCCACTACAAAGATTCCCGTCGTCATTTCGGAAGACGCCGGCCGGCGTGCTCTCGTAGAAATGCGTTGGGGGCTCCGTCCGTCCTGGGCGAAGCCGGACCAGAAGCTGCCGCCCATGATCAACGCCCGCTCCGAAACGGTGGCGACCCTTGCGTCATTTCGAAGGGCATTCGCCGTCCGCCGGTGCATTGTCCCAGCCTCAGGTTATTACGAGTGGCGTGCCGGCAAGGTGAAGCAACCATTTTACTTCGAACCGCGAGACGAGCAGCCAATTGCCTCCGCTG
>CALGTD010000166.1 GCA_937901895.1 uncultured Spartobacteria bacterium | reverse complement strand
GACGGCAAAGCGAATACGGCCCGTTTCATCGGGGATGAAAGATTCACGAGGTGGAACAGCCGGCAGCAGCTCGCCGGTCCATGATTCACACTGTGCGAGCCGGGACTCGCCACCTAGAGGGAACAGCAGAGGTAAGCCACCTTTCAGATTTTCAGCACCGGAGAAGGCGATTCCCAACGCAGTTTCTTTTGTCAGCCGAACGAAGCTGGGGCTGTAAAGATCGTTTTTACCGTCGGAATTTCGTTGAAGACCCACTCTAGCTTCCAGTTTCCAAAGCTTTGAAGGTAGATAAACACATTCCTGTTGAGGAAGCTCTCCATTGAGAATGAGGTTGAGACCTTCGACGCCGATCCAAGCGGATTCGTTTGGTTTCAAGCCGTCTTCCTTCTTGCCACTGATTTCAGGCAGGTAGATAGGTTCTTCGCTGACGTCCGTGAAATAGCGTTTTGAGCCAGGACAGAGAAAGGCTTTGGGAACCCATCGGTGTTTTTTATCATCCGTTTCTTCGGGGGCTTCTTCAGCAAGGCCGAGAACATGTCGAGGCAGTGGCCAAAGCGCCTGACCAGGAGAATCCTTGTCGGCTTGATAGATGATAAATGGTCCAGTGAACTGAAGCTTGCCCAGGTTATTTGGACCGTCACCCAATGTTGCAGTGACATTCGGGGGCCATTGACCTGGTTTGCCATTCCAACGGTTTTGCCGTGCCAATGCTGCACGAATTGCTCCGGTGATGGTGCGCGTCGGCGGCGGAAATAGAGAGACCACGTCACTCTGGTTAGATTCTCCGAGATTGTAAGGACGGCCATCGCGGAAAAACCACGCATCCTGGGGTGTCAGTGCATAGGCTTTCATTCGGCTCCCTCCTTTCCATCCAGTGCGAGGAATTTGATCAGTCGCAGGCCGTCGAGAGAGTAGTGCCCGGTGTATTTCCTTTGTTTGGTCGAAGGGTCTCGCCGGACGACTTCGCATACATCGAGAAGTTGTTCCATAACCTGTTCCGTTTTCCTGACCCGGCTGGGATCGTTGTCGTGCCCGCGTTTGCCGGTCAGGGCTTCCGCGGTGAAAAGCTTCACCAACTGGCTGCGAAATGCACTGCGGTCACTTTGCTCGGGACCGCCGGACGCGAATTCGTTGAAACGCTCCCGAAGGTTGTAGAGCAGACTTGATGTGAGCGTTTTTCCCTTCTCCTCGCCGAACTCCCCGACAAGAGGGGCGAAAAGCTGCGGCTCCGTTTCCGTCAGATAGGCAAAGGGTGCGCTCCACTCGCAGGTCACGCCGCCGGGTTTAAGGACGCGGATGGCAAGCGAATCCCGACCGGTCCGGTCTTTTGCGACGTCATCCAGCAGCTCATGCGCCGAGGCGAGCACCTGGCTGAATGCACAGCGATAGTGGGCAAAGATGATGGCACCGGAAAGGGTGGCTTTCTCGTCTTGCCCGAAAGACTCGCTATAAAGCCGGCGTGCTGCGATGGCGGCCTCCAATGCGCGGTCCAACGGGAGCAAGGCGAGCAGATCGTCTCCCCCGGCATAGATGGTCAGGCCGTCGTGGGCATAAATTCCAGAAGGGATGCGCCTGGCAAACCGGCTCAACCCGGAAGTGACTTTTTGGGGGCCGTATTCGCGAATCAGCGCCCCCATTAAATCACCGTCCATCAGAAGCACGGCATAAAAACTGCCCGCGCGATCCTGAACGGCCTTCTCCAAGGACGCTAATGCGGAGAGTAGGGCTGGGCGATCCGTGCCGTTTTTGAGACTCGTATCGTCCTCATTGGCGAGGGCGGTGCGATTAAGGAAGTTGCCGCTGAGTCTGGCGAAGTCCCTTAGCTGTGCAGGAAACTCGCGGAGGAGTTTGATTCGCCTGATATCGGTAACCAGAGCACCGGGCTGGTAGCGCACCAAGCTGAGGTAATCGCTGGCGGCTTGATACGACGCGGGTGTCGCAGCAATCTTCCGGAACCACGGCAGCGTGGCCATGGTGACAGTGGACGGCCATCCATGCGGCTCTAGTTTCCTGCCGATGGCTTCCTCGGCGACCAGCGGGAAGAACCGCTTAATAAAGGCGATGGCGCAAAGGCGCTCACCGTCTTCAAGTTCGAGGTCCGAGACTCGCGACTGAACGGCTTCCTGAACGGCTTTCCAGAATTCATCCTGTTCGGATCTTTGCTTGGACCGGATGAAGCCGGAGAGCTCCTGCCATTGGCCCATGAGGACGCAGTGATCGCCGGGCTCTTCCGGCGGCCAATACGTCTGCCAGTTCTTGCGTCGATCGAGGGCGTTTGGCTCATCACCCTCGGTGATGACCCAGGAAATTTGCCAGAAGTTCTCGACCTGGCGCTTCCAGATGTCCGCTGTGCCGCAGCCAAGGGAGGAATGTCCCTCGAGAAATTTTTTCCAAACGGTGTCCGCGATATTGCGCCACGCAGCCAGAAAATCGGCTTGTGCTTTGCTGGCCGCCTCAACGGCTTCCTCCTGGGAAGCAAATTTCGCCGTAAACCGATTGGGCGCGGATGCGTGTTCGGAGTTGGATTCGATATCGGCGAGTTCCTCGAAAGCCGGCAGGACGACGGCCTTTTGCGGATTGGGAATCCCGCGCATCGCGGACATCGCGAGATGGGAAAGAAGCATTGAGCCGGCGTAGAGATCCCGGGTTCGCCGTGCCTGTGCGACAAAGCTTTGCACAGGACCAAAGGTGAAGTGAAGGTAATGGGTCATAACTCAACCAGTCGGGCATCATGAAACTTTTCTTTTCCGTTTCCTTTTTGCAGGCGTTCCAAGAACGCGTGAACCGGTTGCCAGAATTCACCGGTGCCATTATGAGCAAGGGGAAC
>CALGTD010000165.1 GCA_937901895.1 uncultured Spartobacteria bacterium | reverse complement strand
AAGCTGGGTGGCGGAGAGGTATTCGTCGAGGTGGGAGACGACGAGGCGCGAGGCGACCGCGCCCTTGTGGCCCTGGTCGATCAGGGCGTCAAGCTGGCTGGCGCGGACCTTGACGATCGCGAACTCGGACGCGACGAAGAATCCGTTCAGCAGAACGAGAGCGACAATCGCGAGAAGCTTGAGCGCGATGACGCCGGGGGATTCCCAGGAGGTCGCAATGGTTTCCGCGGCCGCGGGTGCTGCGGCGATGAGCAAATTGATGGTTTCCATTTCGCTTGCGGGAATCCCCAGGCTTGCCGCCTAGAGTTTCTCGTAAACGCCCTTGTCCCTGCGCTCGAATACCTGAAATCCGGCGCTTTTCGCCTCGGATACGGACGGCTTTTTCGAGGCGCGCGGTGTTGAAACCCGCGATACGACCTTGCGCACCGGCTTCCGGCAGAGCGGGCACGCGGTGAGCGGCTCGCGATCCGCCGGACGGCGAAGTTCGAAGCGACCGCCGCAACAGGCGCAGTCGCCATCGATAAGTTCGTATTCGTAAATCGGCATGGGTCGAAACTGCCCCGCGCCGATGATGTCACACGCGGCTGCGGGATGCGAGCCTCGTGTTCATGAGGCCGTTACCAGCTCGACTTCGTGACGCCGGGGATGAGGCCGGCGGACGCGAGTTCGCGGAAGGTGATACGGGAGAGTTTGAAACGGCGGATGTAAGCGCGACGGCGACCGCTGATCTGGCAGCGGTTCGTAAGGCGGGTCGGGCTTGCGTCACGCGGGAGTTGGGAGAGCCCGATGTAGTCGCCACGGGCCTTCAACTCGGCGCGCAGCTCCGCATACTTTTCGACGGTCTTGCGCTTGCGCTTGTCGCGCTCGAGCCAGGATTTCTTAGCCATAAGGAACCGGGAATACTGCACGGATTGTTTTTTTGAGCAAGGGAAAATTTGCCCGCGTGAAAATCGGAGATGGTATGCCGCAGGGGGGACCGGATATTGTTTAGCGAACGAATAGTTATGAAAGTTTTTTGCATTTCCATCGGGATTCTTCTGGCAGCCGTTTCGGGAGCGTTGGCGAACCGGGAATTCCTGTGGGGGGTGACTGGCGCGAAGGGGGCGCCGTCCAATCTGTATGCGATCAACCCGGCCAATGGAAAACTGCTGGGCAAGATCGGCAGCACGGGCGCGGTGAATCTGACGGGAATCGAAGTCAAGGACGGAAAACTCTATGCGGTTCAGGGGCAGCTCAGCCCCTCGGGCGCGAGCAACAAGCGGCTCTACGTTTTGAACAAGTCGACCGCGAAGGCTTCGGTCATCGCGACGCTCGATCCGAAATATTCGATCTCGGATCTCGCGTTGCGAAAGTCGGACGGCGTGATGTTCGGGTTCGGGGTAAACTCGGCGGTGAAGAAGCTGCTGACGATCGATATCACGACCGGCGCGATCACCGAGATCGGAGCGATGAACAATATTGGGGAAGTGAGCGTGACGTTCCTGAACGACGGGACGCTGTGCCTCGTGCGGACGAATGGCTTTTTCACAATGAACCCCGCAACAGGTGCGAGCCTTACCGGCCCGTTCGCCTTGAGCGGAGCCACGCTGACGATCGACAACTTCATGGACACGAGCGCCGCGGGGACGATCTACTGCGGAGAGAGGTCGGGGAACGACACATTGCTCTACACGCTGGATCCGAACACCCGGGTAACCACGCTGGTCGGCACGGTGAAGGGGGCCGCCCTGAGCGGACTCGCATTCGATCTGGCAGTTCCTCCCGTGTTCAAGGTGAGCGGGGCGAAGAACCTTCGCACGACGAAATCGTCGGTGAAGTTGAAGGGAACCGCCAAATCGCTCGTGCCGCTGACCATTTCGACCAAAGGCGCCTCCGCGAAGGCGAAGAACGGCAAATGGCAGCTCAAGGCAAAACTGAAACCGGGGAAAAACACGATCAAGCTCACCTGCGACGATGGCCTCGGGCAGAAGAAGAAGGCAAAGGTCGTTGTAATACGCGAATAGTGCGAAGGCTGGCCGGGCCGGGCCGCGGCGTGGTAGGGTGGCGGGCATGAAGACGATGCTCGCGTTCTCCCTGATGGTGATTTGTTCCGGAGTGGCGGCCGCCCAGGATTGGGCAAAGGCGCGACTCGAGCAGTCACCACGGCACGGGGAGTTTGTCATGGTGAAGAGTGGAGAACGGGATGTGCCGTGCTACGTCGTCTATCCGGAGAAGAAGGAAAAGACGCCGGCGGTGGTGGTGATTCACGAGATTTTCGGCCTCACCGACTGGGTGCGTGGAGTGTGCGATCAGCTCGCGGAGGCGGGATATCTGGCGATTGCGCCGGATTATCTCGGGGGTCAGGTGTTCGAAAGTGTGGACGATGCCCGTCGGGCGGTTTCGGGACTTTCGTCGGAACAGGTGGTCGCGGACACGAAGGCGGCGTCCGATTACGTCAAGGCGCTGCCGGCGGCAAACGGTGTCGTTGCGGTGGCGGGATTCTGCTGGGGAGGCGCAAAGGTCTGGGAATACGCGGCAACCGCAAAGGACCTCGCCGCCGGATACGTGTTCTACGGCACCGGCCCGGACACTGCGTCGGCGGTCGAGGGAATCTCAGCACCGATCTACGGCTTTTATGCCGAGAATGACGCGCGCGTGAATGCCACGCTAAACACCACCGTGGCGCTGATGGCGGAGGCGAAGAAGCCGTTTGACCCGGTCACCTACGCGGGGGCAGGACACGGATTTATGCGTGCGGGAGAAGCCCCGGATGCAAGCGCCGAAAACAAGGACGCACGGCAGGAAGCCTGGCAGCGCTGGAAGTCGCTGCTTGGAGAGCTCTGAGCGGAGCGGTTGGTTTCACGGAGCCTTCAGCTTGATGGTGGAGGTTCCGAAGAATCCCAGTGAATCTTCGCCGTCGCTGGAGCGGTGTGTCACACCTTTCCGAGGGCGACGCAGGCATTGATGCCGCCGAAGCCGAAGGAGTTGCAGAGGACGTTGCGGATCGACATTTCGCGGCCGTGATTCGGGACGATGTCGAGGTCGCAGGTCGGATCGGGAGTCTGGAAATTGAGCGTGGGAGGCACCCAATCGTTTTCCATGGCGAGGCAGCAGATCGCGATTTCGATCGCTCCCGTCGCACCGAGCGGATGCGCGGTGTAGGGTTTGGTGCCGCTCACTGCGAGCCGGGGTGCGTGCGGGCCGAATACGGTGTGAATGGCCTGGGTTTCACTCGTGTCGTTGATCCGAGTCGAGCTGGCGTGGGCGTTGATGTAGTCGATCTGGTCCGGGTTCAATC
>CALGTD010000164.1 GCA_937901895.1 uncultured Spartobacteria bacterium | reverse complement strand
AGGTGCGAATGGTAGAGCACCTTCACGGGGCGGCCGTTCGTCTCGCCGGCGCGCGCCGGCCGCTCGCGGGCGATTTCACCGCGCCGGCCGCCTGCTACCCCCACCCCAACGAGATCCTCTTTGGCCTGGTCGCAATGCTGCGCTCCGACCGTTCCATCCACCGGTCCGGGCTCCTGTTCTACGAACCCTACGATCCCAACCGGACGCCCGTGCTGTTCGTCCACGGCCTCATGTCCTCGCCGCACGTGTGGCTGCAGGTCGTCAACGAACTGAACGCCGATCCCGGGTTCCGCCGCCGCTACCAGATCTGGTCGTATTTCTATCCCACTGGAGCGCCGATCGGAGCAAACGCGCTGGCATTGCGTCAGGCCCTGGCCGGCGTGGCGGAGCGGCATCCCCTGCGGAGGAATCTCGTCGTCGTCGGCCACAGCATGGGCGGCATCCTCACGCGGATGCAGATCACCGACACCGAAGGCCGGCGACTGTGGGACACCGTGTTCCGCAACCACGCGGACGCGACCTACGCCGCGCTCCCGCCGGACTCCATGCTCAAGCAGGTGCTAATCTACGAACCGAACCCGCACATCTCCCGCGTCGTCTTCATCGCGACGCCGCACCGCGGGAGCCGGCTGGCCACGTTGCGCGTGTCGTCCGTCGGCGCCTCGCTCATCCGCATGCCTGTCGTCTTCGTCCGGCAGTTCAACCGCCAGATCGCGGAAACCCTCCGCCTGATCGATCCGTCCGTCCGCTCGATCCCGACAAGCGTGAAGGGGTTGTCGCCAAACAACCGCCTCCTCCATGGCGTGGACGGCCTGCGGATGTCGGCTCCCGTTCACTCAATCATCGGCA
Source organism: uncultured Spartobacteria bacterium (assembly GCA_937901895.1). Taxonomy (GTDB): domain Bacteria; phylum Verrucomicrobiota; class Verrucomicrobiia; order Chthoniobacterales; family JAATET01; genus JAATET01. Next base: position 83,319 of record CALGTD010000164.1, on the reverse strand, counting down.
ACCGCGGTCGCGACGACCGACCGGCCGCCGAAACTTCCGACGGGATCGTGCCCTACTGGAGCTCACACCTGCCCGCCGCGGAATCCGAGATTCTCGTGCCCACCGGTCACGACGCGTTCAATCATCCGCGCGCCATTGCGGAGTTGCGGAGAATCCTTCACCTTCCGCCGGCGAAGACGCGCTAGTCGTCATCCGGACGGGGCAACCATGCCCGCGGGATCGCGCGGCGACAGTTCCTCTTCACCACCCTTCGGGAGCAGGCACACCTGCAGCCTTCCAGGGGTCGTATTCCCATCCCATCGCGGGGAACCATCGCTTCGCGTCCGCCTCACGGGCGAGTGGCGTGGACCAGTTGCGCCAGATCATTGCCTTGTAGAAACGATCCGCGGCCTGTGGATCGCGAAGAGCGAGCCATGTGCCGGCGATGCCGAGCACGCGGGCGGTCTCGTCGGAGTTGCGTGGCATCATTTCCGCCGCCTTCCATGCGAGGTCGGCCGCTGCGTAGCGATATTGAAAGCGCTCCTCGAATGGAAGCCGGCTCCGGCGAACACGCGCCCGCTCATCGGCGTTCGCGGCCGGCACGATTTCGGGAGTGTCGTGATCGCGCCACCAGTCGTCGGAATTTTTCGCGAACGAGACGCCCAGCCGGCGTTTGATATACCGGGTGGCGGGAAAGTCCCCTCCCCACGCGGTGCCGTCGGGTTCGCCTTCCGTCCCGAACAGCTCCATGCCCAGCACGCGGTGAATTTGCGCGACCTCCCAGAGCGCCGCGGCTCGCTCCGCCCTCGGAATCTTCGTGTCGCGGGACTTGCGGAAAAGATTCGGTTAGCCTCCAACCACCCGATGTCAAGCCAAGCCCCGTCCCGTTCGCGCCGGGCAACCCAATGATCATCAAGAGGATTGCGCCAATTGGGTCAACCGGCTCGCTGCGCAGGAGCTGGCCGGCAAAACGCGATTCCGCTACCGTCCCGGATCATGCCCCTGACCTCGTTCCTCAAGTTCCCGCCCTTCAAAATTTCCGCCGCGCTCGTCTCGATGGGCGTCGCGCTGGCCACGCTCGCCACGGCAACGGCTGCGGAATTCAGCATTCTGCCGCTCGGAGATTCCATCACCGACGGCAATGGCTACGGCGGATACCGCGCGAAGTTGATGGAGGACCTGACGGCCGCCGGGCACACGGTGCACATGCTCGGAAGTCAGAAGATGTCGGAGGACCAGGCCGCGCCCTCGCTCCTCCCGCCCAACGACGGCCTGCATCACGAAGGTCACGGCGGATGGCGGATCGACCAGCTCGATGCGCAGCTCGACGGCAATCAGAACATCGACAAGGGCGGCAACGGCGGATACTTCATCACCGGCGGTCACGGCACCGGGCGGAAGGCGATCCAGCCCGACATCATCCTCTTCCTGGCAGGCATCAACGACATCAACCAATACTTCGGCACGAAGGAGAAGGCCGGCGAGCAGATGGACGCGAAGGAGTTGCTGCCGATCCTGCAAAAGCGAGTGACCTCGCTCGTTCAACGGCTTCACAAGCTCACGCCCCGCTCGCACATTTTGATGGGCACGGTGATTCCCTACGCCAACGGCCTGCTCAAGGAGGAGGTCACCGGCGCCACACAGGCTCAACGCGAGGCATGGGCAAAGGAGGATGGCGTGACGCCCGACCAGGAACTCGGCGTGAACCACTTCGTGATCCTCTACAACAAGTGGCTCGAAACGGAGTTCATCCCCGCGCAGCGCGCGAAGGGTGTGAAGATCTCCCTCGTCCCACTCTATTCCGACTTCATCCTCCCCGACGGGAAGGTGCGTGGCTGGGGACAGGAGGAACCGAACGGTTACGCCGACTACGGACTTCACCCCAACCAGTTCGCCTATGACCTGATGGGCGCGACGTGGGCCAGGGCGGTGCTCGAGCTGGTCAACTCCGGCAGGCAGGGCGCCGCGCGCTAGCGGGTCCGCGGGCCGAGCCCGGACACGGACGTCATGATGCCGTTGATCATCGAGTAGGCGATCAGGCCGACGAACAACGCGACGACAAGGATTGTCACCGGCTGGATGAGGCTCGTGATCCGCTGGATCTTCGCCGAGAACTCGCGGTCGTAGCGCTTCGCACTGCGCTCCAGGGCTCCCGCCAGGTGTCCGGTCTGCTCGCCGACGGTGACGATGTCGAGCAGCACCGGCGGGAAAAACTGGGTCAGACGCATCGCGGAGGAAAGCGAACTTCCCTCCCCCACCCGCTCGGCGAGGCGCACGAGGATCGTCTTGATGTAGACGTTGGGCGTCGCGCGTTCGAGGAGGGTGAGACCGTTGAGCAGCGTGACGCCGTTGGACACCAGCGTCGCGAGCGTCTGCGAAAACTCCGCGAAGAAACGTCCTCTGAAAACGCCCCCGAGCAGCGGCAGCCGCAGCGACACGCGATCCCACGTCATGCGGCCCTCCGTGGTGCGCCTCCACGCGATGAACCCTCCGACGAGCGCCGCCACAATCGCGAGCAGAAGCCACCAGTAGCCCATGAAAAACTCGCTCGTCGAGATGAGCATTTTTGTGACCAGCGGCATCTCCTTGCCAGACTTCGCGAGCAGATCCGTGAGCCTCGGGAGAAGCAGGGTCATGAAAATGACGAGCAGCGCGATGCCCGCGCAGAACACAATGCTCGGATAGATCAACGCGGCGGAAACGCGACGGCGCAAATCGTCCATGATCTGGAAATACTCCGCCTGACGCCGGAGAATCTGCGGCAGCGCACCGGCCGCCTCGCCCGCGGCGACCATGCTGCAGAAGAGTTCCGAAAAGCAGTTGCCGCACGCGCGCAGGGCATTGGAAAAACTCACGCCATCCCGCACCTGCTGACGAAGGAAGGCGGCCACCGGCTTCAGCGGCGAGTTTTCCTTGCGCGACTCGATCACGCGCAGCGCCGGCTCGAGCTGGAGTCCGGCATCGAGCAATTCGGAAAGCTCCTCGGTGAAGAGGAGAATCTGCGCGCTGGCAAGGCTCCGCACAGGGCCGACGGCTTCCGTTTCCTTCGCGGCGGTGGTCCCGCCGGCGCCGGCCTGCACCTCGATGGAGACCGGCCGGAGCTTCCGCGAACGAAGCAGATCGAACGCCTCCGTCTTCGAGCGGGCCTCGATCGTTCCCTGCTCGAGAACGCCCGCCTCGGTGGTCGCCTTGAACCGGAACTGCTCCATCTATTCGTCCAGAATGTCGATGTCCGCGGCCGTCACCCGCAGCACTTCCTCCACGGAGGTGACACCCTCGATCACCCGTTTCCATCCGTAGCTGCGCAGCGAGACCATCCCCTGCTCGGTGGCCTTCGCGCGAAGCACACTCGGCGGAGCCTTCTGCTGCACGAGTTCCTGCATCTGCGAGGTGAGCACGCAGATTTCGTAAAGCGCGGTGCGGCCGCGATAGCCGGTGCCGCGGCAGGCGTCACAGCCTTTCGGGCCAAAGGTGGAACCCGCCCACTCCTTCGGAAATCCGATCTGTTCAAGGTAGCTGGCGGAGTGGGAATCGGGGGCCTTGCAGTCCGGGCAGAGCCGGCGGACGAGACGCTGGGCGATGAACGCTCGCACGGACGAGCCGATGAGGAACGGCTCGACGCCCATGTCGAGCAGACGTGTGATGCCGCCGACCGAATCGTTCGTGTGAAGCGTGCTGAAGACGAGGTGACCCGTGAGCGCGGCGCGCACCGCGATCTCGGCGGTCTCCAGATCGCGCATCTCACCGACCATGATAACGTTCGGATCGCCGCGGAGCACGCTGCGCAGGGCATTGGCAAACGTGAGGTTGATCTCCGGCTTCACCGCGATCTGGATGACCCCTGGTAGCTTGTGCTCGACGGGATCCTCGATCGTCACGATGCGCCGCTCCTTCGTGTTGAGCGACGACAGGAACGTGTAAAGGCTCGTGGATTTGCCGCAACCGGTCGGACCGGTGACCAGCACGATGCCGTTCGGCATGGCAAGGAAGCTGCGAATCTGCGCCTCGGACTGCGGGTCGAGCCCCAGCCGATGAAAATCGAACCGCTCCTGCCCGAGCAACCGCAGACTGATCGTCTCACCGGTCACCGACGGAATCGTCGCGACGCGCACGTCGATTGACTCGCCCGCGAGCTCGAGATTGATGCGGCCGTCCTGCGGGACGCGGCGCTCGGCGATGTCGAGGTTCGCCATGATCTTGATGCGAGAGAGCACGGACGCCTGCAGAACCTTGATGTTCTGAGGCACAGGCACCTCGTGCAGCACGCCGTCGATGCGGTAGCGGATGCGCAGGTCGTTGCCGAGCGGCTCCACGTGAATGTCCGTCGCCCGCTCGACAAGCGCCTCGCGGATGATCTGGTTGACGAACTTCATCACCGACGCCTCGGAGTCCTCACTGTCGAGGACGTTGACCTCCTCGACATGATCCAGATCCATCGGAAGATCCTCGCGCCCTTCCAGAAGCTCCTCGAACGTTTCCGCACCCACGCCGTATTGGTCGCGCAGCGAGCCGACGATGAACCGTCGCGTGGAGACGACGAACTTGACGCGCCCGGCGAACTGCTGGCGGACGGCGGCGCGGGCGAGATAGTCGAGCGGATCGTAGGTCGCGAGCGTCAGCTCCTCGTCGGTCTTCTCGACGGGCACGAGGTGGTATCGCAGCGCCAGTCGCGCGGGAAAGGACTTCGCAAACGACGGAATCCCCTCGACCGGAGGCTCGAACCACGGGGTTCCGACGCGCGCGGCAAGGGCCTTGAGAAATTCGCGCTCGGGCGCCTTCTCGGTCGAGAGCGTCGCGCGCACCGCGGACCGTTGCGTTGAGACAGCCTCCTCGACGGCTGTCAGAATCTCCGCCGACACTTCGCAACGCGCGTCCTGGAGCGCTTCCTCGACAAGCTGGAGGATGGGATTGGCAACGGTCGCCATGCGTGGTGTCCGTTATTGCTGCACCGCCTGGAGTTCCTCGGGAGTCGGAAGCTCCGCAGGCCGCACGGGCACGGGCTGGTCGAAAAGTCCCTCCTTGAAGCTCGTGTTCGCACGCTCGATGTAGTTGGCCTCGGCGAGCGCGGTTTCCGAATCGATGATGAACGGCTGGATCATCACGATCAGCTCCCGGCGGGTCTTCGACTTGCGGGTGGAGCTGAAGATGTATCCGAGCCCCGGAATATCCTTGAGGAATGGAATGCCCGTCTGCACGCGCGTCTCGTCGTCGCTGATCAATCCGCCGATGATGACGGTCGTGCGGTTCGGCACGGTGACCTTCGTGGAAAGCTGCTGGGTATTGATGGTCGGCGCCGTCGTGCCCGCGGAGACCTGCGTCGTGCCCGCGGCCGTGTCGTTCTTCTGCGCAATGACCAGCGTCACCTCCTTGCTGGAGTTGATCAGTGGCTGCACGAGGAGCTGGAGCTCGACCTTCTTGAACTGCGTGGTCGAGGTCACCGTCGTGCCGATGTCGTTCACGCCGGCGGTGTTGATGTTTGACAGCGAGCTGCCCGCGTAGGGAATTTCCTGGCCGGAGCTGATCGTGGCCACCTCGCCGTTCATCGTGTAGACCATGGGCCGCGAGATGATCTGGAACCGGTTCGTGGAGGCGAGCGCCCGCGCGTAGAAATCGACGGTGTTGCCGATCGCCCCGAAGACGGTGAGGCCGGAGATCACCGGCAGCGCCGTGCGTGCCACCTCGGCGGCGGTGTCCACGACATCGTCGGTGCCCGGAACGAGATCGATCGTCGCATTGCGACTGCGGATGAGGTTGTTGATCGTGCCCGACTCGCCCTGCCCCAGCACGCGCACGTCGCCGAACTTCATGAGGTAATCGATGCCGAAGTCGATGTCGTCACCGAGCGTGAGCTGGCCGATGACGCAGGAAAGATAAACCTGCTTGGGCCGCTGATCGAGCAGGTCGAGAACCTTCGCGGCCTTCGAGCGGGCATCCGGGGGGCCGAAGACGATGATCGTGTTCAGGCTGGTGTCGGCAATGATGCGGGCATTCCCCACGACGATGGCCACCGGCTTCACCGTGACGTCCTCGGCCTCGAGCCTCGCCGGACCACTTCCGGAGGACAGGCCCGAACCCGAACTGCCAAAGCTGTTGCCAAAATCCGAGCCACCACCGATGTCCCTGTTCCGATTTCGATTGTCCGAACGCAGGCGTTCCAGCTCGGACTCGATATCCCCGGAGGAGTCCTTGTTCTCGGAATTCTCGTCGAGCAGCTTCGCCAGCACCGAAACGGCGTCGGCCGCCTTCACGAACCGCAACGGACGACGGAGCGGCTCCTCGAAATCGACCTCCATGTCGAGGTTCTCGATGATCCGGGCGATATCGCGCATCTGCTCCCGGGGAGCGACGACCATCACACGGTTCGTGCGCTTGTCGGCAAAGACCTTCACGCTGGGCGGCTGCGCGGCGACGTAGCCTCCGGTATTGCCGGAGACCGGTGCCGTCTCCGGCTGCGGAACCGGAACCCCGGGCTGCACCTCGGATGGCGGGGGCGCATTCGGCGCCGCGCCGGTGGTGGCGGATTGCTGCGCCGGCTCGTAGAGCTTTTGCAGCACCTCGGCGACCCACTCGGCATTGGCGCGCTGGAGTTCGAAATACTCCGTATCGATCTGCTGATCCTGAACGTCGATGAGATCCTTGAGGGCGATGACCCGGCGGACAAGCGGCGCATTCTCCGTGATGACCAGCGCGTTGATGTTCGGCACCGCCTCGATGCCGCCATACTGCGGGTTCACCGTGACGTATTGCTGGAAGAGCGTCCTGGCATTCTCCGCCTTGATGTAACGCAGCGGCATGAAATAGCTGACGATCTGCTCGGTGTTCGGAATCATCGACGCGTCCGTGTAGAGCGGGATGGCCTCGCGTTTCGGGCTCTTGGATGGCCCAAGCAGCTTCGCCGTCCGGTCGTCCACATCGACGATCACGAAGTTGTTCAGCAGCAGGGCGGATTCGATGAGCGCCACGGCCTCCTCCTTGGAGACATTGTCGGCAACGATCGTCACCTGCCCGACCGCGGTCTGATCACGGATCACGGTCTTGCCGGTGAGCGTTTCGTAATAGTTGGCGACCTCGCCGACCTGGCTGTTTGGAAACTGGAAGCTGACCCTTTCCTCCGTTTGCGAGCGAAGGGGCGATGCCACGAGCGCGGCAAGCAGGAAAAGAATTGCGAAGCGAAACGGCATGCTACTTGGGCTGGGTGTTGATCGTGGGACGCTTGATGATCTTCTTGGTCTTCGGGGCCTCCGCGTCATCGGCGCCGTCCTGCTCGGGGGTCGTGGGAATTCCAGGCCTCGCAATCGTCTGTCCAGGGACCGGCGGAGGCGGCACCGCCGGAGTGGGCACGGTGGACTGCCCGCCCCCGGAGGGCGGTTGGCGGCCCGTGGTTTGCGGATGGGTCCGGGGCATGAGCTGGGACGCGGGACCCGCGCCGTTATACACCGCCGGGGCCGGGGCCACGCCTCCCGATACGTTGAGCAACTGCTCGTCGAAGGTGATCGACGCCTGCTCGGAGCCGAGGCGGATCACCGCGGACGATTTCCGCATGTCGCGATCCATGGAGACCGAGACCAATTGAAGAGCCTGGTCCTCACTGGGAAGCATGATGCGTTGAAGCGAAGCTCGCTCGATGAGCCAGACGCGGGGCTCGCCCCCCGTGCGGGCGATCGCCGCAAGCGCATATTTCTGCGCGAGGGGATCGGATTCCGCGACGACCTTCGATTCCACGACAAACGGCGACCGCGTCCAGACATGCTCGTAGTCCTCGATCGGCCGGATCTCCGGGGCGAAACCATTCGGTCCGGTGTCCTGGGAGAAGCCGGATCGTGCGACGCCCAAGGCAAGGGCGATCAGAAGCAATGCACGCACGCTCATGGAGAGGAGGCAATGTCGCCCGTCCGAAAAACTCTGCCCAAGCGAATGTCCAGATTCATCGTATTCCTGCCCTGGGTCTGCTTCAACACGAAATTCCGGACGATAAAGTATTGGCCGGGCTGCTGGATCGAGTGGAGCCAGCGCACGATGTCCTCGAGCCGACCCTCCAGTTTGAAGTCGATCTCCACGACCGCAAGCGATCCGTTCACCTCCGTCCCGACCGGCTGCTGGCCTTCGATCTTGAGATTGTGGCGCTTGATGCCGGCGGGAAGATCCTGCATCAGCGTGGCGAGCGACTGGTTTTCGTCGTAGGCGGGCAGCGGATGGGCATTCATCCAATCCTGCCGCGCATGCCAGTAGGGGGCCTCCTGGACGACCTGCCGCGCCGTTGCGACCTCGCCCTGAAGACGGGTGATGTTTCGCCGCCAGGTGCGCATTTCGTTCGCGACCCAGCGCACGCCAAAGAGATTCGCGAGCAGGAACACGCAGGTTCCCACGGCAATGCTGAGCATCCGCTCGTTTCTGGTCAGCGGTCTCATGGCTCGCGAATCCTCCCCTGAATCACGAAGTGCGTCGTGCTGCCGCGCGTGGTCGGCGTCTGGCGCGTCCACGAGACGACCGGATCGCTCTCCACGACCTTCACTGCGTAGTTGTTCGCCACGCCGAACGAATCGGCCTCTCCCTCGAGGTGGACATCCAGATTATCGATTTTGAAAAGCGTCAGGCGGATTCCCTCGGGAGGCATCGCGGACACAACGCGGCTGAGGATCTCCAGCGGGAAAATCTCCGGCTCCGCCGTGCGGCCGAGCAGCGAGGTCCATTCGCCGGCGATCGGCTGATAGGCCTCGATTTGCGCCCGGAGCTTCGAGGCCTCCGACTCGAGGAGCGAGGCGCGGATCTTCAGCACCCCGAAATAAATTCCGATGCACGCGGCCACGGCGAGATAGCCGGCGGCGACGGCGGTGAGAATCCGGCGTTGTTGTGCGGCGCGGGCTCGATCGCGATCGGCCCGGATCACCGACTCGGGCCGCCAGTCGAACTTCGCGTCCGCGATCGACGGCTCGCAGCCGGCGGCCTCGACCGCCTCGCAACCGGACGGCAGCAGACGGTCCGTCGGAATGCCGGCCACGCAGTTTGCAAACCGAAGCGGGGCGGTCACGATCCCCTCGCCGCGCAGACGCAGCACGATCAGGTCGAGCCATGCGCGGAGTTCCTCGGCGTCGGCGGTCAGATCGTTGGTTTCCCAATACACGACGTGGTTTCCGCGGCACACCGCTGCGACCACATCGTCCCCCTCCCGCCACAACGTGACCGCGTCCGGCGCGAGCTTCATCAGAAACGGCGATGCGTCGAAGCGGGTCGCGGCGGGAAACTCCGGCGGCGCCTCGGCCGGGAAAATCGCCGCGACGACCAGCGTGCGATCCTCCGCCGGAAACGTCCGGAAGACCCCCGCCGCCAGTCCGAGCGCGCGCGGCACCAGCCCGCGGACGTCGAGCTCGAGCTTCGCCGCATCCAGCACGATGGCCGGATCCGTTCCCTCGATCCAAAGCGGACATGCGATCACCTGCCGCGCGGGCATGGCGAGGATCGACTGCGCATCCGGCGGCGCGTCGCCGTCGAGTTTCCGGGGGGACGGTCCCCCGGTTTCCCAGACCTCCCAGGCATCCTCGAACAGCCGGTGCACAACCTCCGGCGCCTGCGCGCGGCGTTTCATCGCTCTTCCCATGAAATCAGCCCCCCTTCCCCTCCGGCCGTGCGGTTTGCGACGGCGATGATCCGGTAGGTCGTGCCGCCCACCGTTGCGACGCTCTCGATGCGCGTCGGCTCCGTCCGCACGCTGAACCGGCGAACGGCGCCGTCGGCCAGCGGTCCGACAAATCCTAGCTGCTGGAAGAACCCGCCAACGTCCTCGATCCGCATGTCGTCGCGCGTGTCCGGCTCGCGGTCGGCACCGAGCCGCAGTTCGACGATCTGCTCGGCCATGTCGCGGGGCATTTCACCGACAGCCTCGAGGATGTCGGCCGGCGCGTCCTGCAAATCGACGCGACGTCCGCCATGCACCGTGAAATATTCCCGCCAGTCCGGCTTCCACGCGGCTACGACATCCATTCCCCGCACTCTCTCCATCTCCGCGACAGAGTGAAAGTCCCGATTCGCGGGAATCGAATAGCGGTTCTGGTTGAGCAAATCGTCACGCTCCGCGCCATTTGCCATGCGCAGATCGTCGGGATCGATCCAATCCACGAGGGAGTCGATGATCACGCCGGCATCCTCGGGCGGAATCCGCCAGACATCGAACAACCGGCGCAGCGTGAGCTGCTCGGGCTCCTTGAGCAGGCGGTTGATGTTCAGCCGGGCGGCCTCGCTCATCGTGCGCACGTGCAGTTCCGCGCCATTCGGCAGCTTCTGCCGCAGCAACGGATCCCAGCGCTCGATCCGGGGGTTCATTCCGAGCGCGATGCCGGTGAGCGCGAGCTGCCGCGCCTCGAATCGCCGCGCCTCGAGTCCCTCGATATCCACGTCGCGCCGCACCATCCGGGCCACCGCAAGCACCGTCACCGACAGCACCGCCACGCACCACAGCGTCAGCAGCAGCGCACTTCCTTTCCGTCGCAGGCGGCCCGTCATGGCTCTCCTCCTTCGACGTCGTCCTGCACGTCGTCGCTGTCGTCGCCATCATTGCCGCCGGGAGGCCCACCCGGAGACGCAATCGGAGCTCCTGAAAATCCGCGTCTTTCCAGCGGGGGAATCCAGAAATCGAACGTCGCGTGAGTGCCGTCGGCCATCTCGAGTTCGAGTTCCGCGAGGCCCGGACGCCCGCTGCTCTCGGTCCACGTTTCGGAAAGAATGGGATTGCGGGCATCGGCAAACCTCCATCGCGCCCGCGCCACGTCCGGCAGCAGGGGCAGCCAATTCGTATTGGCGAGCGCCGCATCGCGGACCTCGGGCGGATCGATCGTCCGGAAGTATCCGATCGAAAACGTAAACCGTCCGCGCCCGTCGGGCACCGCACTCAGCGCCAGGCCGTCGCCTTCGATCGACCCAAATCGCAGATGCTCCGGCATCGGCCACAACAGCAGCTCAATGACGTCGCCCCGACCAGTCGACTGGCGGATGCGCAACTCGACGGAGGCATTGGCCGGCAGGCTCACGAACAGCCGCCGCAGGAACTGTTGGAACGCGTTGAATCGCTCAGCCTGCAGCTGCGTTTCGACGATGACGTTCGATGTCGTGAATGCCGCCTGCACCGCGGTAAAGATGCCGCCGACGAGCAGAACAAAAATGGCGATCGAGACGACGATCTCGACGAGCGTGAAGCCGCGGCGGGATCTCATTCGGTGCTCCGGTAGACGAGATGCGACACCTCCCATTCCTGGGGACCGGACGGATCCTCCCAGCGGGCGACGACCCGGATCCGCCAGAACCCGGGAAGCACGACATTTTCCCCGGTCTCCACCTCCTCGCGGTCGACCTTCTCGAAAAACGTCACCCCGCCGATGGTTTCCTCGTCGGTGAAGGGGCGCAGCCGCCCGACGGACAGCCGGGCAAGGCGGTTCTCAAGGCCGTTGCGCACTTCCGAGCTCTGCTGCGTGAGGCGCGCTCCGTCCACGGTGGCTTCCAGCGCCATCATCAAGCCGATCACCGCAAATGCGAACACCCCGAGCGCCATCACCAGCTCGAGCAACGTGAAACCCGCGCGCCTAGAACGCATACCGTTCCTCCGCGACGCGTCCGGTGAGCACGTCGAAATCGAGTTCGATCCAGTTGTCGTTCTCCTCGAATCGCACCGAGAGAGGCGTCACCATTCCCGTGGGCGAAATCTCCCACCATTGCCCGTCCGCCTCCGCCCATTTTCCTCCGGGGTAACGCACCAGAAAATCCACGCCATCCGGCGTCGTGAAGATGGCCTGCTCGCCGCCTTCGCCATCGGGAATGACGAGCCCCTCCTTGCGAATGCCGAGTTCGCGCCGCACACCGGTTTCCTGGGCGCCCATCCGCTGCTCGCGCACGACGTCCGCAATCTCCTCCGCGGCCTCCCGCAACCGGCGCTCGCTCATGGACGCAGACACCACCGGCACGACACCCACGAAGACAATCGCAATCAAGGCCGCCACGAGCATGATCTCGAGCAGCGTGAAGCCGCGCGAACGCGGGCGCGCCTTTTGCGGGAGGGTTCGCCGCTTACTGGTAGTAAATATCATCCTCGGTGTCCGAAACACCGTCCGGCCCGACCGTCCAGAGATCGAATCCACCCTTGTTCCGCGTCCCGGGCGACCGGTATTGATAGGGGTTTCCCCACGGGTCCGGCGGCACCTCTGTCAACAACTGCACCCAGCGACGCGGTTTCGGATCCGTGGTCGGCCTCTCCTTCAGCGCGTTGAGGCCCTGCGCCGTCGTCGGGAAGTTGTAGTTCATCATCTGATAGGCCTTCAATTGGGTGGTGATGGCCTGAAAATCGGCATCCACGCGATTCATCTTGGCCACTTCGACGTTGCCGCCCACAAGATAGATCGCGGATCCCACGAGCACGGCGATGATCGCAAGCACCAGCATGATTTCAAATAAGGTAAAACCGGCCTGGCGGGCCGCGATGGGAAGCGTCTTTTTCATGGGAAATCTGCGAATGTTAGCCTGCACCCGGCCACTGCGCTAGCGGCCAATTTCAAGGTCTGGCATTTCCTGGAGGTTGGGTGTCTCCACGGGCACCTCCGAGACCGGCGATACCTCGATCTCGATCGCCGCGCCGCGGATGAAAACCCCGGAATCCGTGGCCTGCAAAAGGATGGAATTGTCCCCTTCCTTCAGCACCCCCGGCTCAATGTAGAGTCCGCCCTCGCGCCAGCCGGCATAGACCGTCTGTCCGGCCTTGCGCACGTAGCCCGGATCGGTCAGCGGCGGTGCATCAGGGACCATGCGCCCCGCAAACTCGCCGTTCACCCACACGCGCACCCCGCGGCCGAGCGGCAAGCCCAGAAACCGCGCGCGGAACCGCGCACTTTCCGCCGGTCCCTCCAGTGGCACGACAAATTCCACCGGTTCCGAGAGTTCCGACACGCCATCCTGCAACGCCGCATCCAGCACGTTGCCCAGCCATGCATCCGGCGGACTCAGGATCGGATCGCCCCCAAGGTCCCGCTCGACATGCGGCCGGCCGCCAGCCACCAGAGCCGGCCGTTCCTGATCCGACGCCACAAACGTCGCCACCGGTTCGCACCAGTCGATCCGCATGCGGAGCAGGCGATCCTGGCGTCCGGTGATGTAAATGCGCCCGCCCTCCTCGCCGGCCTCGGGAGGAAGCGGAATGGTCCGCCGGTTCAGCCCCCGCACGCCTTCGGCCAGATTCTTCGAGAGCGTGATCTGTTCGCCGCTTTGATCGCCACGCCAGAACACCCCGAGGGACGTCGTCCTGCCATCCTCGTCAAAGACAAAGGTCAGGAACACCCGCTCGTCCTTGCGCGCGGGATTCAGCACCACCTCCGCATAGCCGATTCCGTCGGGCGTGGCCACCTGCCGGGGAGCCGACGCCAACCGGTCCGGTGTTTTCTTCCGGGCGTTGATCGGGAAATCGATCAGCGCAAAATCATCCGCCCGCGCATCCGGGCCGGATGCGACCATCGCCGCCGCCAGCCCGGCGACGGCCAGCCTGTTCCAGAGGCGGGACATTGGCGGAGCCTAGCGCAACCTCTCATTGTGAACAAGTCCGCATCCATCAGAAGGAAAACGCTTTCCACGACGGCGCCAATTGCACATCAGGGCACCAGAAAGATCTTTTGCGAATAGGGACATTTCACCTCCGTTTCGCGCGGAAAACCACGAACGTCCACATACCCCTCCGTCGGCGCATAAGGACTTGTCACGAAACCCGGCTTTTCGGGAACCGGAATCCCGTAGAGCATCCCGTCGCTCCCCCGGTTTGCGGGCGGCGACTGCAGCGCAGAAGCATCCTTTTCCGCCTTCTCCCGGGCCTCCTTCCTCTGACGCTCCACTTCCTCCGCCGTCATCCGGCGGGCAGTGAGGAAAACGTAGAGCAGGCGACGAGGTTCATCCGTTTTGGACACTTCCGGATTCGTCCCATAATCCGGGCCCACACTTTGTCCGAGCATGCCCCCGAGCATCACGATCTGACCCGGGCGCATGGAAAGGGATACCTTGGTCGCTCGCATCTCGAAGATCGGCTGATTGATCCCATTTTCGGCACTCGGTGTTTCTCTCATGAACGCCTGCAAAGGATCTTCCGAACCCCGCAAGTCCGGCATCTCCTCTGCGTAGTGGACGAAACCAAGAAGCGTCAACACCTCGAAAGAGACCGTCAGATCGATCTCGTCACCAGGTCCCAACACCGCCTCAAGAGCGACCGTCACACCGATGTTTCGGGTTTCAAACATTGAAGGTTTCGAGACCGTGAGACTGTCATTCGGCGGCTCAAACTCCGTCGGATATCGGAATTCACGAATGACATTGATAATTCCCCGCTGACCGGAATTCACCAGAACCCGGGGTAGAGAAAGGGCAGTCACATCCCCTCCGGTTCGATTCCCGATCCATCGGATCAGCTCCTGGAACTCCTGATTGGAAAGAACCCCCGGCGGCCCCGGAAACTCCCGGCTTTCTCCCGACACTTTGGCGAACCATTCATCCGCGAGTTCCAAAGGCACCTCGAGAACTTTGGCCTCGATTTGAATTTGCTCCCCGCCCGTTTTCGCACTGTTCGGCTCGCTCTCTCCCATCCCGCCCGGCGGCGTGACCGTGTCCAACAAGGTCGGTTCCGCCTTCACACGCAACGGCCCGAGCCCGAAGACCAGGGCGGTCACGATGAGGCCGGTGAATGCAATTCCCCACCTTCCCATGCCGCGCCCCGCGCACAGATTTCGCAAGCGTCTCTCGATTCCCTTCGCGGACTCCGCCATCGGCATGAGAACGGCGACCGGACTGCCGCGACGTCCGAGCATCCGGGTGACGGAGAGAATGGACTCGGCGTAATTCCGGGCCTCCGCGGATGTCTTCGCGAGCACCCATTCGTCGCAGGCCAGTTCCTGATCGTGCCTCGACACGCGATCCGCCCACCACACAAGCGGATTGAACCAGTGGATCGTCCGCGCCACGACGAACGCCCACCGCCACCAAAGGTCCCCGCGGCGGAAATGCCCGATCTCGTGCAGAAGCACGCACCGGAACTCCTCCTCCGGCGGCGACCAGCCGGCGGGGAGGAGGATCACGGACGACCACAGTCCGTGCAATGCCGGTCCGCGCACCTCGTCGCTGGTCAGCACGCGCAGCCGATAGGGTAGCTCCGGCACCCGCCGGCGCACGAGGGACGTCACGTCCGTCGCACGATGCCGGATCCCCCACCCGCGCACCACGCTCCATGCCGTCAACGCAGCAAGGACCATCACGCCCGCGAGCCACACGCCCATCCAGCTGATTGCCGGTGACCGGCGGACCGGAGCGTTCGGCGGTTCCGGATCACCCGCGACGACTCCCGCTTCCTCCCGCTCCGCCCGCACGGAAGGCGAAGGCGGTTCCTCCGCCACGGCGGGAAGCTCCATTGAGCCCTCCAGCCATTGCACGGACACGACCACCGGCGACGATTCCCTGGGCAGCGATGCCAATGGCGCGGTCGGAAACACCGGCACCAGCAAACGGACAAGCACCACGAACCACAGCAGAAACGCGAGCCGCGCCCCGAAATACCGGCGCACCACGGGAATCGCCGTCAACGCCAACAGAATCGCGATCGAGCCGAAGACATTCGCGGCGATTCCCCATGCCGAAAGGTTTTCCGGAATCATTGTTCCACCCCTTCTTCCGTCTCCGGGACGATTCGCGCGGTGGAAAACAGGAACATCGCAACACCGCTCTTGTCGGCTTCGCCGGGGCCCTCTTCGAGCGTGTCCGGAGAAAACCGCATCACCACCGTCCCGCCATCCGGCAACGACGCCAGCCCCTTCGCCGTGCTTGTGCTGAAGACCGGTTTGATCCGGCCGGCATCGTCTTTCCGAAATTCGCGAAACCTCACCCGCTCCGCCAGAATATCCAGCGCCACTTCTCCACTGGGCAGGACCACCGGGGTGTAGTCCACCGTCGTGCCGACGTCCCGCGCCTCGAACACCGTCGGCGTTTGCTTTCCCGTCCTGGGATTCGTCTCGAACTCGACCGGAAAGCGAAACTCCGCCACCGACATGGACTTCGCAGCCACCCCCGATCCGGAAACCACCAGCGGCCGGTCGAGAAACTCCGCCCTTCCCTGCTGGAGTGTGTTCAACACCGTCTTCGCCTGTGCCCCGGTCAGCAC
This sequence comes from uncultured Spartobacteria bacterium, assembly GCA_937901895.1. GTDB lineage: Bacteria > Verrucomicrobiota > Verrucomicrobiia > Chthoniobacterales > JAATET01 > JAATET01. The sequence continues at coordinate 67,178 of CALGTD010000164.1, read as the reverse complement.
CGCGCCTTCTTCACGCACGCCGACGGCACCCAGCGCCCCGGTCATCAACGTGGACGGACACCGGACGATCCGACCTTCCACCTCGACGACGGGCGGCGTCTCCGCCCGCAGTCCTCCCGCGAAAAGCGCCGCCACCACGGCAAGTAGTTGGATTTTCCATTTCATTGCCGCGTCGATCCTCCTTATTTCTTCCTCTCCGATCCCTTGAGCCGGCTGTCGAGGATCCCGCGCAGTCGCTCGATCTCCTCGTCCGACAACTCCGCCGTCTCGCAGAAATGCGCCAGCAGCGGAGCCGTCGCCCCGCGAAACACCCGCTGCACAAACGACTCCGTCTCCGCACGCACGCAACGATCGCGCGGAACCTTCACCCGGTATCGATAGGCCCGTCCGTCGGGCTCGGCGGTCAGGACGCCCTTGGCGACCAGGCGCGTCAGAAACGTGTTCACCGTCTTCTGCTTCCAGCCCGAGCGGGGAAGCCTCGCCGCCACCTCCGCGGCGGTCAGCCCGTCCTCCGACCAGAGCACGTCGGCGACAATCCATTCACTCTCGGAAATCGAAGGGGAACGCGGGGGCATATCTCCTACAGTTGTAGGCGTTATGTCCTACATATGTAAGCTTCGTCAACGAAAAATTCGTAAACTATCCCACTTCCCGTTGAGAACTCTCGTGGTCCCGTTCGCAAAAGACGGTTCCGCGGCACTTCGAGGTCGCCCAGGACACGCCGGCGCGACGGCACGGCGGGCGTTCTACTTCCGCGGCAGGTTGAGCAGCGCCTCGTTCATGGCGCGGACATTGGCTTCCTCCGCCGCGGAGAGCAGATCGATCGCCGCGCGAAGATACTTCCGCTCCACCGCGCCTTTTGCGTCCGCAAGCATCGCCTCCGCCTTTTCCAGCAGCGCCGCATGCCGCTTGCCGCTCCCGAGCAACGAAGCCATCGTTTTCCCGTCGGGACGCCCCGCCTTCCAGTCGGAGCGCCGGGCGGCGGCCTTCCACGCCGGGAGACGAAGATCCTGCTCAAGAAAGGCATCGACCGTCGCCGCCGTGACCGGGGTGCCTGCGGTCCAGGGTTCCACTTCCGCCGAGGAGCCCGACGGAGGCCCGGCAAACGCATGCATCATCTGCTGAAACTCCGGACTGTTTCCCGCCACCGCATCGGCGGCTCCCGAACTGCGTGGCTGCACGGCGACCGTTCTGCCGCCCTGGATCACGCGCACCACCCAGCCGGTGAGGCTGTCTCCCTGTCTCCAGCGCCGCGTCGCATAATAGCCCGCGCCGTGACTCCGCCCCGCCACGGCGGAGAAGGTGAACGTCTCTTCGGGCTGCGTCACCTCCGCCTGCTCGATCGCAAGAATCTTGAGTGCGGAGCTCGACACGTCGTGGCCGAAGAAAATGCATTGCACCACCGTCTTTGGCATGTCCGTCGAAAAGCCGGCCACCCGCGCCTCGACGGTCCGCGCGGACTCCACATCGGTCCTGTAGGCCGGATAATACGAGTCGCGCCACGTATCACTGGAGCTGGATGACGCCACCATCTTCGCTTCGAGCCTCACCGGGGAAGACACGAGTCGATCCATGGGAGCTGCGTGCGCGATCACTTCCTCCGCCGCAGCCACACCGCAGGCCCACGCCACCGCCAGCCACGCGACCGCGACCATTCCCGAAGCGAATCGCCCGGGACCGGACCCAAACTGGACTCTCATCCTCATGGCGTTGCACGTCACGCTATCGACGAATGTGACCACCGCAAAGCCTTTCCGAAACCATGGCCGCGACCGCGGACGGACCGCCTCATTGACCGCAAGGCCGTCCATTGTTACCACCGTCGAATCCTTCGCACCAACCCGCGATGACCATCCACGCCCGCTCCCGACTGGATCTCCCGACCTTGCAGGAAGGGCGCTCGTGGCATCGCCGGGTGAACTGGCCATGGGCGGCCTTGATCCCGCTTGCGGGAGTGGCACTGCTCGGACTCGGAATCTGGCTGACTCGAACGAACTACCCGGGGAGCGCCCTGCCCTTCGCCCTTTGCACGGCCGGCCTTTGGATCCTGATCCGCCCGGCGATTCACGGCTTCTGGTTCCGGTCGGCAGTGAAGAAGATGCCGATGTTCGGACAGGAGATTCATTGGGAGATCGAGGAGGATTCCATCGCCGTGACCGCAGGACCCAACACCTCGAGGACCGACATCGGCACCTATTTCAAGATCATCGCTACTCCCGGCGGCATCCTCTTCTATCCCCAGAAGAATCTCTTTCACTGGCTCCCTCTCTCCGCCTTCGAGTCGCGTTCCGACTACGAAAAGGCGACGGAGATGGTTTCCACGTCCCCTCGGTTTTCCAAACTAAAATAGGTCCGCCACCACTGCAGCGGAGCGCTCCCGCTTCGGATCAAGAGCGTCCCGGTTTGGAGGAAAGGAACCCGGATCCAGTCCCGGCCCATGCACATCCTCCAGGCGATCCCGCCCCGGCACGGTCAGACCGCGCCCCGGAGCGCGCGAAGGATGTGCCGGTTGAAGTGGATGGGAAGCTGCTCGGCGTGGCGAATGTAGCGGCCGCGCGCAGGCTGGCCGCCGATGAGCCCCTGCTGCACGGCATCGGTGAGCTCGTCGTCCTCGGCGCCGACCTCCTCGTTGAAGGCCATCAATTCCTTCGCCCATGCCTCGTCGACGCCCGCGCCGAAATATTGCTCGGAGAATCCGTGCGCGCGGTTTGGCCCGAGCGGGAGCCACACGTCGAGGGAGAGATTCGGGAAGCCGGGGTTGATGTTGATCGTGAAGTTCGGGAAGAGCCAATGATACTGCGCCTGTGTGATGGCGCCGGCGGCGGCGTATTTCGGTTTTTTCCCCTCGCCGCTGAGGGCGGAGGCCTTCACGTGCGCGATCTGCGACGAGAACCACTCGTGCGGCTCGAGGACGTAGGCGTCGGGGTCGACGTCGATCATCTGGCTGAAGCCGGGATGGGCGATCGCGCAGTGGTAGCACTCGAGGTAGTTCTCGAGCATCACCTTCCAGTTCGCCTTGGCCTCCCACTCGGTGCGACCGTGAAATTCCAGCGCCTCGAGGTCGATTCCGCTGCTGGCGACGATATCGGGCAGTCGTCCGAGGGTCTCGGCGAGCGGCGCGGCGGCGGGGTCGAGGTGCACGAAGACCCATGGCCCCCATGTCTCGGCCCTGGCAGGGATCAGGCCGAAGTCGGCCTTGCAGAAGCCCTCGTCGCCGTCGGCGCGTGGCGCGGCCTTGAGCGAGCCGTCGAGGCCGTAGGACCAGCCGTGGTAGTGGCAGAGGAGGATCTTGCGGTTGCCGCAGCCTTCCGCGACGAGGTGGCGGCGGTGGCGGCAGACGTTGACGAAGGCGTTGATCGCGTCGCCCTGGCGCACGACGACGACAGGCGTGCGACCGACGACGCCGGTGACGGTGTCGCCGTGGTTTGCGAGCTGCGCCGTGCGGCAGAAATACTGCCAGCTCCGGTGGAAGATGTGCGCGTATTCCAGCTCGGTGATCGCCGGATCGGTGTAGAATTCAGCCGGGAATCCAATGCCCTGCTCGAGATCGGCCTCGAGACTCGCGAGCGTTTCAACGGTGAGGGTGTTCATGGGTCGAAGATCGCAGCCGCACACTCGGACTCCCGAATATCCGGCGGCGACGAACATGAAGGATTCACCGCGTCGTTCCAATTCCAAACGAACACGCGTGACGGGCGGAACGGCGCGCGGCGCAGAAGTGGATGCACGGAAACTACCCGGCGACGGCGGCGCGCAGTGAATCGGCAATGCGCTGCCAGCCGGCGCGGTCGTTGGGGACGTCGGCGAAGGATTGCGGCGCGCCGAAGCGCAGCGTGATCGGGTGGCGCTTCGGAAGCCGCGAGCCGGGCGGCATCGCGGCGAAGCATCCGTCGAGTCGCGCAGGCACGACGGGCGTCGGCGTTCCGGCGACGAGCATGCCGATGCCGGCACGGAATTTTCCCATCTCTCCGGTGCGGCTGCGCGTGCCCTCGGGGAAGAGCAGATAGATCAGGCCCTCCGTGACGAGGCGTTCGCGCAGAGTGTCCATCGCATGCGCCCCGCACGACTTCCGCCACATCGGCAGCGCGTTGAGAAACACCGCGGCGAAGGCGGTCGCCTTTGTCTCAAAGAACGTGTCGCCGGCGGCGATCGGAAAGGCGTGTCCTCGCAGCGAACGCGGAAAAGCGGCAGCCAGGGCGATCGCATCGAGGTGGCTGGTGTGGTTGGCGACGACGATGAACGGCGGCTTCGCGGGCAGGTTCTCCGCGCCAGTCACGCGGAAGTGGTGCCACATTCCGAGATAGGCGCGCGTGAGACCGCACCACGCGGCATGAGCGAGCGTGGATTGCAGGCCCGCCTCGCGACGCAGGCTCTTCCAGCGCTCCGGTCCGGCGAGTCCGACGTCGGCGGCAGGCTTGTATTCCCAGTCGTTCATCAGAACCAGAGGCGCGCCGGCTGATGGAGCCCCACGCCGACGAAGTATCCGATGTAGTGAAACAGCGCCGGCCCGACGAAGAGCAGGCTGTCGAAGCGATCGAGCAGTCCGCCGTGCCCGGGAATCACGACGCCCATGTCCTTCACGCCGAGGTCGCGCTTCACGCTGGAAATCACAAGGTCGCCGAGCTGCCCGGTGAACGACAGCAGCGCCCCCATTGTCACGAGATGCACCGGCGCGGCGAGCACCGTGCCGGCGAAGACAAACCATCCGATCCCCGCGAACAACGCCGTCGTCAGCACGAACGCGCCGATCGCCCCACCCCACGTCTTGCCGGGGCTCGTGTTCGGCGCGAGTTTGCGCCGGCCGAAGAATTTCCCGCAGCAGAAGGCGAACACGTCGTTGAGCTCCACGCAGAGCAGGATGAGCAGCAGGAGCGGACGGTAGTTTTTGTCGTTCGCGAAATATCCGAAGTGCCCGAGGCACACGCCGAAGAGCGCAAACGCAAACACCGCCAGCGCGACCCGTTGCAGATACCCCTTCGGCTGGTCCCCGATGAGCGCGACGATCACGAGCGCGCACACCGTGAGCGACGACAGCGCCATGAAAAATCCATACCAGTGATCCGCCGACGCGAGCGTGATGAGGACGATCCCGAGCACGACCGCCGCGCTCAGCAGGCGGTTGCGAAAGAATCCCGTCGCCCGCGCGAATTCCCGATACGCGAAGAGCCCGAGCAACCCGACCGCGAAGATCGTGAACAGTCGTCCAGCGAGCACCGGCACGAGCATCAGCGGCACGAGCACGAGCCAGGAAAAATACCGCGCATACAACTCCCGCCGCAGCTCGCGCGTGAGTTTTCCCATGCGATTCAGCACCTCGAAGATCACCGGCGCCACCGCGAGCAGCGCGACGAGAAACACGCTGATGCCAATCGTCGCCGGATGCTCAAACGCCCCGCTCATCGCCCGATCCTCCCGCCGATCCACACCAGCCGCTGCACGCAAGTCAGCGCACTGCCGGCCACGATCAATCCCAGCACGAACGGCATCACCGCAAATCCCACAGCGCTCGCAAGGCACGCCACCGTGACGAAGAACATGCGCCGCGGCTTCGAGAACCACCCAAGAAACGCCTCGCCCGCGCCGTTCTGCGCACCAATCGCACGAATGTAGGCCGTCATCATCGCGAGCAACGCCGCAGCCCACCCCAGCTCCGGCACGCTTCCCAGCGCATACCCCGCGCCGATCAACGTCGCCGAGTCGCTCACGCGGTCCGGGATTTCATTCCACAGCGGACCCAGCCGCGACTTGCGACCGCCTTCGACGGCGACCATTCCGTCGAGCATGTTGCAGAGCAGCCGGATCTGCACGCACGCCGCCGCAGCCAGCCAGCACGTGACCTGCGCGGCGCGAACGTCCATCTGCGATGTCGCGGCCAGCACGGCGCCGCCCGCGATCCCGAAAACCAGCCCCGCCGCCGAAATCGAATCCGCCGCGACGCCTGCGCCCGCGAGCTTCGCAGCGAGGACTCGAAATACCGGCACGTTCCTCGACTTGAGCGGACGACGCGAAGCAGGCTCGGACATGCCGCGCAGTCTGCACGACACCGCGACCATCCGCCAGAACCGAGCCCGCGAGGAGTGCGGCAAAATCCGAATTCCCGTTTGACTCCCTCTCTGCATTCCGCTTAATTCTCCCCTCCCGATGCAGCCGTAGCTCAATTGGATAGAGCATCTGACTACGGATCAGAAGGTTTGGGGTTCGAATCCCTACGGCTGCGCCACTTCGCCACCCGCATGAACGCTTGTTCTGCGGGATTTTTCATGGGTCAACACCAGTGGCAGGCATGCTGGACGGCACCAGGAGGTCGACTTCGATTCCTCATTGCGGCAGCTCACGCAGGAGATCATCGCTTCCACTCGGGACATGCTCGCCAGCCAGCACACACCTCGCCTGTCTTCGAGGCAAAGAAATGCTCCGCCTGCTCGTTCCTCGAAGTTTGCCTGCCGAAGCTCTCACGGCGTCCAGCTGCCGCACATTGGTTCGAGCGGGAACGAGATTTTCGCTCACTATATTCCTTGTTGAGGCTTCACCTTCGGACGAGCGGCGGCGGCGCTGACTGAGACTAGATCGCGGAGTCCGAGCGCCTCGAAAATGCTCGTTCCATCCGAGGACCGCAGGTTTACCGAAACATCAAAGCGTGCCGGAACTCCTCGCCAGATTCACCAAGCTCTCCGCAATGGCAGCGTCGGATTCCGCCACGAGGGCTGCGGCCTGCGCCAGTGCAGCACGGGCTGCGGCTGTTTCCTGAACGGGCACGAGCCCGCGTTTCAGTCCGGCAAGAGAAGCCTCATAAGCGGACCGGCTGGCAGCCTCGAGCGCACCCGCTGCTTCCCGGCTCGCCACGGCATTCTTGGCCCTCACGTAAGCCTTCCATACATCCGCAATGACCCGCTCGCGGAGAAGCTGCATCTCCTCTTTCGCGGCGGCGGTGGCGGCTTCGGCCACCCGGACCTTGTTCTGATCAGCGAACCCGGTGAACACCGGCCACTGCACCGTGAGAAATGCTCCGTAGTTCTGGAAGTTCTGCTGAACCTGGTCGAAGGCGGAGCGGTTGTTGGTTCCCGGGGAGAACTGGTTGTAGAGCGCGATGGCATCCAACGCCAGGGTGGGAAGCCGTTCGGTGCGAGCAGCGCGCAGGCGGGCTTCCGCGGCCTGCACCACCGCGACCTGCGCCAGCAAATCCGCACGATCCCGGAGTGCAGACCGGATGTGTTCATCCAACGGTTTGTGAAGGTTCGTCGTTAGTCTTGTGAAATCCGCCGGAGCAATCTGAAGCGGGGAACCCGGCGGAAGTCCGACCACGGTTGCGAGATCCACGCGGGCGATCTCAACGGACGACGATGCCGTCACCAGGCCAAACTCCGCCTGCGCCGCGGCTTCCCTAGCCAGCAGGAGTTCCGGTTCGGTGAGGAATCCTTGATCATACCGGGCCTGCGCCGCCGAGAGCACTTCCCTGGCGGACCGGGCGGAGACCGCCGCCGCGTGCTGCTGCCGGAGCGCGGCCTGATAGGCGAAATAAAGTTCCGCCACGGAAAAGGTCAGCTTCTGATGCGCGTCATTGAAGCGCAGGTTGGCGGCAAGTTGATCGCTCACCGCCGCGCGATTGCGGTGATCTCTGCCGCCAAAGTCAAACAGGAGCCACCGCAAGCCGGCTCCGCTCAGCAAGTTCGTGTAGGCATTGCCCATCCCCGCCTCGAGCACCATGCCCGTGCCCGTCGCTTGATTCACCAGCGATTCAGCAGCACCCGGAACCAGATTGGCCGATGCAAGCGCGCCGCCAATGTTGTCCCGTCCCGAGGTTTGAAAATCCATATAGCCGCCGCCATAGGACGCCAGCACCACCAGCATGGGATAGTAGTCGGCTGCGGCGATCCCCGCAGCCGCCGCAGCCGCACGGGCCTGCTGCCAGGCAATTCGAGTCGTGAGATTATTGCTCTGCGCCAGGGCGATCAGACGGGGAAGTGTCAGGACCTCTCCGGCCTGCGGGAGCTCCGTGACAGCATCGGCACCCAGTTTGTTTCCCATTTCCGCCAGCGGCCGGGCACGAAGATCGTCATAGGGCCGTGCCGCGGAGGGAGGACTCTGCCGGTAGGGAGCTGCCGCACTGCAACCGGCAAGAACCACTACGACGAATAACAGCGCGGGGCGATGAAGCATCCGGGATACTCAAGGAAACTCCCGTCGCGCGTTGCCAGAAAAAAGCGTGAAGAGCGACAGGGCCGGGATTACCTCGTGTAACATGCGTGCGCGCCTCAGCCTTGTATTCTGCCTGCTCAGCGGATGCTCGCCGACTCTGGAAATTGGAGGAGCGTATTTTCCCGACTGGTTGGTAAGCGCCATCGCCGGGCTCTTTGCGGTCGCCGGACTTCGCGCCGCGCTCCTGTGGCTGGGGCTGGACCACGTGCTGGAGCCGCGGGTTTTCGCCTACCCCGCCTGGGCCATCTCGCTGACCCTGTTGATTTACCTCCTGCTGTTTTCCTGATCCCAATGAAACCGGCCCCCAAGACGAAAGAACAATACGCTCCGACTGGCCTGGAATCTACCATGGACCTCGACCGGCCCTCGCCGCGCAAGCGCCTTCTCGGGCGCGTGATTGGCTGGGGTGGAATCGCACTGGCCATTGTCATGCTTGTTTTGGTCACTACGAAATCCCGGCGCGATCCGATTTCCAATGTGGCCACTCTGCAGGCCCCGCTGGTGGGCATCGCTTCACGGGTCGGCGGTCCGATCAAGGAATTGAAAGTGACTGACAATGCGACGGTGTCCGCCGGTCAGGAACTCTTCCTGATCGACCCCGAACCCTACGAGCTGGCGGTGGAAGCGGCCCGTGCAAATGTTCAGGCGCTGGAGGGGGACATCGCGAATGCACGGCATCAAATCGAGGCCCAAAAAAGCCAGGTGACCGCCAGCGAAGCGACCCTGCAGCAGGCCCGGACGCGGCTGGCCGAGGCCACCGAGACGTATGAACGTTTGGCTCCGCTGCTGGAGAAACGGTATGCAACCCCGGAACAGGTTGACACCGCCCGGCGGGCGATGGAGAGCGCTGCGTCGGGCGTTATCGCCGCCGAGGCCGAAGTCGCGGCAGCCCGCTCGGCAGTCATCGAGATCGAACCGCTGGAAGCCCGCCTGACCGAGGCGCGCGCTCTGCTGGCGGAAGCCGAACTTGCCCTCCGCGATTGCACCGTCCGTGCGCCTTTCGACGGCATCGTGGTGGGAATGAATCTGGCTCGCGGATTTTTCGTCAATCCCGGTGTCAAAGTTCTCATGATGGTCGACACCTCACAATGGCATGTGAACGCGGATTTTCCGGAGGGGGTCCTGCAAACCATCAAGCCCGGGCAGCCCGCTTCGGTCGAATTGATGACCGTCCCAGGTCGCCAGCTGTCCGGCGTGGTCGAAAGCATCGGTTACGCGGTGACTGATCTTCCGGAACTGCCCATTGCCCAGATTCCCTTCATCCGTCGGGAACTCGACTGGGTTCGCCTGACCCAACGATTTCCCGTTCGAGTTCGACTGAAGACCGACGGCGTATCTCCTGATGCTCTGCGGGTTGGCACCACCGCCACGGTGACTATTCACACTGCAAAAGACGAGTGAACCTGCCCATGCTGTGCCGGCAGATCTGGCAGGATCTGCAGCCCACTCCCGGACGCGCCCGAGATGCGTGGAAGGTGACCACGGCGGCGCTCTGCGTCTGCCTTTTCATGCTCTCGACTTCCATGCCGTTCGTCGACCTCGGCACGTATCTCGTATTCCTCCTCGCCCAGCGCGACTCGCTCCGCGTCCGCATGATGCTCTGGGGCAGCATCGCCGTCGCCGGCCTCGCCACGATTTTGGTGGTGGGGGTCATGAAGGTGGCCTGGGACATCGCCTGGCTGCGGTTGCTTCTTTGGACGCTGGTGTTCTTCGGCGGATTCTTCTTCATGCGGGTGGTCATCGAACCCGACCTTTTCCTCGGCGCTCTCGTGATTGTCGCGCTCTGCACCTTCATCGCCGACCAGGTTCCCCTGCCCAATCTCCTCCTCGACCAGGTCGGCTGGCTGTGGGCACTCCTGCCGGTGGTGGCCGGCACCGTCCTGCTCACCGACTGGCTGTTCGGGCGTTCCCCTCCGCGGCGCACCCTCCAAAAGCAGGTTTGGGGTCTGCTTGGCCGGGTGGAAAAAGCCATGCGCGAGCGGGCCGCCGGACGCACGCCGGTGCCGCTGGATTCCGAAGAAATTCATGACGCCATCGAACGCGCCTCACTGCTCGGAAAAGCGGGCATGCTTTCCAAAAACCAGGCCGGCCGATGCGCGGAAATCCTGAGGGGATTGCAGCACCTGGAAACCCGTGCCGAACAACTCGGCCCCACTGGCTGCCCTCCCGCTCAATGGGACGCCATAGCTGACACCCTGAGTGCTCTTTGCGCCTTTTTGCAAAGAGGCCCATCGGCTGGACAGGCCATCCCCTGGCCGCAGGCATCCGGGGATCCCGAACTGGATGCGATCCTGAAAAATCTCCGCGAGGCAGTTGACCGCATGTTGAGCGGAAGCCCCCCCGGACCGGATGGCGAGCTGGATCCGATGCCGCTTCTTCTCCCTGACTGGACGACCAACCCCGCCTACCTGTCCTTTGCCTTCCGGGCCACCGCCGCCACGATGGGAACATACCTCTTCATGTCGCTCACCCATTGGAACGGCATTCACACCTGCATGATCACCTGCGTGGTCACCGCCCTCACTTCCCTGGACGGTCAAATCCGCAAACAGAACCTGCGCATGGGCGGGGCGGTGATCGGCGCGATCATCGGAGTCGGCGCCTTGTTGTTTGTCCTGCCCCGGTATGACTCCCTGCTGGGACTCGTCACCGTTCTCACCATCACCAGTTTCGCCGCAGCGTGGGTCGCCGTCGGCCCTCTGCGGATCTACTACGCAGGATATCAAATGGCCCTCGCGGTCTATTATGTCTTGCTGGCGGACCATCATCTAAGCACCGAGCTCGACCCGATCCGGGACCGGCTGATCGGAATCTTCGTCGGCATCGTCGCGATGCGCGCCGCTTTCGTCTGGCTGGCTCCATCGTCAACTGCAGAGAAAGGCCGTCGTCTCCTGATGACCAACCGGCAGTGAACAGTGCCATCCCGGGTCCGAAACTCCCGCCGACATTCCGACGCTGAACCACCATTCCGCGAGCGCACGCTCTCCTGTGAGTTCGCGATGTCGAGTCAATCAGGCAGCTGCAGCTCCCTATGGGTCCCGCGTATCAGTCAATACGGGTTACTCGATGGGGTATTCGCTTCAAATTTGGGCAACCACTCTCCTGCCGTCGATCGAGCTTGAACCGATAGGCGCATCTGCATCCTCTGGCCGGGGGCGACCAGCCCCCTCGCCTCTCTGTCTGGAGATTACGCGCGCAATCTCTTCGTTCCGCTCAAGCTCTCTCTGGAACCAAAGGGTCCGGTCCGTCCGCATCCGTTGCCGGTAAAGCATCACCTTTACCCAGATCATCGCTGCGACGAACGCGAGCGCTTCAAAGAGCCCCAGAAAGAACTCTGTCAATGTAAACGTCGTTTGGACATCGGTTGCGAAGAACATGTCGATACTCCTTTCCATAGGTCGAGGTCGTCCACTTGACGCCTTCAACATGTGCCAATCTGCCTCTCATTCGTCCCATTCACAAAGACTGTGTTTCGATCAAATCGATCGTTTTTTATTATGTATAAGCGTGGCACATTTCCATGGAATGCCGACGTGAGTATTCGGCCACTTTGCTGGCCGCGGCCACCTTGCTTCGATAACCTTTCGGCCCAAGGTTCCTTCAGGGTCCGCCATGCACACGCTCTATATCATCCTTCCTGCTCTTCTCATCGCGGTCGTGATCGCCTCCGTCTGGCTCGAACGCTGGAGTGTGCCGGTGATTCTGATCGCACTCGGTGTCGGCATTGTGTGCGGCAGCGACGTGCTGAACCTGTGGCATTTCGACGACATGGTTCTGACCAATCAATGCGCGAACCTCGCCCTGGTGTTCATCCTGTTTCATGGCGGTTTCATGACGAGGCGCGCGGATTTTCGCGCGGTGGCGCTCCCGGCAGGCGGCCTCGCGACGTGGGGGGTGTTGCTCACAGCCCTCGCGACATTCGCGGTGCTGCGCTGGGGATTCGGCTGGTCGATGGAACTGTCGATCCTGCTTTCGGTGATTATTTCGTCTACAGACGCGGCGGCGATCTTCTCCATCCTGCGCCGGCAATCGTTGCCACAGAAACTGTCATCGACCGTGGAAATCGAGAGTGCCGCAAACGACCCCATGGCGATTCTGCTCACGACCGTCGCCGTCGAGAGCCTGGCGTCGGGCAACGCGCTGCAAATTTCCACCGTGCCGCTCTTCCTGTGGAAATTCGGCGCGGGTCCGATCTTCGGCTACCTGGCCGGGCGGCTGACCATCTCCCTGTTCAACTGGCTGAAACCGCAAGACCGCGGCTACTACTACGTCCTGTTCATCGGCGTGGTAATGCTGACATACGGCATCACCGACCTCGCGCAGGCGAGCGGCATGCTCGCGGTGTTCACCGCGGGCTTCGTGGTGGGCAACGGATCATTCGTGCACAAGCAGGGCGTGCAGAATTTCTCGGAGGCGCTGTCGACGATCGTAAACATCGGGATGTTCGTGTTGATGGGTCTTCTGGTGTTTCCGCGGGAGTTCGCCGAAATCTGGTGGCAGGGGTTGCTGCTCTTCCTCACCCTCACCTTCATTGCACGACCGGCGGCGGTGTTTCTTGGCACGATCGGCATGCGCCTGGGGTGGAAGTTCAAGGTATTCACCGCATGGGCCGGTCTGCGCGGTGCCGTGCCGATCGTGCTCGCAACGTATCCAGCCGCGGCAGGACTGCCGATCGGCAGCAAGGTCTTCAACCTCGTCTTTTTCGCGGTGATTCTGTCGATCCTCGTTCAGGGATCGACGCTCGGGCTTGTTGCCAAATGGCTGGCTCTGTCGGAGCCAGCGCGCCCTCCGGCATTGTTCAGTCTCGAGATGATCACGATGGCCAAGAGCGACTACGACGTGGTGGTCGTCGATCTGCCGGGGCCGCGGGGCGCCCCCGGCCCCCGCCTCCGCGATCTGCGCCTGCCGGAGGGGGCAATCATCACCCTGATCACGCGCGGAGATGAGGTCGTGCTGCCCAAGGGCGAAACTCAACTCCAGGGCTGGGACCAGGTCACGGTTCTGGCTCACGCTCCCGACGAGGACACGATCCGCGCCCGACTTATCGGACCATTTTCTGTTGCGACGCCAATCGCCTAGTTGCGAATCCCGCTCACGCGAGAAGCTGCGAGTAGAAACGGCCGATCGATTTTGCGAGAGATTTCGCATGCGGCGTGACCGTCGGAAGCCAGACGCCCGTCCCGTGTCGCACGGGAATTTTCCGTCAAGCATTCACGCGAAAAGATTGGTGTAGGCGTGCTCATTGATCGCAGCTGCGACGGAGTTCTTTACCAGGCGTTCCGCAGTGATGGCGTAGTAGGAGGTCCCACACTCTTCGACTTCCGCGATGGCTTTCAGCTCGTAATGCTTGAGCGCAACCCGGGCAACGGCAGTCGGAACTGTCGTAAATCCGAGGCCGCCAAACGCCGCCGTCACCGCCATCAAGGTGGCGTCCTCAAATTCCCCCACCAGGCGAGGCCTGATCCCTTGCTCCGAGAACCACGTTTCCAGCGCAATTCGCGAGCCCATGTTTTCCGTTGGAAGCAGCGCAGGAGCGCCATGGAGGGATCCCGGAAATCCGCGGCGCAATTTATTGGCCAGCGCGGGCACTGCGCAAAAAGTGACTCCCGAGCGGCCGAGTCGATGATTGAAAACCTTCGCCTTCAGGCTGCTGGAAGCCGGTTCATCGGAGAGAATGAGATCGAGCCGGTGGCTTTGAAGCTGGCGCACGAGCGGGCCGATCTCCGCCTGGCGGCAGATCACATGCGTGGGCTCAAGAAAGTTGAAAGCGGGCTTCAGAATTTCAAAGGCAAGCAACTTTGAAACCGCATCGGTCATTCCAACGCTCAATCGAAGCGCGCGGCTGCCAGGGCGGTGCTTCACGGCATTCATCAATTCCCGTCCCACGGAGAAAATCTCCTCGGCGTAGCTGAGAACGGTTTGCCCCGTTTCGGTGAGGACCAGATTTCGACCACTGCGCTGGAAAAGCTTCTCGCCCAGCGATTCCTCCAAAAGCTTCAGCTGCGCGCTCACGGAAGGTTGTGACACCCCCAGGTCCTCGGCCGCTTTGCGCACACCACCCTTCCTCGCAACGGCCCAAAAGTAGCGGAGATGGTGAAAATTCAGAAATTCCATCCGTTTGACGGATAGATAGTCTCCAGCTATCAGTCCAATCCAAACAGAGTATTAGTCAATATATCGGAACGAGCTAACCTGATTGCAGCGATCCCACCACGCCGCGCAATCATGCTCTCGCCCGTTCCACATCAGAAAGCTCATCCCGATGTTCGTCCCGACGGAAGATTCGCCAGCGCCCTCCATCGTGAGCAAGCGAGGGAGGCTATTTGGGCGTTGCACTCCATCCTCACTGATCCGGATTCAGGGCCGGCCAGAGCCAGGAAGGCTCGAGCGCAAATGCTGAAGATTCTGGCGAACGCCAAATTGTCTGCGGCGTCGGCAGTAAAGTGCCCATCTCCGGCGACCGCCACTCCATCCGAGACCGGGAACAATGAGATTGCGAGCGTGACCGTCGGACGCGGATCCTCCCCCTTGGTAAATGCTCAGGAGTGAAAGCTCACGCAGAGATCTGTCAGCGGGTTCTCGAAAGCGCGAGGAGTTCATTGTTGATCGCGTGAGCCGCTTTCGCCCCTTCCGCTGCGGCGACCACAGCCAGTTGCAGGCCGGTGGATGTATTGCCAGCGGCATAGATCCCCGGAACGCAGGTCTTCGCGTCTCCGTCACAGATGACAAAGCCACCTTCGAGATCGCACCCGAGTTTCTCCGCGAGTTCACAGTTCTGCCGTTGCGAACTTGAGAAGAACATGGCTCGTCGTGGGCAGCGGGTTCCATCGGCGAGCTCGACGAATTCCAGGCTGCCATCCCGTCCTCCAAGCGCTGAAATCTTCAGCTGAAACGCAGGAATTTTCAGACGATCGAGTTCGGAGGCAGCGGAAGGAGACAAAGGCACCCCGTCGCTGAAATAAGCGATGTCGTCGCTCCAGATGAGCATTTCCTCGGCAAGTCCTATCGCCGCGTCGCCTTTCCCGTATACCGCAATCGGTTCGTCGCGGTGCTCCCATCCGTCGCAGTAGGGACAATGATGCACGCTCGTTCCGTAGAAATTTTCGATCCCTGAAAGCTCTGGAATTTCATCGAGAATCCCCGTGGCAAACAGCACGGTTCGGGACCGAAAGCGGACACCCTCCCTCGTTTGAACATCGAATGCCCCCCTCTCGCCTTCGATCGAGCTCACCAAGCCGCTGTGGAGTTCGACGTTGGGGAACTTCGCAAGCTGGTCACGGGAAATTTGCAGAAACTCTGATGGATCGATGTCTTCCCGACTGAGGAAGCCGTGCATATGCCGGGAAACCCGGTTGCGAGGCGCCCCGGAATCATAAATCACGACCGTCCGCCGACATCGGCCAAGCAGCAGCCCCGCGCTCAGGCCGGCAACCGAACCTCCCACAATGAAGACGTCGACCACGGATGAGAGTTCGCAGCGAACGCGTGCCCTGGCTTTATCGATTCATTCAGAACCGTCGACGCTGATCGTGTCGGCGTTTGTGGCGTGATGGGATTCTCCGGCTGAGGCGGTCTCCGCCGGCAATCAAACCAACTCCCCACAACAAGAAGAGCATGTCGGGGCAGGGCGGCTTCGGTGGGAGAAGATGGACGCGTCCTCCGGCTGATTCACGCACCGGATTGAGTCTGTGAAGGCATGAAGCAGAACTCCCCATCGTAATGGCGACCATTCCTCAGCCGGGCTCCCTTCTTGATGAAAATTCAGGCACCAGCAGCGCGTGTGTCTTTCATTCCTCGGCAGCCTTCGACCGCTTGCCCACAATCAGTGACCGCTGATCGAATATCCATTGCCGACTCAAAGCATCGATCGCTAATGACGATCTTGGTTCGTTCCCATCGCTCGTATGAATACTTCCCGGAATTTCCTCGAAGCCGTCGTCGCCGTCGTGAACAGGTCCGCTTCCGATGAGGACTTTCGTGCAAGGGCGCTCTCGGATCCCGAAGCGCCTGTTCGGGAAATCGGCGGCGAGTTGCCATCGGGGGTGAGGCTGCGATTCGCGGAGGATACGGAGGAGCTGGTCATCCCGCTGGTCCGTCCACCTGCCACCTCCGGAGAGATAAGCGATGATTCACTCGAGGCTGTCAGCGGAGGGCATGTCAACTGGACCTTCGGCGATATCCTTGGACTCAACAAATAGGATCACCAAGGAGCGCGGCAGCGACCGTCAGAAGCTCTGCGCCAGTGATCAAAAAAGCTGCACTGCCATGTGACAGCGACCGGGGAGACGTTCGGTTATCAAAACCGCATTTTGAGGACGGTTCTGTGCTCATGCATTCGCGAGGTCTCAAGTCGATTCTCCTTTTTGTCCCCCTGGCCGCTCGAATCAAAAATCCGACCGTTCACGAAACAAGTGTTCTTTCGTGCCGGAGGAATGGCTAGGAACCGGAAAACGCAGACAGATGCCAGATCGTAAACAATCCCTCTTCCGCTCCGCTGCGCTCGCGAAGATCCAATCGCCGGAACGCCTCGACACCTTGCTGCCGGTGACGACGCCATTGAACTGGCTCTCGCTCTTGCTCTCGGCTCTCGCTCTCGGCGCCGCCGTGGTCTGGGGGTTCACGGGGACCGTGGTGCGGACGACGGGCCAGGGCATTCTCGTTCGCAACGCCGAGAAGGGCATCATGTCCGTGGGCAGCCAGAGTTCCGGAGCCATTCAGGAAATCCTTGTCTCCGCCGGCGATGTCGTAAGGCCCAACCAACCAATCTTCACGCTGGACGTGGCCACGCTGAGAGAGCAGCTCGCGAACAACCAGGCGCTACTCGCATCGCTGATCCGGCAGGACGAGTTGCAGACCCAGGAGGAGCACGAGCGATTGAAGATTCTGCGCGAGAAACTCGAGAACCAGCGCAAACTCTACGAGGAAGGGATTCTCACCAAGTCGCCGATTCTCGACACCCAAACCGCACTGGCGGAGCTGGAAGCGCGGTCCTTCGCGCGTGATCAGGAGATTCTGAATCAACGCGCACGCGTCGCCGACCTCGAAGCGCGGCTGGCACAGGAAGGCGTGGTCCGCGCGCCATTCGAGGGGGAGATTCTGGAACTGGTCGTCAATGTCGGGGACTACGCCCGTCCCGAGCGCACGCTGCTTCGTTTCCAGAGCCTCCATGGGGACGAGGAGGCCTTGATCTTCGTGCCGGCCGGTGAAGGGAAAAAGGTGAAACCGGGCATGGCGATCCGCGTTTCTCCCTCCACGGTGAAGGCCGAGGAGTTCGGCTACATCCTCGGCACGGTCAAGAGCGTGACGATGTATCCGGTGAGCCGCGAGGTGATGGTGACGGAGCTGAGCGACGATGTGATGGTCGACCGCCTCCTGCAGGGCGGCAACGTCATCGCCGTCGTGGCCAGTCTGGAAACCGATCCCTCGACGCCCAGCGGGTTCAAATGGTCATCATCGCGTGGCCCGGATCTCTCAGTGGAGGGCGGCACGCTCTGCACAGCATCGATCGTCCTCGAGCGTCAGCGCCCGATCACGCTGGTCATCCCCTTCCTCCGCAAGCAGTTGGGGCTGTATTGATGGGCAGTCGACTTCCCCGCCGAATCAAGAAGACGCCGACCGTCATCCAGATGGAGGCCGTGGAGTGTGGAGCGGCCGCGCTGGCGATCGTCCTTGCATACTACAAGTGCGTCGTCCCGCTGGAGAAGCTGCGCGAGGAGTGCGGCGTCTCGCGGGACGGAAGCAAGGCGTTGAACATCCTCAAGGCCGCGCGCCGACGCGGGATGGAAGCCAAGGGATACCGCTACGAAATCGAGGAGCTGAGGCAGGTGCGTCTGCCGGCGATTCTTTACTGGAATTTCAACCACTTCGTAGTGCTCGAAGGCTTCTCTCGCGGGGGAAAAGTTTTCCACATCAACGACCCGGCATCGGGGCGGCGAAGGGTCGCGGCCGATGAGTTCGACGGCAGCTACACGGGCGTCGTGCTCACCTTCGAACCGACACCGGAGTTCCAACGCGGGGGCAGAAATCCCAGCATCACGGGCTTCCTTCTGCGCAGATTGGCGGGAAATGGTCCGGCATTCCTTTTCGCACTGCTGTGCGCGCTGCTCCTTGTCATCCCCGGCACCGTCGTCCCGGCGCTCTCAAAGGTCTTCGTCGACGACTATCTTGTAGGCACCGAGAAGGAATGGCTGCGACCGCTGCTCGTGGCGATGGGCCTTGCCATGGGCCTGCAGATGCTGCTCACGGCCTTGCAGCAAAACTGCCTGCGCAGGTTCCGGGAGAAGCTCGCGATTTCCGGATCCGGACGCTTCTTCGCACACATGCTGCGTCTGCCGATGAGTTATTTTTCCCAGCGCTTCGCCGGGGAGATCGGCTCCCGGCTTGCTCTCAATGACGAGGTGGCGGAAGTCGTCGGCGGTCAGCTGGCCAAGACGTGCCTCGACCTCGTGCTCGTCGTGTTTTTCGGGGTTCTGATGTTCTTCTACGATCCGGTCCTGGCGGCGATTTCCGTCGGGACCGCGCTCGCCAACTCCGTCATCCTTCAAGCGGTCACCCGAATCCGGGCGGACCGCAACCGCGTCGCCACCCAGGCCTACGGAAAGGGAAAGTTGCTGGGCACGGGAATGAACGGCCTTCACATGATCGAGACATTGAAGGCTACCGGTGGCGAGGACGAGTTTTTCGGCCGCTGGGCCGGTTACCAGGCCCGCGCCGCCGCGGAAAAGCAGGCTCTCGGTGCGTTCTCGCAATACGTCATGACCGGCCCGCAACTGCTCAACGCCATCTGCAGCACCTTCATTCTCGGGGCCGGTGCGTTCCGGATCATGGACGGCGACATCACACTGGGAACCTTCGTTGCATTCCAGGCGCTCGCGGGGCAGTTCACCGGTCCGCTCAACTCGCTCATCCAGTTCGCACACAACCTGCCGATGCTCGGCGCGAACATCACGCGCATCGACGACGTCCTGCAAGCTCCGGAGGATCCGATCTATCGCGCGACGCCCGATGACAGGATCTTCGAGAGCCAGCTCCGCCTCAGCGGCCGCCTGGAGATGCGGAACGTCACGTTCGGCTACTCGCCTCTCGAGCCCCCGTTGATCGAGAACTTCTCCCTCGATCTCGCGCCCGGCTCGCGCGTCGCGCTGGTTGGCGGAAGCGGGAGCGGCAAGTCGACCATCGCAAAGCTCGTCTCCGGACTTTACCGACCATGGACCGGGACAATCCGCTTCGACGGACGGACGATCGACGAGATTCCCCGCGCGCTGTTCGCAAACTCGGTCGCAATGGTGGACCAGGAGATCGCCTTCTTCTCGGGCACGGCCCGGGACAACCTCACGTTCTGGGATCCCTCCGTGCCGGACGAGAGCATTCATCGCGCGTGCGTGGATGCGGAAATCTCCCGCGTTCTTCTTGAGCGGCCGGACGGCTACCGCAGCGAGATCGCCGAGGGCGGCAGCAACCTCAGCGGCGGCCAGCGCCAGCGGCTCGAGATTGCGCGAGCCCTCGTGCATGACCCGACGCTTCTCATCCTCGACGAGGCAACCAGCGCGCTCGATGCCACCACCGAAGCCGTGATCGACAGGAACCTGCGCCGCCGGGGATGCGCCTGCCTGATCGTCGCCCACCGCTTGAGCACGATTCGCGACGCGGACGAAATCATCGTGATGGACAACGGAAAGATCGTCGAGCGGGGGACGTTCACGGATCTCATGAACCAAAAGGGCGCCTTTCACCGCCTCATGCAGCAATGACGGAGCGGACCGCGCCCCAAATGCCCGGAGACAGACCGGCCGCTTCCACGCTGGGCAAAACGCCGCGCGCGCTGAGAGTGGAGGGCGGCGACGCTGACATCTTCCTCCTTTTCGGTTCCCCGGATTCAGATCGCCCGCGACGGCACCTCCTATCGGTGTCTCCAGGCGAGTGGATCTTCGACGTGGGACTCTCCGATCCACATGACGAGATCGAGCTGCTCGTCTCCCCGCAACAGGGGGCATCCCTGCATCCCGTCGAAATCGTCGCCAGCCAGGCAGCCGCACTCGAAAATTGGATCACCGCTCTGCTTGAGGCGATCCTCGAGACCGGACAGGTCGAGACTCCGATCACGTGCCGGCACGACGCCGGAGATATATCCGCGCTCGCCGCGGGAGAGGTGCTCGGCACGAAACAGGGGCTCGCGTGGTGGTCTGTCCCTCCGGAGCGCGCCGTCGCATGTGGCGCAATAGGTCACGCCTTTGTTTTCCAGCCGGTGCTCGCCGCGAACGCCAAGGTGCCGATGCCTGGCTCCGGTCGCGATGATAACAGACCGGCTCTCGACGGATTCACCGCTGTCGAAGTCAATGCGGAGGGGCTGCTTGGAAAAATCAACAGAGACCACCTTGGTCAGATATTTGACCTCCGTGCCGAAACGCGCAGCCTGCTCCTGCATTTCGGTCATGAGCGCTCCTTCGTCGATTCCCTTGCTGAATCCGGGAAAGTTCTCAACGACGGTCGTGGTAGTGAGCAATCCGCCCGGCTGAATGCCGGTGACAAGGAGGGGATTGAGATTGGCGCGGGCCGTGTAGATGGCGGCTGTCCAGCCTGCACAGCCGGACCCGATGATGGTGACGTTTCGCATACGTGCAGCAATATCCCTCAACAGAAATATGCGTCAAACCAAATATAGTTCTTGACGAATATATCACATCTGCGACGGTTTTAGCGTGGAGCTGATTCAAATTTACCAGTGTTTTTGCGATGCGACGAGGCTTCGCATCCTTCATTTGCTGACCCACGGGCCGCTGTGTGTCTGCCATTTTCAGGAAATCCTTGGGATTCCCCAAACGAAGGTCTCTCAGCACCTCGCCTATCTGCGCAAACGCGATCTCGTCGAATGCACCCGGCGCGGCACGTGGATGATTTACAGCCTCCCTGCGAACCCTCCCTTGGAACTCGAAACCAATCTCAAATGTCTCCAGGACTGTGTGCAAGCCGACAAGCGGTTCCGTAAAGACCTGGAG
The DNA here is from genome assembly GCA_937901895.1 of uncultured Spartobacteria bacterium. Classification (GTDB taxonomy): domain Bacteria; phylum Verrucomicrobiota; class Verrucomicrobiia; order Chthoniobacterales; family JAATET01; genus JAATET01. Next base: position 45,987 of record CALGTD010000164.1, on the reverse strand, counting down.
AAACGCAGGCATGTTTGCGCCGGTTGCGAATGGATGGATGAGGTTGTGGAAACCAAGCGCGCCTGCTGCTGATGCCATGAAAGAAATCAAAATCTACGATCCCGCCATGTGCTGCTCGACAGGCGTTTGCGGCCCGGACATCGACCCCATTCTGCCCCAAGTTGCCGGCTTCCTGCATCAGTTGAAGGAACGCGGCGTCAAGGTCGAGCGGTATAACCTGTCTCAACAGCCGATTGCATTCGTCCAAAATCCACAGGTAAAGAGCATCCTGCAAAATGAAGGCGTCGAGGTTTTACCTCTCGTCTTTATCGACGGCGAGTTGGTCTTGAAGGGCAGCTATCCCGATCAGGAGAAGCGCAAGGAGTGGCTGCATAAGCTGGCGCAGGAAGGAAGCGGTGCTGCCTGATATGAATACACCAATTTCCGAATTGATCGCGGCGGCGACTCGCTTTCTCTTTTTCACCGGCAAGGGCGGCGTCGGCAAAACCTCGCTCGCTTGCGCGACAGCTATTTCTCTCGCAGATGCCGGAAAACGGGTTCTGCTAGTCAGCACCGATCCGGCTTCCAATCTGGACGAAGTTTTGGGCACGAGCTTGAACGGTCAGGCGACGGCAATTCCGGGTGCTCCGTCCCTGTTTGCCCTCAATATCGACCCCGAGGAAGCGGCCCGCGCCTATCGTGAAAAAATCGTCGGCCCCATGCGCGGCGTTCTGCCAGAAGCGGCCTTGCGCAGCATGGAGGAACAGCTTTCCGGGGCCTGCACGATGGAAATTGCGGCCTTTGATGAGTTCTCACGCCTTTTGGGGGATGAGTCCTCGACCGCCGCCTACGATCACGTTGTTTTTGACACGGCTCCCACAGGCCACACGTTGCGCCTGCTTACTCTGCCGAAGGCATGGACGGGATATTTTCAGGCCAATACCTCGGGCACCTCCTGTCTCGGCCCTCTGGCAGGTCTGGATCAGCAGCGCTCGATTTACGAGGGTGCTTTGAATGCGCTCGCTGATGCCGGACGCACGACATTGATCTTGGTCAGCCGGGCGCAACTCGCTCCGTTGCGGGAAGCCAAGCGAACGCACGACGAACTTGGTGCGCTCGGCGTCACAAATCAACGCCTCGTCCTCAATGGCGTCTTTACAGCGACCGATTCGGGAGACGGCATCGCGGCGGCGCTGGAAATGCGCGGTGCGAAAGCCATGACGCAGTTCCGCTCTTTCCTCGGCAGCTTGCCCAATTATCGCGTGCCGCTTCGCCCCAACAACCTGCTTGGCCTCGATGCTCTCCGGGCGATTGTCTCTGGCCTCGAAGGAGAAGTTTCCAGCGGAAGCTCCGTGGAATCGACAGCCTCGGATTTCGAGTCCATCGACAAATTCATTGCCGATCTGGAAGCGCCAGGTCGCGGTGTCGTCATGACGATGGGCAAGGGCGGCGTCGGCAAAACGACGGTTGCGGCGGCACTCGCGGTCGAACTGGCCCGTCGCGGTCATGCGGTGCATTTATCGACGACCGACCCTGCCGCGCATGTTCTGGAAACTCTCGGTAGCACGGTCAACGGGCTCTCGGTTAGCCGGATTGATCCCTCTGCGGAAACCGAAGCCTACGTCGCTCATGTGCTTTCCACGCAGGGAGCCAGCTTGGACGCGGAAAGCCGTGCGCTGCTCGAAGAGGATTTGCGCTCGCCCTGCACCGAAGAAATCGCGGTTTTCCGTGCTTTCGCCCGCACCGTCGCGGAAGCACAGGACAGTTTTGTCATCCTCGACACGGCACCGACCGGGCACACCCTTCTTTTGCTGGACACAACGGAAGCCTATCATCGCGAGTTGGGCCGACAGGCCCGCGAGAGCATTCCCGAGGAAGTGCGGCAACTTCTGCCGCGCCTGCGAGACGCGGATTATACGCGAGTGCTTTTGGTGACGTTGCCCGAGGCCACACCTGTTCACGAAGCCGCCGCCCTGCAGGACGATTTGCGGCGGGCCGGGATCGAGCCGTTCGGCTGGGTCGTCAACCAAAGCTTCGCCGGTCTGGAAACCAGCGATCCGCTCTTGCGCGAACGGGCACGCAACGAAATCCCTTACCTTTCCGAAGTCGCCGATTCTCTTGCGAAAAGAGCGACAGTCTTGCGCTGGCAGGCGGAAGAACCGGTTGGCCCCAACGCCTTAGCCAGCCTGTTTTATCAATCAGCGACGGCAACTCTTTAACTCAACAATCTATGACAACCTATATCTACGAAACCATTCCCGCGAGCTGCTGCGAAGATCCCAAGCACTACGAGATTGCACAAAACGAAACGGATGCTCCGCTAACGCATCATCCCGAGACCGGGGAGCCTATCAAACGAGTGCTTCTCGGAGAACTCGAACTGACGAAGGATGCCAAGGATGATTCCTGCGGGTGTGGACCGGAAGGCTGTTGCTAATTAATAATGAGCGCAACTGCCACCAAGCGGCTCGATTTTTTCGAGCGCTATCTATCCCTCTGGGTGCTGCTCTGCATGGTCGCAGGCGTGACCCTCGGCAAGCTGCTGCCCGCTCTGACTCGGCAAATAAGCGAGCTGGAATTCGGCAAAGACTCTCACGTCAACATTCCCATCGCGGTGCTCATCTGGTTGATGATCTATCCGATGATGCTGAAAATTGATTTCGGCGGATTGAAAGGGGTTGCAAAAAAACCCAAAGGTCTCCTTATCACCCTGTTTGTAAACTGGCTCGTCAAGCCGTTCAGCATGGCCCTGCTTGGGTGGTTTTTTGTTCAGTGGCTCTTCTCGTCGGTTCTTGGCTGGATTGATCCGACGACGGCGAAAAACTACGTGGCTGGACTTATCATTCTGGCTGCCGCGCCCTGCACGGCGATGGTGTTTGTCTGGAGCTATCTTACCGATGGCGACGGCCCTTACACGTTGGCCCAGGTCGCAATCAACGATCTCATCATGATCTTTGCCTTTGCGCCTATCGTGATGTTTCTCGTCGGTGTAAGTGGCATACATATCCCCGGCGAAGTGCTATTTACATCGGTGATCGTTTTCATCGTGATCCCCCTGACGGCGGGGTGGGTCAGCCGGACCGTCCTTGTAAGATCCAAGGGGGCTGATTGGTTCAATGCACATTTCCTGCCGAAATTCCGTCCCGTCACCATTCTTGCGCTGCTGGCAACGCTCGTGCTGATTTTCGCGTTCCAGGCGGAAAACATCCTGACCAACTGGACTGCCGTGCTGCTCATCGCCGTGCCGATCCTGATTCAGGTCTATTTCAACTCCGGCCTCGCCTACGGTCTCATGCGACTGTTCAAGGTTCGGCACGACATCGCCACCCCCGGCGCGCTGATTGGTGCCAGCAACTTCTTTGAACTCGCGGTGGCTGTGGCCATCACGCTTTTTGGAGCCACCAGTCCCGCCGCTCTCGCCACGGTGGTCGGCGTGCTGGTCGAGGTTCCCGTCATGCTTTCTGTATGCCGCATCTGCGTGGACAGCCGCGGTTGGTATCAACGAGCCATCCCACAAACATAAAACTCTCATCACCATGAACGACAAACCCACTGTTCTGATTCTCTGCACCGGAAATTCGTGCCGTAGTCATATTGCGGAAGGCATCCTCCACGAAGCCGCTGGCGATCTGCTCAACGTGCAAAGCGCGGGCTCCAAGCCCGCCGGCTATGTGCATCCCAAGGCCATCGCGGTCATGAAGGAAATCGGGATCGACATTTCCGAGCACACCTCAAAGCACATGGACGAATTTCTCAACCGGAAGGTAGATACCGTCATCACCGTCTGCGGAAACGCGGATCAGGCGTGCCCGATGTTTCCGGGTCAGGTGAACCGCTACCATTGGGGCTTCGATGATCCCGCCCATGCGAAGGGGACCGAAGAGGATATTTTCGCTGAATTCCGTCGCGTGCGCGATCAAATCAAGCTGGTGTTCGAGGCTTACGCGGCTGGTTTACGGCGGGGGAAACTCTTATGATGTGAAGGCCGCCTTCAAACCAGCCGTTGGCGGAATCGCCGCGAGCAGGAAACTCCAGCGATGAATGTGCTGGCAATTTTTCTGATCGCTCTCGGGTGTGCTGGCGTGATGGGGTTACTTGCTTACTCCGGCATCGAGCCGAATTTGCGCTCGGCCATTCGCACAACGCTCATCCTGGCTCTGGTATGGGGAACGGGTTGGGTCAATCCTAATGCTGGCCCGTTGAAGGAGATGACGTGGAGGGTATGGATTTTGGCGGTCCTCTCGGGCGGCGCGGTTGCGCTTTCCTGGATACTCTATTTGTGGAATCGACGAGATCCAAACCGCTCGAACGGACCCGCGTTGATGGATCGAATCAACGTCGGCCTCGCCGTCATTTTCGTAATCATACTCCTTTATTCTTATTCACCCCGCCAAGCTTGCTGGCCGTCAGCGCTCCAACATCCGCGCACCAAAGCCTCAAAATCTCTCGAAATTGAGCCTCCGAAATCCTCGCATGCGCCAAATATCTGTTTCTCACTGTCTCCCAATAGATTACACAGCTCCAAGCCGTCTAATCTAGGAAAGACCCAAAACAAATACGGTTCAAGGTCGGAGAGATTTTCAATGAAGGTCGTGTTCATGGATGGGTGACGGGTTGACGTGCGGAAAATTTCTGACGGAGCCATTGCAGGGCGGCGTAGTCGGGTCGGAAATACGTGAACCATTTCGGATAGGTGCCGTCCGGCAGAATTGGCGGAACCAGCCGCTTGCGGAACGGCTTTTCACAGTGGCGGACATACTGGCCGATGCGGTTGAAGAGGCTGAGGAACACGTAGAGCCCCTCCTCGCGGCAGCGCGCGACGAGGTAGTCGAAGACGTCGAGAAACACCGTGTCCACAAGCTTCCCCTCGGCGTCGGTGAAGTCGGAGGGCGAGATGTGCACGCGCACGACCGAGACACCCATGCGTTTGAAGTGCGCGAGGTCCTGATCCACGGCGCGTTTGAGCGGTCCGGCCTCCAGCGGAATGCCGACGCGACTGAACGTCTCGCCGTATTCCCACCAAAGCGACGCCTGGTAGTTCACACCCCACAGCGCAACCTCGCGACCGTTCGCATCCACGAGCACGCCATCCTCGACACGAAGCGCGGGGAGCGGTTCCACCGCCTGCGCACCGGCCAGATCCGCGGCGAGACTGCACAACGCCCCGAGAATCCAGCGACACACCGGGGAGAACGCTCGCATGCGCATCAATCGCTGCTGTCGTCGCCGGCCTGCCCGGTCTGCGGATGCGGAACGAGCGGACGGCGCTGGGAATTCACCTTGCTGCCCCGCTTGAGGTTGTCGGCGTAAATCTGAATCGGCGGAAACTCGCCGATGTTCGCGAGCACTGAAAGCGCCGACCGCTTCGTCCGGCCCTGCGACGTGGCGAGCTTCTCCAACTCGGGACGGAAGCGACGCAGCGTGTCCCGATACCGCGGATCCAGCGAGAGCGTCTCGAGCACGGCATGGGCTTCGTCGGATCCTTCGTCCAGATGCTTCAGGAGTCGGGGAATGGCCTCGTCCGCGCGCCCGAGATGCACGAGCGCTTCGTTGGCCACGGACGCTATGTCATCCTCGGGCGCCACCGCGGCCTTCTCCAGTCCTTCGGGAACTTCCTTCAATTCCCCGCGCACGGCGAGCTCCGCAAGACCGTTCGCCGCCCAGTAACGAATCTCCCGCTGCGGCGCGGAGAGGTCGGCGACGAATTGCGGAAGATCCTCCGGTCGCGCAAAAGCGGCGCGCGCGGCCGCCGCGTGCAGACGCTCAACGGGATACTTCACGCGCCGCACCCACGAATAGAGATCTTCCTTTCCACGGTCCCGCGCATCGCGCGGAAAGAAGCCGAGATCGCCCGTCTCGCGGAGCGTGGCATCGAGCCGCTCGGCGAGACGTTTCCGTGTGTCGGCGTATTTCGGATCCGCGGCAAGATCGCGGATATTGAACGGATCGCTGCGAAGATCGAAGAGCTGCTCGACCGGCGTCGCTGCAAAGGGTGCGCGATGCTCGGGCTTCGACAGACGGTTTTGCAGGAAGGCGGTGTCCCAGGCGAGATTCGCCGGCATGCCCCACTGGAAGAAATTCCGCAGCGCAAGCGGACGGCGCGGAATGTAGTTTCGCACGTAGAGGAAGTCGCCGTCGGTGATCGCGCGCGCGGGGCTGAAGTTGTCCTCGCGATTGGCGGTGAAGCCGAAATTCACGTCACGGGGTTTCACATCCTTCGCGTAGGAACCGAAGAGCGCCTGTCCGCGCATCGTGGCGGGCGGTTCGATGCCGGCGAGGCTCAACACCGTCGGCGCGAGGTCCACGAAGCCGACGAGGCGATCGCAGGGCTTGCCGGGCTCGATGGCACCGGCGAGGTGTTTCCACTTCGGCGGGAACCACACGATGAGCGGCACCTGCAGTCCGCTCTGGAGCGCAAAGCCCTTCCCGCGCGGCAGGCAGCCGCCGTGGTCGGAGAAGACGAAAATGATCGTGTTCTCGAGCAGGCCCTGTTTCTCGAGATCGTCGAGGAAAAGCCCCACCCAGCGGTCGACATCCTCGACGCCCTCGAGGTGAAACGCGTAGTCCGACCGCACTTCGGGCAGATCGGGCACGTGCGGCGGAAGATGGAGCTTCGCAGGATCGAGACCTTCCTTTGCAAAATCGCGGCGGCCGTCCGTCGTGAACGACGTGAGACGGCTCATGTGCGTCATGCTCGCGTTGAAGACCGAGAAAAACGGCTGGCTCTTCCTGCGAGCGGGGTCGTTGTAGGACGCCGTCTTCGAGCTGCCCGACCACACCGCGTTGCGATCGAGGTTCGACGTGTTGTAGTCGGTCTTCGCGTTGTTCGTCGTGTAGTAGCCGGCCTGCTTGAGAAATCGCGGGAATCCGAACAGCTCCGCCGGCACGGGGCGGGCCTGGCGGTGGATGTCCGTGCCAAACGTCGTGGCGTAGTTGCCGCTGATGAGCGTGGAACGTGACGGCGAGCATTGCACGCCATTCGACCACGCGCGCGTGAAGCGCACTCCCTCCCGCGCGAGGCGGTCCATGTTCGGCGTCTTCACGTCGGGATTGCCGTAGCAGCCGATCTCGTAGGCGCTCGTATCCTCGAACGTCAGCCAGAGGATGTTCGGCCGTTTCGCGTCCTGCGCCATCGCTGCAGCCGGCAGCGCGAGAAACGAGACGGCACAAAGGACGCTCTTCACCATCGCGTGAATCCGAAGCAAGTCGCGATCAATCATCGCTGTCCTTTCCGATTTCGGGATAGCGGAGCGCGGCGATGGAAGATCCGTCGATTGCCTGCGTGCGCGGTTTGAGGGCCTCGGCGACGGGAATCGGCGGTTTCACCGGCTCCGAAGTCTTGCGCACCGTGCCGAGCGGGGCATGCGTCTCCTCGAGCCATTTGCAGAGGTCCTTGCGGAGATTCTCGGCAAGGGCAATTGTCTCCGGGCCCGGCTTGCCGGCGAGCAGGTTGTGCTGTTCCGCCTCGTCCTCCTTGAGGTCGTAGAGTTCGTAGACCTGTCCCTCGTAGTAGTAGAAGAGCTTGAACCAGCGGTCGCCGACGCGCCTGGCGATCACGGAATTCGGCACCTGCCGTGTATCCATGTAGCCCGGGAAATGCCAGTAAATGGCATCGCGCGCCACCGTGCTCTCCTTTCCGCGGACCAAATCAGCAAAGGACACGCCATCGATCGGATGTTTCTCCGGCGACGGCAGCGACGCACCTGCGAAGGCCGCGAGCGTCGGATAGAGGTCCACGGCGTGCACGGGCTCATCGGTCACGGTGCCGGGCTTGATCACACCCGGCCGCCGCATCGCGAGCGGAATGCGAATGCCCCCTTCGTAGAACATACCCTTGGCGCCGCGCAGCGGGGCATTGCTGGTCTGCCCGCCATAGCCGCCATTGTCGGAGAGGAAAACAACGAGCGTCTTGTCGGCAATGCTGTCGGAGGTGTCGCCATCGCCGTTCGGATCGTCCAGCGCACGCACAATGCGGCCCACAGCCTCGTCGAGTCCCTGCACGAGCGCGGCGTATTTCGCGTCGTTGTGACGGGGATCCTTCCCCTTCGTCTTCTCGTATTTCTTCAGGAGGTCCGGACGCGGCACGATCGGCGTGTGCACCGCCTGGAACGACACGTTCATGTAAAACGGCCGTTCGTCGCCCGCGTGCTCGCGAATGAAATCAATCGCGGCATCCGCCATGGCATCGGTGAGGTGCTTGGGCGTGCCGACGAGAGTCTTGGGGTCGTTGCCGTTCGCGAACGGCTGAAGGTTTTTCGCGACGTATTCCTCGGTATAGGGTCCGGCGTATTTGTCGTAGGCCGGCGAGGCGAAGTGCCATTCCCCGTTTTTCTCGGCCGGGAAATACTGCCGCACGATCTTTTTGCCATTTTTCACCTTCTTCCCACAGGTCAGGTCGACTTCGAAGCCAGCACTCGACGCATCGAATCCATGGGCCTTTCCGAAAAGTGCGGTCAGATAACCGGCTTCGCCGAGCACCTTCGGGAGCGTGATCGAGGAATCGGGAATCGAGCCATTCTGCGCCGGCGGCACGATGATCGAGTCCGTCGCCCCGCGGGCGAGCGAGCCGACGTTGAAGACACCGTTGCCCGCTCGCGCGGGATATTCGCCGGTGAGCAGAGCCGCGCGCGTGGGAGCGCAATTCTGCTGCACGTAGGCGCGACGGAAGCTCTGGCCCTCCTTGGCGAGCCGCGTGATGTTTGGCGTGTCGTGGTAGCGTGAGCCGCGGTCGTTGTTCGTGGGACCCGGCGAAATGTCCGCCCAGCCGAGGTCGTCGGCGAGGAGAAACACGATGTTGGGTCGCGAATCAGCCGCCCAGGACGTGGCGGTGAACAGGAGCGAGGCAGTGAGGATGCGGCGGATCATTTTTTGTTCGGATTGTCGCTTTTCGGGTCGGTCGGCGGCACGCCGGCGGCGGCGCGTTCGTCGGGGAGCAAGGGGAAAACCGGCGACGGCTGGTGCGCGGCCTTCATGAGCGCGTCCATGCGCCGGACGATGTCGGGATGCTGCTTGGCGATGTCCCTGGCTTCCCTCGGATCAGTGGCCAGGTCGTAAAGCTCGATCGGCGAATCCGCGTTGCGGTTTACGTCGAGGCGCACGGCCTTCCAGCGTCCGTCGCGCACGGCCTGCTTGCCGCCACGCTGGACGAGTTCCCAGTAGAGAGGCGCGCGTGGAATCGAGGTCTCGCGTCCCTCGAGAATGGGCACCAACGAAATGCCATCGACGCCCTCCGGCGGCTTCACTCCCGCCAGCGCAGCGAGCGTTGGCAGGATATCCCACGCCGCCGCGATCTGCGACGAGACGGAGCCCGGCTTGATGACTCCCGGCCACCATGCGATGAGCGGCACGCGGATTCCGCCCTCGTAAAGGTCGCGCTTCTGCCCGCGCAGTCCGCCGGTCGAATCGAAGAATCCCAGATCCACGTTGCGCTCGTCGGTCGGGCCGTTGTCGCTCGTGAAAAGGACGAGCGTCTTTTCGCTGAGGCCGAGTTTTTTCAACTGATCGAGCAACTCCCCCATGTCGCGGTCGAGGCGGGCGATCATCGCCGCGCGCGTGCGGGAGCTCTGGGACCAGCCGCTTTTGTTTTCGTATTCCCCGAGCGACGGAACCTGCAGCTTGAAGTGCGGAATGGTCGGCGTGAGGTAGAGGAAGAACGGACGATCCTTGTTGCGCTCGAGAAATGCGGTCGTCTCCTGCGCGAACACATCCGGCGCGTAAGTGCCCTCCGGCAGCGGCTCCTTCTCCTCACCGCGCCACAGGGTCTTCGGGAAATACTCGTGCGCCTCGCCATGGCCGATGTAGCCGACGAAGAAATCAAACCCCTGCCGCTTCGGCGCGCCGGTCGATGTCACCGAGCCCATGCCCCACTTTCCAATGCAGCCCGTCACGTATCCCGCTTCACGCATGAGGCATCCAAGGCTCGGCCCCTCGGCGGGCAGCGGCGGCTCGCCATCCGCCTTCTCCCGCACCGCATACCGCCCGAGATCGCGCAGCGGCGTATGTCCCGTGTGCTGACCGGTGAGAAGCGCCGACCGCGCCGGCGCGCACACCGCCGCACCCGCATAGAAATCCGTGAACCGCATCCCCTCCGCCGCCATGCGGTCGAGATTCGGCGTCGCCACCTTCTTCGGGCCGTAGCAACCGAGATCGCCGTAACCGAGGTCGTCCACCAGCACAACGATCACATTCGGCTTCGCGGGCGGCCCCGCCTGCGCCGCGACAACCGCGACGCTGGAAAAAAGAGCGGCAACCACGGCCCCACGGCCCGACAGGAAACGTCCAAACATACTCGAAGTCTGTAAAACAGTTTGATTTTATACACGATAGATTTAGTCGTCTTTTCGAATAGCCAAAATGTTTTTCCTTTTAATTCCGCGCTTCGCATGATGATTCGGCTCCTTTCAGATGGCTCGAAATCCCGACAAGGCGAAGCGATTAACGATCTACGACGTCGCGCGACTCGCGAATGTTTCCCCGGGCACGGTCAGCCGCGTATTGAACAACAAGGACCGCGTGAAGCCCGAGACGCGGAAGCATGTCCTCGAGCTGGCGCGGAAGCTCGGTCTGCGCCCGCAGGTTCGTGCCCGGCGCAACGAGATCGCGATCGTGACGGAGTCGGCATTTCGCGATCGCATCACGGGCTATGCGGGAGCGATGTCGTCGCACCTCGCGTTTGCGCTCGCACGCCGGAACATGACGATCCTGCAGCCGCCCGACTCGATCGAGAATCTCGAGGACACATTCATCGACGGCATCTTCGCGGTCACCTTTCTCCCGCCCCTGCTCGAGATGCTGGCGCGCCTCGAGAAGCGCGTGCCGGTCGTTTACATCGATCTCTTCGAGAATGTCGGAAAGCGCTACGTCGTCCGCTCGGACCACGAGCAATCGGGCTACCTCGCCGCCCGGCATTTTCTGACGCGCGGTCGCAAGAAACCCGCCTTCCTCTCACGAAACAACGCGCCCTCGCGCGAGCGACGCGCCGGCTTCGTGCGTGCCCTGCGGGAGGCGGGGCTTCCGATTCGAGAGGAGCTTCTTTTGCTCGAACCCGAAGGCGCTCCCGTGCGGCCCAGCATCGATCGTCTCGTAACGCTCGGCGCGGATGCGCTTTTCGTTCCCGGCGCGAGCATGCAGGCTGTCGAGGCGCTTCATTACTTGCAATGCGGTCTGAAGCTTCGAATCCCGCAGGACATCTCCGTGATCGGAGGCGAGAACGAGGGAGTCTCGGAATCCCTGATTCCCCCACTCACATCCATCGTGGAACCCGCGCACGAAATGGCGGAGGCCGCTGCGGATCTCATGGAGAAACTCATTTCCGGCAAACCCGCCACCCAGCGCGTCATCACGCTGCCGGTGCGTCTGCTGAATCGCGTTTCCGCCTGATCGCCCGCGCGGCCGTCCATCTCGCGACCGCACGTTTCGTCTTCACCCCTCGCCTTGTTGCGTCGACATGAAATTCCTCTCCACTTTCGTTTTCACTCTCGCCGGCATTGCGTGCGTTCCCGTCCACGCTGAAACCGACGATACCGCGAGCGCGGAACCCGACACGAAAACCGTCTACAAGACCGTGGGCGATGTATCGCTGCGGCTGCACGTATTCACTCCGCCGGGGCACTCCGCGTCGGCGAAGGCTCCGGCCGTGGTCTTCTTTTTCGGCGGCGGATTCAAGACCGGAACGCCCCGGCAATTCTATGGGCAGAGCCACCACCTCGCCTCGCGCGGCATGGTCGCAATGGCCGCCGAATATCGCACAAAGAACGCGCATGGCGTCGATCCGAGAGCCTGCGTGCAGGATGCGAAGTCCGCGATTCGCTGGGTGCGCGCACATGCCGGGGAGTTTGGCATCGATCCCGATCGCATCGCCGCGGGCGGTGGGTCGGCGGGAGGATTTCTCGCCGCGGCGACCGCCACGCTGCCCGACCTGGACGAGCCGGGCGAAGACACGTCAACGAGCTGCCGGCCGGATGCCCTCGTGATTTTCAACGCACCATTCGACGCGCGCCCGAACCAGTCCGGCTTCGAAAAAACGCTTCTCGCACAGAATCGCGATTTTATGCCGATCAACCACATCAGGGCGCCATTCCCGCCGACGATTCTCCTGCTCGGTTCCGAGGACCACATCGTCTCTCCCGAAGACGCACGCCGCACCCAGTCCACGATCCAAAGCGTCGGCGGGCGCTGCGATCTCCACATCTACGAAGGCCAGCGACACGGCTTCTTCAACGCGAAGAACGCCGGCGGGAAATACCACGCCCTCACCCTCGAGGAAGTGGACCGCTTTTTCACCTCCCTCGGCTGGGTGCCGGAGAAACCCACGACTCCCAACCCTTCCGCTCCATGAAAATCCTCCTCACCACACTCCTCCTTTCGGCGACGACAGCGCTCGCCGCTTCGTCCCGGCCAAACATTCTTTTCATTCTCTCCGACGATCAAAGCGCCGCCACGGTCGGCTGCTACGGGAATCCGGACGTAAAAACGCCGAATGTCGATCGCCTCGCCCGCGAAGGCATGCGGTTCGAGCGTGCCTACGTGACGAGTCCGCAGTGCGTGCCCTCGCGCGCGTCGCTGATGACCGGCCGCTCGCCCGTCGCGCTCGACATGACCCGGTTTTCCGCGCCGCTTCCCGCGGAGTTCAAGACCTACCCCGAGCATCTCCGCGCGGCCGGATATTTCACCGGCGTCGCCGGCCGCACCTACCACCTCGACGGCGCTCCCGGAACGCCCGGCGCGCGCATCTATGAGGAACGCAAGCTCGCGACCTTCCCCGACCGCCTCGACTTCGTGAAAACCGCCTCCGACCGTGCGGGGATGATCGCGCAATTCGAGGAGTTTCTCGACGCGGTCCCGGACGGCAAACCCTTCTGCCTCCAGCTCGGTTTCTCCGATCCCCACCGTCCGTTCACGCCGGAGGACGTTCCCTCGCCTCCCGATCCGGCAAATCTCACGCTCCCGCCGTTTTTCCCCGACACCGAGGCCGTGCGAAAGGATCTCGCCGCCTACTACGGCGAAGTCCAGCGTCTCGATTCCGACATCGGCCGGGTGCTCGACATTCTCGAGAAGCGCGGCCTCGCAAAGGACACGCTCGTGGTCTTCATGGGCGACAATGGCGCAGCCCTCTTCCGCGGCAAGGGCACACTTTACGAGCTCGGCATCCGCGTGCCTCTCATCATCCGCTGGCCGGGCGTGGTGGCCGCGGGAAGCACATCCGACGATTTGATCTCGGGCGAGGACCTCGCCCCTACGCTCATCGAGGCGGCCGGTCTCCCCGCGCCCACCGACATGACGGGTAGAAGCTTTCTTCCCCGTCTACGCGGCGGAAGATTCGAGGGACGCACGCATGCCTTCGCCGAGCGCGGACCGCACGCCTCGTCGCTGCCGAACAACACGGCGTCCTTCGACCTCAGCCGCGCCGTGGTCGGTCCAAGATACAAATTGATCTACAATGCCATGTGGCAGCTCCCATATTTCCCCGTCGATTTCGGCAACTCCGACATGTGGCGGGAAATCGAAGCCCTGCATCGCGAGGACAAGCTCTCGCCGCTGCTCAGCCGGCTCTACTTTCCGCCCACGCGACCGATGTTCGAACTCTACGACCTCGTCAACGACCCCTACGAACTGAACAATCTCGCCGGCCAGCCCGACACAAAGGAAATCGAGAAGGAACTCAAGCAGGCCCTGCACGAGTGGATGATCGTCGAGCGCGACTACCTGCCGCTCCCGATTCCCGCCAACAACAAGGGCAAGAAAAAGGCCGCCGCGTCTGACAGCGAGGCGGGCAAATAAGGCAAAAAGAAAGCGCGGCCGCCCTGTTGTTCACAGCGGCCGCGCTCGATGAGTGGATTTGCGAGCGTCAGGCGGTCTGACGGCGCCGACGGCGGTAGTGCCAGCCCCCCAGCACAACACCCACCACGCCCAGCAGCGCAGTCACACCCGGCTCAGGAACGGCCGCGAACGACACCACATAATCGTCACCCACCTTGGTGAAGATCGCCTGATAGGTGGAATCGTCGATCCCGGTGACGTCCAGCAACGTGAAGTCCTCCGTCGTCGCGTTCTGGAAGATCGTGTAAACCTCGTCGTAGCTGAAGCCCTCGCCCTGCGTGATGTTCAGCGTGAGGAGCCCGGAACCCAGGAGCCAGTCTCCCGCCGTGCCAAAGGCGACAAGATCCGACGCCGTCCCAAGCGTAAGATCCAGCTTCGCTCCCTCCTGGAACACAAGGCGGCTCTCCGCGTCAGAGAAATCGAAGGTGAGGGTGCCGACACTGTTTTCACCCGGCGAGAGCGTGCCGCGAATCCGCACTCTGCGCCCGTTCGACGAGGGTGCGATGATGCCCGTGCCGCCCAACGTGGCGCCGCTCTCCACCAAAATTCCGCCGTTGCCAACGCCGGAACCCGACGTGTTGCTGATAAACAGGGTTCCCTCCGACACCGTGATGGCGGTGTTGTGGTCGAACGTGCTTGCCCCCCCTGTCAGCCGAAGAGTGCCAGCACCCGTCTTGTTGAAGCGGCCGTTGTCAATCACGCCCTTGATGGTGAGTTCATCCCCCTCCGCAATCTCAAAGGTGCGGAGGTTATTGCGCAGACCGACCGTGAGCCCCTCCTCGAAGACGATCGGCGTTTTATCTGCCGTGTTGACCAGCAAATTCACGCGGTCGGACCCCGCCAGCGTGACCGAGTTGTTATTTGCCGTAAATGTGTAACCGCCCGTGAGCACGCTCACGGTGCCGATAAAGGTCTGGGCGTTGCCACCAAGATTCCCCACCGTCACAGTGCCCGCCGTGCCACTGAAGATCGCTACGATCAAATTCTCGCCGTTATAGCCAAAATTCGTCCTCGCGTCCGTCCACGAGTAAAAGGTGTCGTTTCCCTCGTCATACCACCTGCTGGGGTTCGCGTTGTTTTGAGACCAGGTCCCATCGCCTCCCCGGTCGCCCTCCTCCCCGGCACTATACCAGTAGAGGGGAGTATCGACGGCCCGTAGGGAGCCTGCGGTGAAGACCCCGATCGTGGCGGCGATCACGCCGCCAAGGATGGCCCTGTTTGGAAGAAATAATGAACCTGCGTTTTTCATAGGTTGAACTGTTTTACGGTTAACACGACTATACCAATCGTATATGAATTCTAGAAATTTCTGTCCAAATCTGCCTCCTTCACCGGCGCAAGGTGTCATACCGGTCACGCGATCACGGATCCAGGCGACGCTGCTTCAATCGGCGACTTGGAAAGCTGTTCTCTGTTGAATACGCCGTTCGGCTTCAGAAAACGGAGCGTCGCGCCAAAAAATCCTCCGAGGATTGTCTCGGATCTTTCGCGATCCGCACGAAAGCTCAACGATTTCCCCTTGATTAACGACTATTTCAATCGTATTAATCCGAAATCATTCACCAGCCGATGAAAACGAAGACCCTCTTTCCGAAAAATCGTCGTCGGGCATTCAGTCTCGTCGAGGTTACGCTCGCTCTGGGCCTTACCTCCTTCGCCCTCGTGGCGGTGCTGGGTCTGATGCCGGTGGGTTTCACGAGCATGCGTGAAGCGGTGGACAGCACCGTCGAGAGCCAGATCACGCGCGAGATCCGGGCAAAGGCCCAGCAGACCTCCTTCGCCGATCTGGTCCGCGAGTTCTCGGGACGCGAGTTTTTCTTCGCCGAGTCGGGTGTGGAGACCTCCAGCGATGCCTTCGACCGCCGTTACACCGTAAAGACTTTGGTGGAGGTGCCTGTTTATCCGGGTTCCGAAAACGCCGGGGCGGACAGCCTTTCGACGCTGGCCATCGAGATCAGCACCGGAGACGGCGAAAACCGCAGGACATCCGTTCGACACCTGCTTGTCGCGAATCACGGCGGCTACTGATGCCCATCTCTCCCGCAATCCCCCGCAGGGCGCGACGCGAGGGGTTCTCGCTCGTGGAGCTGCTGGTTGCCATGGCCATCGTCATGGTGCTGCTGGTCGGCATCCTTTCGGTCCTCACTCAGGTATCCGCTTCCTGGCAGCGGGTCTCCGACAAGGTGGATTCCTTCCAGGACGCCCGGCTCGCCTTCGAGCTTCTCAGCACCAATCTCAGTCGCGCCACGCTAAACACCTACATCGATTACGACAACCCGCAGCAGCCCACGCGCTACCGCCGCGAGTCGGATCTCGCGTTTTTCGTGGGGCCGGCTGGACAGGGCGGCGTGCCCGGGACGGCCGGCACGGGACAGGCGGTGTTTTTCCAGCTGCCCTCGGGCCATACCGCCGACCACGACCGCTACGGAAAGTTGCGCTCCCTTTTGAACACCTGCGGTTACTTCATCCAGTTTTGCCAGAACCCCACGGTGCCCGCTCACGTGAAAAACTCGTCGAACCCGTGGCGGTTCCGTCTGATGCAGCTTCTCGAACCCACCGAGAAAAACGCCGTGCACGAGGTTTCGCACAGCGCGCGTGACTGGGTTGCCCAGCTTGACACGCCCGCCACGCCCATTGCGGACAACGTGATCGCGCTGATCATCCGGGCGAAGGATCCCGCCGCGTCTCCGACGGACCTGGTGCGGGATTACAACTACGACTCGAGATCGAATGCGGACGCCAGCCCGCAGCCCGTCACCGCTCATCAACTGCCGCCCGTGCTGGCAGTCACCATGATCGTGCTCGACGAGAAGTCCGCACTTCGCATCGAAAAAGGCTCGCAAACGCCCGCGGTCATTCGGGACGCGCTCGTGGGGAAATTCACCAGCCAGAACGAGGAACAATTCCAGAGTGACCTGCTCGCCGTCGAGGAGGCGCTCCGAAAGGAACGGCTGAACTACCGCATCTACTCGAGCTCGATTTCGCTCAAGGAATCGAAATGGAGCCCATGATCCCGCGCACTCCAGCTCCCTCGCGACGAACCGCCCGGGCTTTTTCCCTGCTCGAGCTTCTTCTCGTCATGGTCGTTCTCGGCATTCTGCTGGCGGTCACTGCGCCGGCGATCATCGCACCGCTGCGCGGGTCCACCCTCAATCAAGCAGGCCAGCTCATCGGCGACCAGATCGCGCTCGCACGTCAGGAGGCACTGACCCGCAATCGGGAGGTGCAGGTGCGGTTCTATTATTGGGCAACCGGGCCCGAGGCCGGCTGGCGCGCCGTTCAAATCTGGCGGGTGGAAACGACCGACAGCGACGTGACCGAGGTGCCTGCAGGCCGCCTTCGAAAGCTGCCGGCCGGCGTCGTGATCTCGGACAATCCCTCGCTTTCGCCCCTCCTCGACGCGGATCCCCATGTGAAGGGGGATGCAAAAATCGGCGACGATGCGGTGACCTATGCCGGTTTCCGGTTTCTGCCAGGCGGCCGCACGAGCAGCACCGTCGTGGCCACAAACAACTTCCTCACCGCGCAGCCGATCGCAGACGACCCCGCCGCGCCGAAGAATTTCTACACCCTTCAAGTCGACCCACTCACCGGAAAGGTGAGCGTTTTCCGGCCATGAATCGATTCGCCATCATCCGCCGCGACCGGGGATTCGCCCTCGTCGCCGTGCTGACCATCCTCGTCCTGCTCCTCGTGCTCGTGCTTGGTTTTTTCCTGCGCACCTCCACGGAACGAGCCGCGGCGGCGAGTCATCAGGACGGGGTTTCCGCGGAATTGCTCACCGACACGGCCATCGATCTTGTGAAGGGTCAGATTCACATGGCCACCAACCAGGGACGAACCGTCGCCTGGGCTTCGCAGCCTGGCATGATCCGGACCTTTGACAACTCCGGCAGCGCGTTGAAGTCCTACAAACTCTACTCGGCCGACCAGCTCATCACGGATGATCCCGGCGTCGAATCCGGCCTGTCCGCCGACGCGCCCGGCGACACGTGGTCGCAGGAGCCCGCGCTCTGGACCGACCTCAATGCCCCCATCCCGGTGGGGACGGAGAAGGTTTTCCCCATTCTGGATCCCCGTGCCGCGGGAGAGAATCTCGAGGATCCCTCCGACAATCTTCTCGCCGAGGGCTTCCGCATCGTGAATGCCCCCGGCGCCACCGACTGGCAGCCGGCTCCCATGCCCGTGCGCTGGCTCTACGTCCTGAGCGACGGCAGCCTTGTCTCCCCCACCGGAGGCTCCGGAAAAACCGCAACCGTTCCCGTGCCCGACGGTGAGGAGATCGTTGGTCGCATCGCGTTCTGGACCGATGACGAAACGAGCAAGGTGAATCTGAACACCGCCAGCGAGGGCACCTACTGGGACACACCGCGCATGAATACGGAATTCGAGCGCAACAGGCTCGCCCATCACCAGCCGGCACGAAACGAATGGCAGAGCTACCCCGGCCACCCGGCGACCACGAGCCTCTCCGCCGTGTTCCCATATCTCACGCGCGGGCAGATTTACGACCTCACACCGCGCGTCGTGGACGGTGGTTCGCGAAACGGCACCGCCCTCGCCACCAAGCCACTCCAGGCCGACACCGACCGTCTCTACGCCAGCACGGACGAGGCGATTTTCTCGGATGATCGCACGCCCTCGTCGCAGCCGCTCATGCAGGACGATCTGGCGCAGGCGCCGTTTTTCCTCACCACAAACAGCCGTGCGCCCGAGACGAATCTCTTCGATCTCCCGCGCATCGCCTGCTGGCCGATCTTCCGGAATCTGCAGGCCTCGAAGGTCACCGTCTTCGACCGGCTCATCGCCTTTTGCTCCTCCATCGGCACCGGCGCGGACGCGAAGCCCTACTACTTCCAGCGCGAGGACCCGTTGAGCCCGGGCACGGACATTGCGATCACCCGGAACCAGCAGCTCTACAGCTACCTCCAGAAGCTCACCAGCACGCCCGTGCCGGGCTTCGGCGGTAATTTTCTCGCGAAATACGGAGCCGACCGCGACCAGATCCTCACCGAAATTTTCGACTACATCCGGTCCACGAATCTCTGGGACTTCCTGCTCCCTGAAAACGGCCGCTACACGCCATATAAAAACCATCAGCCAGGGATCGGCTGGGTCACCCCGTCGCAAAAGGGCGACACCATGGGCTTCGGCCGCGCCTACACGCTCTCGGAATTCGGCATTCAGTTCATCTGCAATGCCGTGGCGGATAATCCTGCGACTCCGGCGGATGAATCCTCCGGAAGCAACGTCCCGGCAAACCGCGTCCTCGGCGGCAACATCCTGAACCCGGGCGAAAAGTGCATCCAGGCCATGGCACTGATGGAGCTCTTCTCGCCGGCACTCGGCTGGAACAAGGTCGTCGCGAACATGAAGGTGAAGATCACCGGCCTGGAGAACCTCACCATCACGTCCGGCGCCGTTACTGCGCCGCTCTTCCCCGAGCTGACAGGTTCCGAGGCCTCCGTGGTCTACTCCGAAAACGCGAACGCGGAAAACCTTCCGGAAAATGGCGGCGGCGGACCGCTGGCCAAGGGGCGCACGTGGGGAGGCACGCCCGGCACGCGCTACTTCCTTTTCCGCAGGGGCGCTCCCGCCCGCGGCGGCCTCCCGGCGGACAAGGGGGAGCTCTATCCATTTATCGGCGAGCCCATTCGCATTCCCGCACCGCCGACCGGCGGCACGATGGAATTCAGCGGTGGCGACATCACCGTCGAAATCTACGCCGGCAGGAACAGCAACATGGCTTCGAAGGATCTCATCCAGACCATCCGCATCAAGATGCCGCCGGCCACCCTTCCGATCCCGGACCTCGTGACCGAACCGAAAAAGGACAAGGAGCAATACTGGTCGCTCTCTCTCCAGGGTCCGATTTCCGGCAGCGGCCGCCTCTATTACGATTTCCGCCCCGTCTTTCACGAGAAGGACGTCGTCCGCACCGTGGTCCCGCACCATGGCGACTACCGCCTCGTTGCCGCGAGCCACGAGGTTCCTGACACGGTCTTCGCTCCACCGGACGCCGCCGCCTACAAGGATCCCTCGCGGCGACTCGTCCACACCTTCACGCAATCCTACGCCAGCAACTTCGAGCCCGGCTTTGGCGCGGTCGGCAAACTCCTGCCCGGGATCGACTTCCCCGCCGCCAAGCACCCCGACTTCCCCGCCGATGCCACCGCCACGCCGGCCGTTACAGGCGACTTCGATTCCGGCCTGCCGACGACCATGGACGGTCCTTTCATCAACAAGCCCGACGAAGGAAACGCCCGCATCAACAACGACAAGATTCCCTATTTCGACACCGCGGACAAAAACTGGACCGCAAACATGGGTGAGGAGGAAAAAACCTTCTCCGCTCCGAACCGCCAGATTCCCTCGCCCGGGATTTTCGGCTCGTTGTCGAGCGGCGTGAAAGCCGGCAAGCCCTGGCAGACCCTTCTCTTCCGCCCGCAGAAGAATCACCCCGCCGCGTCCACGCGCATCCCGGACCACCTCTTCCTCGACCTGTTCTGGATGCCCGTCGTCGAGCCCTACGCGATCAGCGATCGCTTCTCCACCGCCGGAAAGATCAACCTCAACCACCAGATCCTTCCGTTCACCTACCTCAAACGTCCCACCGGCCTCATCGCGGTCCTGAAGTCCGAGAAGCTCACCGCCATCCCGAACAGCAAAGCCGCCGTTTACAAGGGCGTCGTGGGCACCAACGACAAGGCCGGCGCCCAGACGAAGGACCAATACCGACTCGAGATCGATGTCGATGAAACGCTCCGGCAGCTCGACACCAACTATTTCGACCAGGGTAAAATCTTCCGATCCGCGACCGAGATTTGCGACGTCCCCATCGTGCCCGTCGGCCAGAAGCCCGAAACGATGGAGACCTTCTGGTCCAGCCATGCCCTCACGGCTGACAATCTCCGCGAACGGATCTACACCACACTCTACCCGCGCCTCACCACGAAATCGAATACCTACACCGTTCACTACCGCGTCCAGACTCTCAAAAAGGCACGCGGCACCGATCCTGGCGTGTGGGACGAAACCCGCGACTCCGTTCGTTCCGAACAGCGCGGTTCCGTGACGATCGAGCGATTCATCGACGCGAACGATCCCAACATTCCCGACTTCGCCGCCAATCCCTCCACCGACACAAAAACCCTCGGCAGCTTCTACCGGTGGAGAACCGTCGCCAGCCGGAAGTATTGACGTTCCACTTCATGTCGAACGTCTCCGTCTCACACGGAATCGGGGCGCGCATTCTTCCACCTGGCAACGCCGGAATCTTCAGCGGACTCCTCGCGGCCCCCTGAATCGGTGGGTCACGGCCTCGATCCTCGAGAGTGCCGGCCGTCGCCTCTATTGCCCGCCGCTGCACGCCCGGATCACCTGGATAAGGGCGAATCCGAGGAGGATCCAAAACCAGCTGACAGGCTCACTCGTCAGACGGAAAAAAGGCATACCGGTCCCAACGCGAAACGGCTTCTTTTTCGCGCTCTCCGCCATCACTCGAATCCCTTCACGTGCGAGATGGCTTAAACCAACGTCGTTCCAGTGCGGCCTCCACGACGCCTGTTGCAGAACCACACGCTCGCTCTCGTAAACTGCAGCTTTCCCGGACGGTGGCACCTGACCAACGGAGATCATTGCGCCAACCACCGCGCGGAGCATCGTATCGTAAAGCGACCCTTCGTCACGCGGAAGCGCATCAAGACGCTGTTTGGCGAGATCAAATGCTCCTCCCACCGCCTCGTCCCAAGCCAGAAAGAGATGGTGAGAGGGAGTCGTGTGATCGCCATGGAGAGACGTCGCATGGATGGAAACTGCTCGCGCCTCCACATGGCGGTCGAACGCGCGAAGCAACAGCGCGAGGTTGTAAAGCATCCAGGGCTCGGCATCCGGGTGCCCTTTCCAATCCGCCAGCCACCTCACGCCCTCAGAGGCCTCCTGCAGAGTGGCGAGGGCATAGCCGCCGGCACCCCATGCCCGGGTATCCTCCCGCAAGGCGGCGCCGTCCCGCCGCAACAACCGTTTCACAAATTTCCGCCGGCCGGTCTCCGCGGCCTTCTCGAGAAGGACTATGCGTGCTGCCCGTCCCACGGGACTTCGGGGATCCAGCGATGCGAGCCCGTGGCCGGAAATCCAATACTTTCGCTTGCAAAGCACTCGAGCCCAAAGGGCGCCTACGTCCGGATTCACTGTCGGGGCGTGCAGAATCTCCCCATAGAGCTTCATCGCCATCGTCTCCCACCCGGCCTCGGAGATCGCATCCGCAGCTTCCACAAGTGCCGCCGAATGGCGCCTGTCGGTAAAGCAAATCTCTCGAAACAGGGACAGAGCCTCCTCCTTGCGCCCGAGCCTGCACAACAGTCTCACACGAGAGGCGTTTGTCGACGCGCCGGGATGATGCAGTTCGAGCAGGGCGAGGGTCTCCTCCGCCCCTTTCAAATCCCCGGAACGCAGCTGCGCGTCGAACAGACGGGTTCCCGCATATTGGTAGTCGGGATCGAGATTGAACGCCTTGCGAAAGGTGTCCCATGCAGCGCGAGACTC
The DNA here is from genome assembly GCA_937901895.1 of uncultured Spartobacteria bacterium. GTDB lineage: Bacteria > Verrucomicrobiota > Verrucomicrobiia > Chthoniobacterales > JAATET01 > JAATET01. The sequence continues at coordinate 23,646 of CALGTD010000164.1, read as the reverse complement.
CCCTATCTGGAGCTGGAGCTCGGCAATGTAGCCGAGCGGCATGGCGGACCGTGGTTGCAGTCGTGCCATGGCCTGCGCGGCCTCCATCGCCGAGGAATACTGCTGCCGGCTCGTCAGCCAGTCCGCCAGCTGGCGCCATCCCCAGAAGTAGTCGGGAGATCTGCGGACAACCCCCCGCATCTTCTCGATGGCGAGGAGGATGTTTCCTCGCTGGGCTTCGATCCACGCCTCCCTTCCCTGAAGCGGCAAGGGCTGATGTTCCCGGAATACAGCGGGCGCACAGGCCTCCAACGCCTCGCCGAACCGGCCCTCCATGCAATGAAGAACCGCCAGATGCTCATGGGCATTTGCATTGTATGGTTCGAGGCCTATGGCCGTCTTCGTGGCCTCGATCGCTTGAGTGACATCCTCCTCAGCCAGAGCCTCCGCAAGCCGCAACCACAAACGCGCCTCCCCGCTCCGCTCCCGGGCCAGTTCGCGGGCGAGAGTGATGTTCATCTCCGGCCTTCCCATCTCCACGGACCAGAATTTGAGAACCTCCCAGGCCCAGCTGTAATCGGGGTCGATACGCAGCGCCTGCTGCAAGCTGAACAATGCTTCCTCACGCCGCCCCTGCTTCCACAACACCCCGGCCAGGAAGCCATGGTTGAATGCGTCAAGCGGCGCTGCTGCGATGGCTCGATCGAGCGTCGACCTGGCGTCATCGAGCCGCCCCAGCTTCTCCAAAACCGTGGAGAGCGCCCGGGAGGCCGCACCCCAGGCCGGCGAAATCGCCAGCGCCTGCTGCAGAGGGGGAATTGCCTCCAGGCTCTCCCCCCGCGCACTGTAGACAACGGAAAGTTCGAACCAAACCCGCGGCACCAGCGGGAAGCGATCCACAGCTTCGAGAGCGTGACGACGCGCCTCTTCCAAACGTCCGAGATCCACCAGTTGGGCGATCACTGCGACCCACGCCTGCCAGAGATCCGGACGTGCTGAAAGCGCCTCACGCAGCATCGCAAGCAATTCCGCCGGCTCCAGCACGGGGTAGCCCTCGTCGCGAAATGCGAGGATGCCGTCTCCGAATACAACCTGGCTCACAAGCTCGGTGCGAACGAACTCCAGCGCCGCCTTCCTGTCTTCGAAGCTCTGGCAACTGCGCAGGAGGCCTTCCATTGAGAACGAGTGATCGATGGAAATCTTTAATGCCGCACGAAACGACTCCGCCGCCGCTGGGATCCGCCCCTCCAGCTCGCAAACACGGCCGCGCGTGGCGAAGGAATCCGGATTGTGAGGATCAATTTGAAGCCCCTTGTCGACCTCTTCACCGGCCTCGCCGAATCTGCGCTGATTGGCGAGCGTGAGGGCCAGTTCCCGATGCAACCATGCGTTCCGGGAATCGCGAGCGAGCGCAGATCGGATGACCTTCTCTGCAACCTGTGGCGGCTCACTGCGAAGAAACTCGATGTGCAACTCGGCGAGCGGGAGAAAATGGGGATGGCGGTTGACAGTCTCTTCGAGGAACGCCAGTGCAGCCCCCCTCCCCTCGGTTTCGGCCGTGAGTCTGGCGACCGAGCGCAGTGCATCCAGCGCCAGCGGTTCCTGCTCGAGGACCGTCCGCCAGTTCTTCAGCGCCGTTGAAAGGTCACAACGGTAGTTCGCGAGATGCGCCTTGGCCCGGAGCCACGAGTTTCTGGAGGCTCGGGCCTCAGCATCAGCGAGCAGTTTTTCGGCTCGCTCCCATTTGCCGGCGCACGCGAACTCATCTGCAGCGAAAACAAGGAGCTGTCCATCCTCACCACGGCGATCGATCGCGTTATCAAGCAACGCAAAGGCCTCTGCGGATCGATCGAGAGCCACAAGTGCATTGAAGAGGATACGCGCGGGTTGCGCAGAGGCGTTTCCCGCCATCTCGTAACGGGCGCGCAGAAGATGCAGCGCCTCGTCACTTCGACGAGTGTGCCGACAGGCTTGGAAATAGGACCATCCCCACCGGTCCACGCCTCCCACACATGCCGCCAGGCGGTAGATATCGGCCGCGGATTCAAACCGCCGTTGATTCCAAAGTGAATCTCCGAGCTGGGAAAGAAATCCCGGCTCATATGGCTGGGCGCGCAAAGCAAGCAGCAGGTAGCGGTCGGCAAACCGCGCATGGCGGGCGTCCAAACCCAACGTCCGTGCCCATTCGCACCAGAACACCGGATCGGCTGAACGATCGCAGGCGATCTGATGAAGAAAGCGACGGTGTTCCTTGCCCGGAGAAATCCGCTGAAGGAGGCAGGCCTTCGCCCAAAGGTAGAGAGGGCATCCCGGATGCAAGTCGAGCATCCCCTCAACGGCCTCCAACTCTCGAACGGGGTGCGCGTCATAGATCGCCAGACACCGGCGCGCATGGAGAGTGATTCGATGCCCTGTCGCCTTGCCTTCGAGTGCTTCAAGTTCGCTCTCCGCACCATCACGATCGTGACGGGCGAGCGCTTTCTGGAAGACATGAAAGTGGTCATACAAGTCCGCATCGGGCAGCTCCACGCCGTCGAGACGAGAGGCCTCGTCTTTGGGAACCATCACCATCCCACGCGGACCGAACGCGGCATACCGTTCAAGAAACTCGTTCGCACGGACTTCAACCAGGTTACGCCGCGACGGATCCCTCAGCAGGAAGGTTCTTCGGATCAGGTCGTAGCCGACAAGAGCCTGGAGATGCGCCGATGTGGTCTCGACGGTCGTCAAAGTAAATGGAACCCCGCGATCAATGAGCGCGCAGGCTGATTGCCAGGTCACCCGGAATTCACAGGCAACGAACCCGTTGTTCTCCACCCACCCACGCTCGACATAATCCGAAGTGCCCCCATAACAAATCTCGGCGGCAAGTTTTATGTGGTCGACAGCGACCCGCCAGTAGGCACTCAGCGCGCTCAGCGTCGCAGGAGCACAAGTTGAATAGTGCTGGGCAACGAACGCGACGGGCAGAACCACTCGACGCGAGGAAATCTCTTCATCCAAACGCGCAGCAAAATCCTGATAAAAACGCCCGCCGGCTTTGCGAGCATACTCTGCCGCCTCGGAGAATCGGCCGGCATGGTAGCAGGCATCCGCGAGCTGACCATTCAACCAGATTGAAAACGGCGGCTCCGCAAGTGGGTGGAGGCTTACGCTCCGGCGCCAGTGTTCCAGAGCGGCTTCGTGCTCGCCAAGCTCACCTTGAAGAGCTGCAAGCTGCATCACGACCGCTCCGGATTCGAGCTGCGCGTTTGCTTTGACAAGGAGATCAACGGCTTCGTCGTCGCGCCCGAGGAGCTGGAGAAGCTCCGCCCCCAGCTGCACAGCCGGCCTGTAGAAGGGCCTCAGACTCAATGCATGCTGCACGGCAGCATAACCGGCCGCATGGTCGTCCCGGCGGTGAAGGATCGCCGCTTTTTCGCACCATACCCAGGAATGGTCGGGAGCGAGATCAATGGCCGCCTTGATTTCAACCTCGGCCGAATCGAAATCGCGAAATGCCGCCAGCACCCTGGCCTTGAGTGCGTGGTAATCCGCCCGAACCTCGAGCGCCGCCCCCGGCAGATCCGGATGCCGCTGCAGAAACCACCATGCCCGCAGCGGGCCACGCTGCTGAAAAAGGGAAGCCGCTCGGAAATAAATAGCAGCGGGGTTCCCACGATCCGCGTGACATGCGCGGCAATACAGGGCGGCAGCGAGCCGTGCGGCCCCAAGATTGCCAGCCAATCGAGCTCCCAAAATCTGCTGCTCCACCCCGAGCCACGAGGAGATTGGGCCCGCAGATTCCGAAACCGATAGCGCCTGAATATAAAGTCCTCGATCATAGAGGTCCTGGATTTTCGCAAGCAGATTCGAATCAGGAATTTCCCGAAATTGTTGGGATGACGCAACCACCTCTGGTGCCTTATCGAGATCCGGAGCTCTGAGGCAAGCGCGCTCTTGCCACGCTTTGGACTGCAGCCAAACGCTGCATCACCCGGTCGTTAATGGAAAATTCGAGCGAACCGCAAAGCCGCCATCGGCGATGACACCTCGCGGATCCGTTGCCTCAGACGTCCAATACCTGGCAGAGTTTGCGAAATGACCGGTAAAAACGGGCGGCCACGCTGGTGCCGTTTGGTTTCAAGCCTTCCGCTCCGAATGTGTGGGTGGCGTCGTGGCTTGTGGCGAGTCGCTTGAAGCCGCCGGCCAGCTGGTGATTCGTCCGAATCTCCGCGCGGTAGGCCTCGTCGGACAGCGCGGGCACGTGGCGCTCGTGATTTTGATGCACGACGGGGAAGATTGGCGTCATGTCGATCACCGGAATTCCGAGTTCCAGCGCGCGAAGCACGATCCAGTTGTCGTAGCGGTTCCGACCGACCGCAAATGGCAGCATCTCACCGAATCCGGTGTGCTTCGGAAAAAAGTGACACTCCACGGCACGACCGTGACGGAGGTTTCCATTTCGCCGGGCATAGTCTTCGAGCCGCTGCTGCCATCCCTCGCTGAAATCCCACTCCCCGTCCATCTCGACATCCCAGCGCCGGCAGATGCCGAGATAGGAGTCGAACGGAATCTTTTTCGCGACGCCCGTGAGGCTCGTCGTGAACATGATGTCGCAGTTCAGGTAGGCCAGCAGATCCCCGGCGGCCGCTTCCCGCGCCTTCTGCCAGACGTCGTCGATCAACGGCGTGCCATTTTCCGTGCAGCGCACCGACGGGATGTGCCCGAGTCCATGTTTCGACGCGTATTCACCAACCCCGGTTTCATTGCCAACCAGCAGGACCTCGCAATCCATCACGCGCAGCCAGCTCTGGATGGCGTTGTGCTGAATCACCGCCATGCGCCCCTCGAACGGCTTGGGGATGGTAAAAATCGTGGTCATGGGAGGCATTCGGCGGACTGCCACATCTAGCGGCAATCCCATGAAAATCAATCTCCGCCCCGTCGGATGGCCGGAACGGTCAAAGCCTGATAGAGAATTCAGCCGCCTCAATGAACCGCCCGCCCGCATCGGCCAGCCCTCTCCGCACCCCGGCATTCCTCATCGTGTCGGCGCCGCGCTCGGGCTCCACGCTTCTTGCGCGCATGCTGAACATGCATCCCCGCATTCGCGTTCCGGACGAAACGGGATTCCTGCTCTACGCCTTCGGCATCGATCGGCGGTTCCAGCAGCGGATCTGTGCATTCAACCACGACCAGGTCTTCCAGGATTCCGAAATCCCGCGACGCACGATCCGGTTTTCGTCCCAGGCGGAATTCTTCGAGGCGTTCGTTCGACACTATCGAGGCACAAACGATTTGCTCATCGGCGAGAAGACGCCGGCGCATTGGTATTTCCTCCCGAACGTCCGCGAGTGGCTGCCGGAAACAAAAATCATCTTTCTGGTCCGGGATCCGGTATCCGTCGTCAGTTCCTGCGTCGCAAATCGCATTTCGGTCTTCCCCCTGATCCGGCCTCCTCGCTTCGCCGACCTTCACGTGCTCGCGCCGGCGCTGGTCTGGCGGGCCGCCGCGGACGCATGGCGTGCCGTGCGCGATGATCCGGCCTCCATGCTGGTGCGTTACGAAGACCTCGTGGCAGATCCCCGGACGACACTGATTCGGATCAGCAATCACCTCGGCGTCGATTTCGATCCCGCGATGCTCGAATATCACCGCCGGCCTCCACCCCACGGCGGATCGATCCCCGGCTCCGACGGATCCCGCCATCACCGCAACGTCTCCCGTCCCCTGCGGGACGATCGCATCGGCGCACGGGACGCGCTTTCCGATGCCGAGACCGATCTCGTCCGCTTCGCCCTGCGCAACGATCAGGAAGAATTCGGGTATGCGGATTCGGCATCCGAAGAACCCGTCGACTTTGCCCGGAAGCTCGCCACCGCGGAACGCTACTTCGCCGCATGCCTCGCGGTCTATCGCGTCCGGGAACGCACCAAATTTTTGCTCACCGATCTCGGCATCCTGTAACGCAACCCTCGATCCTTTCGCGATGCCGCAACCCAACAATCGACCGCGAGCGCTGCGCAGATCCGTCACCGTCCTGCTTACGATCGCTGCGCTCGGAGCCGTGCTCGCCTTCGCGGACCTGCGCGTCGTCTGGAATTCGCTCCGGGGGATGAACCCCGCGTGGGCGGCGGGCGGATTTCTCCTCTTTCTCGGCAGCAACCTCCTGCTAGCCCTCCGTCTCTCGGTCGTGATTCCGTCGAGGGAACGTGGATGGTTCCTGCGGATTCTGGACCTCGCCATTGTCCACGGTTTCCTCGCGGCGGTCCTTCCGGCGCGTCTCGGCGATGTTTCGTATCCCCTGCTCGCCAGACGGTTTCTGCAAACCGGCGTCCCTGCCGGCGTCTCGCAGATCGTTGTCATCCGCCTCTACGATTCGCTTGCGGCCATCCTGCTCCTGCTCGCCACGCTCACCATGGTGCCGCTCACCACGAAGCATCTGCATGCTCTCGTCACGGGATCGTCCGTTCTGCTCGTCGTTCTGCTCGCAATTCTGCTGTTGCTTCCAGGCATCCTGAAACTTTCCGGTCGCCTGCTGCATCGTTCGAGTGCACATCCGCTCGTGCAGCGCACCTCCGGAGTCGTTCATGAAATTGCCGACGCCTTCCGCGCACTTTCCGCATCCCGTCACGCCGGCTTGCTTGCGCTTACCGCTTGTCGCTGGGTCGTCGCATCGGCCGTGACGTTGTGCGCCTTCAGGAGCGTCGGTGTGCCCCTGACCCCCGCGGGCGCCGTCTTCCTCACGACGAGCGTGAATCTCGCGATCAGTCTGAGTGTCCAGACGATTGCGGGGTTCGGAGTCGCGGACGCCGCGTTTGGCGTGGCGCTCTGCGCGCTCGGATATCCCCTGGACCTCGCCGTCTCCTACGGTCTCAGCGGACGGATGGTGCGGCTCTCATTTCTGGGCGCGACCATTCTTCTGTGGCTGGCGATTCGACGCCCCCTGCTCGCCTCGCGCGGTCTGAACCCTCCCCGCTTGCTGTGAAGCCAATCGATCTCCCAAACCTCGTGGAACAAAGTTCCACCGGCGACATCGCGATCCTGCAATCCGGCCGGCTCGGCGACCTGTGGTTCGTCACGCCGCTCGCGCATGCGTTGCATCAGCTCGGCGCCAGGGTGCGCGTGATTCATCGCGCGGAGTTCGGGAATCCGTTCACGCACTTTCCCTATGTAATTTCCTCTCCCGCTCCGGGTCCGCAACACCCTCGATCGAGCCGGTTGGGCTATGCAGCGGACGAGGCGGCGTGGCAGTGGCTGCAGTGGCGCCGGCTGCTCCGCGAATCAACGCCCGTCATCTGGAATCAGATATTTCCATTCCGCTGGCCCCATGCCCTCGCGTGCGGCAGGCCGTTTCCTGAATACTGGTATCGGACTTTTCCCGGGATCGATTTCCGACGCGCGCCCACGACACTGGAAGTGACCGCGGAACCGTTCATTCTTTTCTTCCGGCGAAGCTTCTCGTTCCGCGGGGTGATTCCAGACGGTTTCGACGATTGGTTGCGCGGCACCGTAAACCATCTCGCAAGCGTCACCGGACACCGCATTCTCGTCGTGGCTACCGCGGATGAACCCGACGATCCCGAACATCCCACCTGGCGGGGCTCGCTCGACGACTTTCAACGTCTCGTCGCCCGCTGTTCCGTCGTTGCGGGAATCACCACCTCCGGGCATGTGCTTGGTCAGCTCCTCGGGAAACCGGTGGTCGCGATGTATCCTCCGGATGTCCGCGCCGTGGACCGTATCGGCAATGAGACGATCGCCCTCTCCTTCCCGGATCCGCTGCTCGAGCCCTCCACCCTTCGTCGCCTGCTCACGCGTTGAAGCTCCGGAACACGCATATCGGCTGAATGCGCAGCCGGGTTGCTATTTTCGCGCCGCTTCGCCGTCCTTTGACGCACCCGTGAAGATGCCGCAACTCTCGCGCACGATCAGTCGCGGCGCCACGGTCCACGACATCGGTGGCAGCGTGGGATTCGCGAGCCGGTCCATCATCGCGCGCATCGCACCAATCGCGATTTCCCGGCACGGCTGCGCGACCGTCGTCAGCGGCACGCTCAGGTAATCGGAGTATTTCAAGTCGTCGCAGCCGATCACCTTGAAATCCTCGGGCACGCGAATCTTCAACCTTCCGAGCGAGCGCATCAGCTGCGCGGCCGTGAAGTCGTTTGCGCAGATCGCTCCTTCGATGCGGGGAATGGCGCGAATTTTTCGGACAAACGACAGATCGCCGGGATCGCCGATCTGCATGAAGTCGCGGGATACGTCGATACCCGCCTGGAGGAGCGCCTCCCGCGCGCCGGCCGCACGGGCATAAACCGTCGGTGCCGAATTCGGCCGGGCGATGTAAACGATGTTCCGCAACCCGATCTTCAAAAAATGCTGCGCGCTGAGAAATCCGACGAGCGTGTTGTCGATGCTCACAAGGTCGAACTGGCTCCGCCTCGGATACGACACGATGTCGCGATCGAAGAGCACGACCGCGATGCCTGCCGAATGCAGACGCTCCGCTGTGCGTTTGCTCGCGGCCTCCATGTCCTCGCTGAACTCGAACGGCGAAAAGAAAACACCCGCGATGCCCTGCTCGATGAAGTGTTCGCAGATATCGTCGGCATCCTGCGCGGTCACCGACTGGTGCGCCTTCAACCGCCGGCTTCCGCCGAGAATGAGCGAATAGCCTTCCGCGCGCGCGAGGCCCGCAAGCTCGCCAAAGATCACATCAAAAATCTCGGACTCCTCCCGGTTTGGAATCAGCACTCCGAGATGCCGCATCGCGGTGCTTTCGCGCAGTTTGGCATCCTTCACGAGGAAGGTGCCCGATCCAATCCGGCGATCGACGAGTCCCTCCTGCTGGAGGTCACGGAGCGCGCGCGCCGCCGTCGGCCGCGACACGCCAAAACGCTTCACCAGCTGTGCCTCACTCGGCACTCGTTGCGTGGAATCGTAAAAGCCGGAGGCAATCTCGGAAACCAGCGTCTCGTAAATCTCGCGGTGCTTGGGAACTTTGCTCACAACTGACATCGGGGGGGTTCTCAAGCGGTAGCCAATCTGACAGGTCCGTGCACTCTCAAATTGGCTGGCCAATACCCAGAGTTGTCATATCAACCTCGCAGCACCTGTCGGCCGATTCCCCTCCTTCGCCTGGCGGTCTCCAGCAAAAATCCCGGTCGAAGTCCCGCCCCCTGTCGTGCGCACCGTTTCCCTCACCTTCCTTTTTTGTATCTCCGGATATCTGCTCGCCCCCAATTTAGGTGCCGAGGAGCCGGTTGATCTCGTGAATCCCTTCGTTGGAGCGAGCACCAGCGTCGAAGCGGCGGGCATCTATCACGGTCTCGGCAAGACGTTTCCCGGCGCCACGCTGCCCTTCGGCATGGTGCAGGTGAATCCGAACACGATCACCGGCGGCGACAACGGCAGCGGCTACAGCCACGAGCATGAATTCATCGAGGGCTTCGCCTTCACGCAAATGAGCGGCGTGGGCTGGTTCGGCGATCTTGGCAACTTTCTGGTCACGCCAACGACCGGCGACCTTCAGGTCGTCGCAGGCCGACATCCGGAAGTTGCAAAAGGCTACCGCGTCGCGTGGAAGCACGGCACGGAGAAGGCCTCGCCGGGTTACTACTCGGTCGAGCTCGAGAACGGCGTCCGTGCGGAAGCGACCGCCGCGCCGCGCGCGGGCATGTTGCGATTCACGTTTCCAAAGAATCCGCAATCCCGCATCCAGATCGACCTCGCCCGTCGCGTCGGCGGCACTTCCACGGAACAGGAGGTTCGCGTCGTCGACGACCACTCGATCGAGGGATGGATGAAGTGCACGCCCGAGGGCGGCGGGTGGGGCAACGGCGATGGCAGCGCAAACTACACGGTGTATTTCCATGCAAAGTTCAACCGGCCGCTGAAGGATTTCGGCGTGTGGAGCGCGGAGATTCCCGAAGGTCAGTCGCGCAAACGCGAGGCCATCGAGAGTGCAGAATACGACGCGATTGTCGCGAAGGCGGAAATCCTCGAAGGCGCGCGCGACGCCAAAGGAAAACATCTCGGCTTCTACGCGAACTTCGACACCACGGAGGACGAGACCGTTCTCATGAAGGCCGGCATCTCGTTCACGAGTGTCGAGGCCGCGCGCGCAAACGTGGCTGCGGACATTCCGGACTGGAACTTCGACGAGGTGAGGAAACGCGCCCGCGAGACCTGGAATCGCGAGCTCTCCCGCGTGCGCATCGAGGGCGGCAGCGACGAGCAACGGCGCGTGTTCTACACCGCGCTTTATCACACCATGATCGATCCGCGCGCGATCACCGACGTCGACGGCTCGTATCCCAGCGCGAATGGCCGCGTGCGAAAGGGTGCATCCTTCACGAAGCGGACGATTTTCAGCGGATGGGACGTGTTTCGCAGCGAGTTTCCGCTGCTCACGATCATCGCGCCCGAAGTGGTGAACGACACGATCTGCTCGCTCATCGAGCTCGCAGCCGACAGCGAGCGCGACTACTTCGAGCGCTGGGAAATGTTCAACGCCTATTCGGGTTGCATGATTGGCAATCCGGCCGTCGTCGTGATCGCCGACGCATGGCAGAAGGGCATCCGAAATTTCGACATGGAAGCGGCATTTGCCCTCACGAAGGGATCCGTCGACCGCTTCGGCACGGAAACTCCCGACACGTTCGAAAGCATCTCGAAGACGCTCGAGTTCGCGTATTCGGAGTGGTGCGCGGCGCAGCTCGCACGGGCGCTCGAAAAGGAAGATGAAGCCACCGCGCTCGAACTCCGCTCGAAGAATTACCGCCGGATTTTTGACGAGGAAAAGGGCTGGTTCCGCCCGAGACATGCCGACGGAACCTGGGCCGCATGGCCCGCTGAAGGCCGTCTGGCGGACGACTACGGCTGCATCGAAAGCAATCCGTATCAGCAGGGCTGGTTCGTGCCGCACGATGTGGACGGCCTCGTGGAACTTCTCGGCGGCCGCGGCGAGACGCTCGCGGACCTCACGGATTTCTTCGAGAAGACACCGTCCGATTTTTCCTGGAACAGCTACTACAATCACGCGAACGAGCCCGTGCATCACGTTCCGTTTCTGTTCAACCGTCTCGGCGCCCCGTGGCTCACGCAGCAGTGGACGCGCACCATTGCGGAGAACGCGTATCGCAACTCCGTGGACGGCCTCGTTGGCAATGAAGACGTCGGCCAGATGTCCGCGTGGTATGTGCTCGCGGCGAGTGGAATTCATCCGCTCTGTCCCGGAGACGGACGCTACGAGATCACCAGCCCCGTGTTCTCGAAGATCACCTTCCAGCTCGATCCCAAGTATGCGTCGGGCAAGACGTTCACCATCGTCGCGAAGGAAAACTCTCCGAAGAATCGCTACATCCAATCCGCGCGTCTGAACGGCCAGCCCTACGGGAAAAGCTGGATCACGCACGCCGACATTGCCGCCGGTGGCGTGCTGGAGTTGACGATGGGCCCGGAACCGAATCGCGCGTGGGGTGTGGAGCTGTCTCCACCAATCGCCGATTCCAACCGATGACCACCCACGAGCCCCCCACCGTTCGAAAAGCGCGCCCCGGGGAGGAGCTTCGCGCACGATCCCTCTTCGCCTCCGAAGATACCAAGCCGCCGGCGGATGCGGAATTCCTGCTGGCGCTCCGGCAACACCCCGTCGAGCGAATCGTCGCGACGCTCGCCATGTGGAAGCGCGAAGACGATCTGGAGTTTCTCCTCGCACGTCTGCCGGGAGTGTCCGCCGCGGAGGTGGCCCCCATATTGATTTCCGTGTTGGACAGGATCGTTCCTGATTTCCGCGAGGTAGCCTGCGCCCGGCTTCTCTCACCCGAAGACGAATGGGCGCCCTTTCTCGAAGCTGCGGGCTACGCGAGGACGAGGAAGGAACGGGTATTCGAGGCGGACGCCGACATCGCGCGAGAGCATCTCAATCGGTTCTATCAGCGACATGCGAAATCCTTTCCTCAATCGTGGCGCCTCGAACCGATCTCACGACACAAACCGGAGACGGTATGGCCGCTCATTGCGGCGTATCGACTGATCACTCCCGAGGATCTGCAACTGCTATGGAACCTCCCGCCTCCGCGGGGTTACCATCGTGACTGGTCGCCAATCCTGTTCGACGGCGACGAGCCGATCGGCACCATTCTTGTCCGCTCGAACGGCAGATGCATCGCGATCGACATCCGCGTCGTAAAGCCGATTCCCGCGAAATCCCGGGCCCTCGCCAACATCGCCCTCCTGGGATTCATCCTTGATCAAACCGCGCCGAATTCCCCGCGCGTCGTCGCATTTCGAGGCGACGAGTCCGCTCACCGCGAGACAGCCAACCTCGCATTTCGCCTTGGCGGGCATGAGGTGGTCCAGCGCTACAGGTTCGCGAAAACGGGGCAAAATGCTTCTTCTTCAACATCTAACAACGCTCCAAAGACGTCATAACATCTTCCTGCCCCGTTTCGACGCCTGGAAATAGACACCTGGCATTCCGGGCATAGCTTTTTCCCAAAAGTCCCCCTTATGAGAACGTCCTCTATCCTAAAATCGTCTCTCGCAGTCTCCGCAGCTGCGCTGGCCGCGAAGTCCAGTGAAGCAGCCATCCTCTACTCAGGAGAGGTCGGCCTCTTCGCCATGGACGGCACCCCCGTCAGCTTCGACCTCGATTTCGACGGAGAAAATGACTACGACTTTTTCTTTGGAAACAACAACAAGGAAAAGCCGTCCATCCGGACCGTAAACTTCAGCAACAATGGTCCCGGAATAAATCTCGTTTTCGCGAAGGATTACCTGGAGGGCATGCCAGTGCTTCCGGAAGGCGCCGCGATCGGTGAAAACGGTCCGGAGAACTTCTACAGGGAAACCTGGTTCTACAAAGCGTGGGAATCCAGTGAGGGGGTCGTCGGTGACTGGTATGCAGGTCCCAACGAAACGGTCACCGGCTACGTTGGTCTCGCGATTCCCCGCGATGGCGGCGCGGATTACAACTACGGTTGGGCGCATTTCTCTGTGAACGTCGATAGCAAGTTCATGGAGCTCCACGAATTCGCCTACGAAACGGAATTGAACACGCCCATCGTCACCGGTGCCGTTCCCGAACCCGCCCCGACACTTCTCCTTGTCACGGGTGCCGCCGGCCTTCTCGCACTGAGAAAGCGACGCTCTCGTCAAGCCTGAGAGGACATCGACAAATTTCCGGTTCCCACCGACCGGCTGAGAGGATGGAGATCAGGGGATTCTCCATCCTTTCGTTTTTCAAGCCCTCTCCGGCACCGGGGCAACTTGCCGAAATGGAGCCAGTGGCTCTCTTGTGCTCACCCCGCCGGGCCGTCGGAGCTGCGCCCTGAGATTCCCTCGAACCCGCAGCGCGACGGCGGCAAAAGTCTGCACTTCCATCGCAACGACAGCCACGCCTGAGCCCATGGATCGGTCCGCATTCGGGCGTAGCCCAATTCCCCCCACGAAGTCACATCAGGGCGACGAGTCTGCCCACTGCGAGCTGGGCCCAACCTTCCGTTTTGAGGGGGCCACGGATCTCTCCCGTTACAGGTTCAAAATTAACAAATGCCTTATTTTCAACAACTAACAACGTAACAAGACGTCATAACATCTTCCCGCTGCGCGTCGGTGCCTCGAAATAGACAGTCGGAATTCAGGCCATACCATTTCGGAAAGTTCCCTCTATGAAAACTTCCTCAATCCTGAAATCGTCGCTCGCAGTCTCCGCCGCTGCGCTTGCTGCGAAGTCCGCTGAAGCAGCCGTTCTCTACTCCGGAGATATCAGCCGCATCGCCACCACCAGCACCCCCGTCAGCTTCGACCTCGATTTCGACGGGGAAAATGATTTCGACTTTTTCTTTGGAAACAACAGCCAGAACAAGCCGTCCGTCCGGACTGTTAATTTTAGCAACAACGGCCCCGGGCAAAATCTCGTCTTCGCGCAGAATTCGCAGGCGGGCCTTCCGGTGCTTGGGGCTGGCATCGAGATCGGTGCAAGCGGACTGAGTAACGCCTATAGAGAAACCTGGTTCTACAAACCGTGGGAGCCGGATATCGTCGTTGGCGACTGGTATGTCCCAAACGACACGGTCACCGGCTACGTCGGTCTCGCAATTCCTCGCGACGGCGGCGATTACAACTACGGCTGGGCGTTGTTCTCTGTGAACGTCACTGACAAGTTCATCGAACTCCACTCGTTCGGCTATGAAACGGACTTGAATACGGCCATCGTCACCGGCGCCGTTCCCGAGCCCACCTCGACAGCGATTCTCCTTGCAGGAGCCGCCGGCCTTCTCGCGCTGAGAAAGCGACGCGCCAACCGCAGTTAGCTACGTCACAGGATGTCCGGTCGGATGTTGCTGGTCGGCTGGGAGGCCGGAGACCAGGGGGTTCTACATCCTCTCGTCGACCAGAGCCTTCCGACATTGGGACAGCTCATTGAAGGGGGAGGCAGCGGATCGCTGTCCTCACCTTTTCCACACACCGGCGCGGCTCAATGGATGTCGCTCGCAACCGGCAAGCGCGCATGGCAGCACGGCGTTTGCGTGCCTTTAAAGGCCGGCTCTTCCGGTCCTGAACCTGTCGATCGATCCGCATGCCGTGCGACGCCGGTTTGGGAAATCCTCGACCGGCAGGGACTCTCCACCATCGTCGCCGGCTGGCCTGCAACGCATGGCAGCCGCAACCAGCACGGCGTCACCATTTCCGATCGCTTCCACGTTCCGACGGCTCCACCAGGACAGCCGTGGCCTCCCGCCCCCGTCGGCACGTATGGCCCGGACACCTTCGCGGAAGCGCTGGATCCGCTTCGCGTTCATCCCGAGGAAATCGGGACCGACATGCTGTCGGAGTTCGTGCCGGACTGGCGGGACATCGACCAGACGCGCGACACACGACTCGCGCGACTTCGCATTCTTCTCGCAGCGGACTTTTCCTATCACGCCGCCGTCACAGCCATGATGTCCGAACTCGACTGGAGTCTCACGGCCGTGCGCTATCGTGCGATCGGAGAAATGTGGCGGCTGTTCGGGCGGGATTATTGCACGCGGTCCGGGCCGTTCCAGCGAGTGATTCCGACCATGTATCGGATGCTGGACCAAATGCTGAAAACGCTGATGTCCATCGCCGGTCCGGACACCGAAGTGATGCTTGTCACGCCCAATGGCATCGACATCCGCGCACGCGATGCCGAGTCATTCAAATCACCGCCGGGAATCTTCGCGATCGCCGGTCGCGATGTGCGGGCCGATGAACTCGTCCACGGTGCCAGCGCCTTGGATATCACGCCGACCATCCTTCACGGCTTTGGCCTTCCCGTGGGGAACGACATGGAAGGTCGCGTGCTTGAGGAATGTTTCGCGTCAAAGCAGGAGCCCGCCTCCTGCGAATCCTGGGATTCCAATCCTCCAGCCCCGCCGGAGGACTCCGCCGGCCGCGACTATGAATGGAACCGCGCGCGGTCGTGTCTCGACGGAAACCGCCCCGACCTTGCCCGGCCGATTCTCGAGAAGCTCTTTCGCGAGTTCCCTGAGCACCTTCCCTTCGCCGAAACCCTATTCAAAACGCAGCTTGCGCTTGGACTTCTCGACGACGCGCGATCCACACTCACCATCCTTCAGGAATTGTCGGGCACGACTCCGGCCGCTCAAATCGCGACGGCGGAGCTGGCGGTCGCCGCGGGCGATACCGCGACCGCACGCGAGACCCTGGCCACCCTGCTTGCGACCACGCGACTGCCCCTTGGAATTTCCAGGCGTGCGGGCCTGCTGCTCTTCGCGCTTCGCGACTGGCCTGCGCTTGCCAGTCTCGCAAAAACCCTCATCGAGCACGACGATCGCGACGAGCTTGCGTGGCTGGGCTATGCCGAGGCGTCCCTGCGACTCGGAGATGCAAAGACGGCCTGCGCCGCGGCTCAACAAGCCATCCGCCTGAAATTCTTCCTCCCCGAGGCGCACCTGACCCTGTCCCGCGCGCTTGCAAAGGACGGCATGCCCGTCGCCGCCATCCAGGCCGCGGAGCGCCTCCTCGAGATCCATCCCGGGAATCGCGCGGCCGCAGCCTATCTGCGACGACTTCGCCGCACCGTCGCCTCTCCCGCACCGGAGGCTCGCGACGCTGCGGTCTGATCGTCGTTACGGCGTCTCCCGCTCCAGCGTGACGGAGCGAAGGTTCATCACGAAGCGGTGCTTCTTGGAAACGGCTTTCACCGTGAGCGGGTAGGTGCCCGGCTCCCGAACGGTGAACGTTCCGATCTTCGTGGAAACGAAGTCTTCCCAGCGCTCCGTCGCGGGAACGACTGCTTCCACTCGCTGATCCCCCAGCGTGACCTCATACGTGCTGCCGGCGTCGGAGGCTGGAATCGCGGACTCCACCGTCACTGAATACGTTCCGGGCTTGTCGATCTTCATCTTCCAGGTCACCGAGTCGCGGGCATCCTCCCAACTTCCGATGCTCGGAGGATCCTGAGTGTCGACTCCCGCGCTGAAACCCTCGATATCGGCATCCGCAGCCATCGCCCGCAGCACGCCATCCTTCTCGACAACGAGATTCCGCACGGGTTGCGAAGGATCGTAGGTATCGCGCAGGCTGCGCACCGCGAGCTTCTCGCGAAACTCCGCTTCGGAAATCGGCTCCGCCGGCGTGACCTCGATCGTGACCGGAACTCCCGGCCGCAGGTCGACAAAGTTGTCCGAATACTTCGCATCCACGCCTGTGACGTCGAGCCACACCCACAGCGCAGGGCGCTTGGCCTCGAGCGTGACGGCAAACACACCATCGTCCGTCGGGTTGATTGTCGTCTGAATCTCCGGATCGGGCAGTGTGAGATTCTTCGGCTTGTCGAAAAGAACCACGTTCCGCGAAACCGTCTCGCCATTCTCCGACGCGGACAGCCAGAGCAGCACGTTGTCCTTCCCTGCCTTGTCGATGGCGTCGCCGAGTTTCAGTTTGGCGACCTTTGAGCTCGCGGTGCCGGCGGGCACAGCAGCTTTTCCGGCGCCCGATTCCAGCTTCTTCCCGGACAGGTCGGTCAGCATCCACTCGAAATCCACCTCGCGCTCTCCGACGACATCGCTGGCAATGAAGACATCCACGCCGCCGTCCTTTCCGGGCACGCCGGAAATCCGGATGGGCGAATAGGCGTGCCGGATCCGATACATCAGCGCCTTCCAGCGGCCGAAGTAATCGACCATCGACCATGTCGGTCCAGGCCAGGTGTCATTGAACTGCCACACGAGACTTCCCGTCGAGTTCGGCCAGTCGCGGCGCCAGTGATCGATTCCCTTGGTGATTCCAAATGCCTGCGTGATCTGGCTCAGCCACATCGTGGATTCGAAATCCTTCGGCGCGCGGAAATACCGCTCGATCATTCCGGCGATCTTCGCGTTCCCCTGATCGCCCGCCTTCTGGTGCGCCATCATCACCGGCGTCTCAAGCGATTCGCGGTCGGCCTCCGTCGTGAAACTGTCGACCGTGCGCGGATGCGGGAACGACTGGAAGCCGTATTCCGTGAGCATTCCGTGCAGCTCCTCATACGCTTCGAACGGCTGATTCCCGTGCCACACGCCCCAGAAGTGATCGTCTCCCGCCTCAGGACTTCCCGGCGTGTAAACCGCCTGCGGCGCGAGCTGGCGCAACGTGCCACCGATCAGATCCGCAAAGAAACGGTCGTAGTCCGCATAGCTCATCTTGCCGACCTCGCCGCGATCCGCGGTGAAATAGTGCAGCCGCACCTCGTTGTTTCCGCACCACACCGCGATCGACGGGTGATGCCGCAGGCGCTCGATGTTGTCCTCGAGTTCCGCCTTCACGTTCGCGCAGAACGCGGGATCCCACGACGGATACGCCGCGCACGCGAACTTGAAATCCATCCACACGAGGATTCCCAGCTCGTCGCAGATGTCGAACAGCTCGTCCTCCTCGTAATAACCGCCGCCCCAGAACCGCATCATGTTCATGTTCGCGGCAACCGCATCCTCCATGTATCGGCGGAGCCTTTCCGGGGTGATGCGCGACGTGAACGTGTCCGGGGGAATCCAGTTCGCGCCTTTCGCGAAGAACGGCCGTCCGTTGATTGAGAGACCGAGCGGACGGTCGTCCGTCTTTGCCAGCCAGCCGATCTCCCGCAGGCCGATGCGTTTTTTCGTCTGATCAATCACCGCGCCGCTGTCGTCCTTGATGACAACGCTCACGGTGTAGAGATGCTGGTCGCCCATTCCCGCCGGCCACCAGCGCTTCGGATCCGGAATCGCGACCGTCGCACGGCCGACTCCATCCTTTTGCCGCAGCGGGACCGACGCCTTGCCGACCTCGCCCCCCTCGTCCGTCACCGTCGCCTCCGCTGTCAGCGGAATCGAACCATCGGTATCCACCGCGATATCGAGATCGAGATACGCCGTCTTCGGATCCGTGAGACTCTGCTGGATCAACACGCCGTCCAGTCGCGCGTGATCCCATGCGACCAGACTGATCGGACGCCAGATGCCGCACGTAAGCAGGTCCGGACCCCAGTCCCAGCCGAAGTCACAGGCTTCCTTGCGCAGGTTCGACGTCTTGTGCGCGCCAAGCCCCGGGAACGCCGGATCTTCGTAATTCGCCTCGATGAACTCCCGCGCCGGAGCAAACGAAATCTCGATCGAGTTCTTTCCCGGCTTCAGCAAATCGCGGACGTCAAATTCCCAGACGCGAAACATGTTGTCCGTATTCGCGATCTCCGTGCCGTTCACCTTCACCGTCGCCAGCGTGTCGAGCCCTTCGCAGCGCAGCACGACGTTCTGCCGCTCGAGCAATTCCTTCGGCACATCGAATTCCCGCGAGTAAACCCACGTCGCCTTGCCAATCCACTGGAGCTTCGACTCGTTGTCGCCGAAGAACGGATCAGGAATCTTCCCGGCGGCGAGAAGATCGGTATGGACGTTCCCCGGCACCAGCGCCGGAATCACGTCCTCGGTTCCCTGCTGCCGAACCTCCCATTTTCCATCGAGAGACAATCGCGTCGGCTCCGCGGTGGCGGCGCGAAGCGATGCAATCGTAGCGAGACAAATAGTCAGAAAAGCGCGCAGACCGCGCACGGTGGGTGCGGGGAGAGAAATCATGTCATCACCCAAGCGTCTCCCCTTTTAACCTGTCAATTCCACCTGCAACAACTGACATGAGCCGGATCACAGGTTGTAAACACACACAGAATACCTGGCTCCGCCCGCGCGACGGCCCCCTGTAGAAAACATCAAGGATCCGGACCAATCTCGCCGCTTCCCCCACCGAAGGGCACGAATTAACCCGCAAGGTTGTCATAGCATCTAATCACCTCCTGTCTCCTCCGCGAGCTGCGAACGGTGCCCGGTTGCCGCCTCGACTTCCGCGAAGGATCGTGCGTAATTCAGCGCACCGCACCGAACGTGCGCGTTCGTAATTCCCTGCAATGCCCAGCGCCGCTCCTCGCGTCCCTCGAAATGTGCTGCAGGCGACACTCATCGCGGCACTCGGCGGATTGCTCTTCGGCCTCTCGATGTCCGTCATCGCAGGCGCGGAAGGCCCCATCCAGCGGCATTTCTCCCTGAGTGCTCTGAACCTCGGCCTCACCGTCGCCGCGGCGCTGCTGGGCACCATCCCTGGGTCGCTGTTCATCGAATGGCCCGCTGACCGCCTCGGTCGCAAACCGACTCTCCTTCTGCTCGCAGTGGTCTTCCTCCTCGGCTCGCTCGGCGCGGCGCTCGCCTCCGACTGGCACACGCTGCTTGCGGCGCGCTTTCTCGTCGGCATGGCCGTTGGCGGGGCATCCGTCGTCGTGCCGATGTATATCGCCGAAATTTCGCCCGCGGAGCATCGCGGCCGGCTGGTCTCCTTCAACCAGCTTCACATCGTGCTCGGCATTTTTCTGGGTTTCGCCTCCGGCTGGTTGCTTGTGCACGTCTTTCCCGAGACGACGGCCTGGCGATGGATGCTTGGCATTGTGGCGGTCCCCGCAGCGGTATTTCTTAGCCTCCTGTTCCGTCTTCCGGAAAGCCCGCGCTGGCTGGCAAGGCACGGTCGGCTCGACGCGGCAGCCGGAACGCTCGAGCGCCTCGGCATCGAAAATCCCCGGAGCGAAATCGACGACATCGGCCGCTCACCGTCGTCACCCGCAGAGCGGCTGTTCCAGCGCCGCTTTCTCCAGCCGATCCTGCTCGCCGTCACCCTCGCGTGTTTCAATCAACTCTCGGGCATCACCGCGCTGACCTACGCGCCGCGCATCTTCGGCATGGCCGGCGCCGAGCGGCATTTCGCGCTCCTTCAAAGCGTCGCGCTGGGAGTTACGAACATCATCCTGACTCTCGTCGCGATGCGCCTCATTGATCGCGTCGGCCGGCGAAAGCTCGTCCTTTGGGGTTCCGTCGGCTACGTCGCAAGCCTCGCATTCGTCGCCGGCGCGCTCCACTGGCACGCCGCGACCGCCCACCCCGCCTCACCGGCGCTCGTTCTGCTCGGCCTCATCGCCTTCCAGGCCTCCCATGCACTGGGCCAGGGCGCCGTGCTCTGGGTGTTCATTTCCGAGATCTTTCCAAACGCCGTGCGCGCCAGGGGCCAGTCGCTCGCGACCGTGATTCATTGGACGCTCGCCGCCCTCGTCGGCTGGAGCTTCCCCGCGCTGGCGGAAGCGTGGGGCGGCGGCGTGTTCGTCCTCTTCGCGGCGATGATGGTCCTGCAATTCCTCTTTGCCTGGAAGATCATGCCCGAGACCCGGAACCGCACACTCGAGGAAATCGAGAGTCACTGGGGACGTCCACTTCGCTGAATCGCATTCCCGGAATCCACTGAACCCACAAAACACCGCAGGCGAAGGGACCGGATTCCGGCTCGACGCTGCTACCTGCCCTCTTGTTCATGGGCTGATCGTTGCGCGATTGACGAAGTCCTCTACACCGGATATCACTGCCGCACTTCCATGACGCACTCCGTCCAGTTCATTTCGCTCAAGCCGACGACCGGCACGGTCGCCGCGTGGGGCATGGATTGCGTCAATTTCGTCCGATTCCGCGGCCCCGAAGGCATACCAGGCATCTAGTTCGAAGAACCATACCGTTTTCCCGAAGCCCTGCCTGGTCCACGAATCAGGCAGGGCTTTTCGTTTTTCACCCACACACCCAAAAACCATGAACACCACCAATGACCAAATCCTTGCCGGGCTCGTGCGCATCGAGCGTGAGCACGGCGTGCGCGTGCTCCTTGCCGTCGAGTCGGGCGGCCGCGCATGGGGATTTGCCTCGCGCGACAGCGACTACGACGTGCGCTTCATCTACGCGCATCCGCGCGAGTGGTATCTCGCCGTGAACGAACAGCGCGACGTGATCGAAGTGCCGATCGCGGATGGACTCGACCTCTCGGGATGGGACGTGCGCAAGGCGCTGCGCTTCCTGCGCAACTCGAACCCGTCGCTGCACGAGTGGATCAAGTCGCCGATCGTCTACCGGGCCGAACCGGCGTTTGCGCTGCTCTTCGGCCTGCTGGCAAACGAGTTTTATGTCCCGGGGCGAAGCTTTCGGCATTACCTGCGCATGGCGCAGAGCAACCATCGCGCCCATCTTCGGAGCGAACGGGTGCAGCTGAAAAAATACCTCTACGTGCTGCGGTCGCTCCTTGCCGCACAATGGATCGAGCGCGGGCTGGGCCCGGTGCCGATGCCGTTTGCCACGCTCGCGGACCGGCTCGTCACCGACGTGAATCTGCGCTTTCACATCGGGGCGCTCGTCGCGCGCAAGCGGGCCGGCGAGGAGCTGGCCGAGGGGCAACGGATCCCGCCGATCCATGCGTTCATCGAGAGCGAGCTTGCCCGCCTGGAGAAAATCGCACCGGTCGCGGAACCCGCGGCCGACGAAGACAAGCTGAATCAATTCTTCCGCGAGTTCTGCTTCGCGGAGGCCGCCTGAACATGAACACGAAAGACCTCATCACACTCGGGTTCCCGCCCGGAGACGCGCTGAAGCTCGCGAACGCGCACATGCGCCGGCTCTTCGCGGCGGGGCTGGACCGCGCCGCCGTGGAGGCGGAGCTGACGGCCATCCTGCGCGAACCGGAAGTCTGGCTCGGCCATCCGAATGCCGGCGACCTCGCACACGCCCTGTCGCAGCCGGTGTTCGTTCCCCGCACGAAGCCTGCACCGTGGCGGCAGTGGGGCGAGGGATTGGAACCCGAAGCCGTGAAGCAAATGGCAAACGCCTGCGCACTGCCCGTGGCGGTGGCGGGTGGGTTGATGCCCGACGCGCACGTGGGCTACGGCCTGCCGATCGGCGGCGTGCTCGCGACCGAGAATGCCGTGATCCCCTACGCGGTCGGCGTGGACATCGCGTGCCGCATGAAGCTCTCGGTCTACGATCTCAAGCCGGGCATGATTGCCGGCCAGCGCGACCGTCTCGCGAAGATCCTCGAGAACGAGACGCGCTTCGGCGTGGGCGCGACGTTTTCGCAACGGCGTCAGCACGACGTGATGGACGAGGACTGGAGCGTCTCGCCGGTGACGAAACGCATGCGCGACAAGGCGTGGAGCCAGCTTGGCACGAGCGGCAGCGGCAACCATTTTGTGGAATTCGGCGTGTTCACCGTCACCTCCGATGATCTCGGCCTGCCGCCGGGCGAATACCTCGCGCTCCTCAGCCACTCTGGTTCGCGCGGCACGGGCGCGCAGGTTTGCAGCGAATACAGCCGCCGCGCCATGGCCCGGCACAGCGAACTGCCAAAGGAGCTCAAGCACCTTGCATGGCTTTCGCTCGACGAGGCCGACGGCCAGGAATACTGGGCTGCGATGAACCTGATGGGCCGCTACGCCGCGGCGAACCACGCACTCATCCACAGGCACATTGCGCGCAGCCTCGGCGCGGACGTGATCCTCGACATCGAGAACCACCACAACTTCGCATGGAAGGAGACGCACCTCATCGACGGCCGCAAGCGCGAGGTCATCGTTCACCGCAAGGGCGCGACGCCGGCCGGCGTGGGCGTGCTCGGCATCATTCCCGGCTCGATGGCTTCGCCCGGCTTCGTCGTGCGCGGCAAGGGACGCCCCGAGTCGCTGCACAGCGCGTCGCACGGAGCCGGCCGCGTGATGAGCCGCACGAAGGCGCTGCAGAGCTTCACCTGGAGTGCCACAAAAAAACTGCTCGCCGAGCGCGGCGTGCAGCTATTGAGCGCCGGCCTCGACGAGGTGCCCGGCGTTTACAAGGACATCCACACCGTGATGGCCGCACAGACCGACCTCGTGGACATCGTGGGCCGCTTCGATCCGAAGCTCGTCAAAATGTGCCCTTCCGGCGAGAAGGCGGAGGACTAGGCCACATTGTGCCGGCACGCGGGACGGGCGCGGACCATTCACCCGCCCCGGCGCTGAACCCACTTGCCGGGCTTGCGAGCCACGAGTCCGATGTATTCGCGGCCGTCCGTGCGGTGCTTGTCGGGGAAATGCTGAAAGCAGAAATACTCCATCGACTCGATGGTGAACCCCGCCTCGGTGGCGCACCGCGCGAGCACCGGCTTGTCGAAAAGATGCACCATCTCCGGAAGTCGTCCCTTCCATTCCGGCGGCAGGACTGGACGCGGATCGAAGAGCCCCGGCCAGCGTTCCCCCAAGGCTGCACGGCGTTCATACTCCGGCCACAGCACACGGTAGAAACTGAGGCTCGGCGTCATCACCACCACGAGAAACGCCCCTCCCGGCTCCAGCCA
>CALGTD010000163.1 GCA_937901895.1 uncultured Spartobacteria bacterium | reverse complement strand
TGGCCGGCTCGAGCTCACTTTTGAGGCGCTGGACGAGGTCCGACGTAGCGAACTCGATGACAAACCCGGAGTCCTTGTAGATGCGGAAGCGGGTGACAACGCCAGCATCTACCGGGTGCCACTTGAACAACTCTGCACTGGTGAATCCATCGAAGCTGTAACTGAAGAAGGGGCGTGCTGCGATGCTATGCAGACCTCGCCGAACTTCTCGGGTGTTGTTTGCTATCGCCTCGGCAAGGAAGAGAAGTGCGGACAGTTCCTGCTGAAACCGGTCCGCGTAGTTGAAGTTGGCCTCGTAATTGCCGCGAAAGTTTTTGCTGAAGTATGGGCCGTGGAGTCGGACTGTCCGCTTCTCAACGTCGAAGGGATCGCCACTGTGGGGAAACGCACGAGCCGCGATATTCAGGGCATGTTGCCATGCAGCGGCATCGAGATTTGGGCCGACAAGCGCATCCCGTGCCTCGACAAGAGCGCGAGAGTTCCACCGATCTAGGATATCGGCCAACTCCTCAGTGTGGTCGGTCACTTTCAACACGCCACGAATCGTGAACTGTGAAAGGTTAAGATCGCGGCCTTCTCGGAGAAGTTCCAAGGTTTCAGCCGTCAACGCCTCCTCGGCGCGACGTGTATAGGTTCTGATGCCACCTTCAACGTCGTGAATGAGTGTCTGGTATGTGGACGTTGCCGGGAACCGCATATCATGATCATTGATGGCGGCTGTGAGGCTCGCGATGGAATTGAGCATTTCTCGATAGCGCGCGGCGAGTGCATCCAACTGCTGTTCGAGGTGAGTCTTAATGCTGGCCGAGCTTGCGGCCTCAACAAAAATGTCGAGCGTCTGCGTCATGGGATGAGATACCCAGATGCAGGATCAAACGTGATCAGGCCGCCTCAGCCGGAACGATATCGCAGATGCGCCAATTCGGTCCGTTCGTTCCTTCCACGAGCTCAATTTCGACCGTCATGCCAACCGATGGTGGGATGATGTGTCGGACTCCCATCATCAGAATGCCCTCTCCTTCGGCGACGACGAACGTCAAAAGCGGTTCATGCGGATCCTGCCCAGGATAAACCTCGTGGACCGTTCCAAGAAGGCGGCATCCGATCTGCCATTGCGATGCCGGCGAAGGCTCGCAAGAAGCTAGGTCGTCAATGTGGGAGGCGCATCGTTTGATGCCAAGCAGGCAATCGGTGTATTGGACGATTCCGGATGTTCCGGCGCGATCGAGTCGATCTAGCTCTGCCTTAAAAAGTGCGCCCGCTTTGACGAACAGACGAACAGCGTCCCCCTCGGGGTTCCACCGATCCGAGGTAAACGGCCAATCGTTCGGCATGCGAGGATGAACACGGCCGGCAAGAAGGGTTGAAGTCGCAGCGGCCTCGTAGCACCGGGCAGCTCGAATCAATTCACCGTTTGTCAGGCAGGCGTCATGCTCAGGGGTGAAACCTTCGTCAGAAATCTGACGTTGCCTTTCCTCAGAAATCAGCGACGCACCCACTTTTTTCATCAACCGTAACAATCGTTGAAGCATCGTAGGCATCGCGGATCGGCATGCCAATGGGCATCACGGACAAACGCGTATTGGATAGGTGTTCGTCTATCGGGTAGACGCAACAAACTAGCGGAACGAACCCTAACCCGCGGTAAGGTAATCAAGGATTGCGCTGGATCGCATCTTGTTCATTTCGATGCTAAAGCCAGCCAGATCGTAGAGATAGTTCATCGGCCCAAAAAGCTCGAGGACGAGTGCCCGCATGGCATTCACATCGATAACGAACCTCTCATTCATCTGATGGTCGTATCGCGCACTAAAATTCGACAGAACCGAAAGAAGCATCATTCGAAGAGCGTCGGTCTCGAGAGAGCAAAAGAAGAACCAATAGGGCCAGACCTCTTTGAGTCCCGTGAAGTAATCCCGAACTTCGGGGATCACACAAAGGGGGGCGGGCGTGTCGTTGTATCCGTCGACCAGAATGATCGCGGTGTCGTGCAGGGACTGAAGTCGGCCAATGTCAGCGATGGCCTCTTCCCCGAAGTAGTTCAAGACCATCCCGTAGTCTTTCGAAAGAATGCTATCGCGAGGGATGTTGATGATAATAACCGATTCGGCTGGCACTCCCATCTCGTGAGATACGCGCTGTGCGGGCTATTTGAAGCAGACTAACCGCGGTCAGGCTGATTTGAGCCATTGCGTTTCTCGGGAGGGTGCCTGCGAGGTCATTTCATTAACATTTCCGCAACACGCTGTGATCAGGTCGACACTCCGCCAATAATGGACCGGGCGAGGCGCCGAGCCTCATCCAGATCCTCGTGAAGCACTGCCGTAGCGAGCATTTGAAGGGAGGTGTCGGCGGAGTCTCGACCCGAAAAGTCGCAATCAGCGAGGGAGAAATCCTCAAACTCGCCCGAGCTCGTATCAATTGCTTTCAGGAACCATCGGTCCTGCCTACAGGACAAGGTAACCGGAATGATCAACTTCGAGGAGCCATCACGTAGGAAGACCCTAAGCGCACGACTGGGCTCATTTGCTTTCACTGAACGACTCCGAAACGACCCCTGACGGTAGGCCTGGTTTCCACGTGTTCAAACGCACGTCCACGGTTTTACTTATCCATGGTCATGTATGCCTTAACCGCCTGATCAAGGCGCTTTTTGGCAAGGGTTTCCGGCAAGCCAGAGGCAAACTCCTTGCCCGACACCTTTTCATCAAAGTCGGGCTCCACTCGAGTCAACTCCGCGGTGCTGACATACGTCTGTCCGTCGTTGAGGCCGATAGATTGAACGATTGAGCCATCCAGCCCATCCTGGATGAGGGCGATGCCGACCCAAGTATAACCGTCCGCCTCGAGACAGGCACCCGGAATAAGGATGATCCGACTGAGGGCGTGGGGCGCGTTCATCGTGTAGAGCGCTCGCCCGTCTTTCTCAACGGTGAGCTGCTGTTTCCAGTTGCCGTTTCCGAACTGCCCTCGGGTATCGAGCAAAACTTTGTAGTCGCCAACCTTGGAAGTGCTCACATCGGCATAGAGGTGGAGAGTGGTTAGACAGAAAAGCGCGCTGGCCAGTATTTTGTTCATCGTCATTTATCGTGTTGAGTCAAAATCTCCCCACTCGCCGGAACCGTCTCCCGTCACGACACCGCCGCCAGAATATCCGCTCGGCAACCGATAGCCAATAATTTGGGAGGTATTGAAACGAGATATCCGCACGGAATCGCGTTGATTACCTCCCAAGACGTTGATTGAGCCATCCGAATTCACGGAATGAACGAACCCGACATGCCCCGTGGAGCTCGACCAGCGGAAGACCACGACAGAGCCGACAACCGGGCCGCCTGCATCGACACCCCAATTCGCCCAGGACTGGGCCCAGGCGTTGTTGGTGCCTTTGATCCCATGCTGTGCGAGAACCCAGTTCACAAAAGAGCTGCACCATGGAGTGTTGCCACCAGCATTTAGTCCGGTAGTGGCGTGAAACTCTCGAACTCTCGCGTTGTTCGACTCATGCAAACCAATCTCGTTGGATGCCGTTTGCATCCAGGGAGTGCCAGAAACGCCACCGGGCGGCTGATTCGTAGGCGGGTTCGGCGGATTGTTGGGCTGTGGCGGTGTGTCGGACGAACCGTTGGACGGTGGGTGAGCGGGAAGATAACCAGTCGGATTCTCGATTAGGACCTCAACACCGGGACCGACGGCGCCCCATGGTTTCGAAGAAACCGGGACTGGCGGTATCGGGTAGACCGTCTTTCGTGGTCCAGAGTCATCCGAACCTTTCGGATACTCGAAGCTTGGTATTCGCGAAGGCTCATCAAGAAACTGGCTCCAGCCAGTGCCCGAAAGGGCACAAAGAGTCATCGCAAGCAGGACTACCCATCGAGGTTTCCAACAAAAACCTCCAAGTCCGTTTGCCTTTGAGACGTGAGAAGGGGCATCCGCCACGGAACAGGGTAGGTATCCCCGAAGAAAGGGTCAACCGGTGGACGGTCGCGAAACGTTCTAGGGCCGTCGAATCTTGGCGAGAGAGGACCGGATGAGATCGCTGATGACCTGCGGATCATACACCCGTTTCACTGGAACGCGAACGATGGGAAGGCCAGCGTCCTGAAGGGCGGCATCCACAAAGCGATCGCGCTTTGATCGGGATCGGTGTCGGTGCGACGAATCGTCCAGTTCTACGACGTAGAGCGGATGATAGGTCCGCGCGTCGCAGACAACGAAATCGACGTGTTTGCAGGCTACGCGAGTCAATGAATCGAAAAACGCCTTTTGCGACATCCCTTTCGCCGGCTCGAGGAGATCCGCCATCCGAACTTTGCCCATCACTGTGCTCGTGGGCGGCAGGAGGGATTTCAGGACTTCAAGAAACCGTAGCTCCGCCGGCGTGAACAATCCGGAGGTGCGCTGGTAAGCGAATGCCGGCCGACGTGTGAGGTGTCGGAATAACCAGGCGACCACCGCAGCGAGAACAAGAATCGCGACCGCGAATAGGGCAAGTCGCAACGCCGGTTGATCCAAGGCGACGTCGCTCATCGGATCTACGGGGCGAGAAGCGTCCTGCGACGCATCTGTTCGAAGTCCCAGGTGTCGTAGTCAACGACCGGAGCCACGTGCCTGCCGGCCTGTTCGTGAAAGACGACAGTCGGGGCGCCCGAACGCGCAGCCGGGGGGTAGCATTCCCGCCAGTCGAAAACAGGATCAGAGCCTTCCATACAGGGGGATATACGCAACATCGAGAAGCCGAAATCTTTCGGGCTCGGCGAGAATGCTCACCGCGACCGAGGAATCACCATGAGAGGCGCGAAAGTCGGGCAACCTCGTCCGGGCTGAGTGTGTCCCATGGGCGGTGACAGGGAAGCCCCTCTCGTGCGAGTTTTGAGCTTACGAACCCCTCGCTCCGATACGTGCGGCCGGGGATACAGTTGCTCGGATGAGTGATGATTGGATGGGCGAGAACGTCGCCCATGAGCCGTTCCGAAGACGGAAGATCCTCGTAGGCGAGGTGGAGAAGGTGGCTTTTGGCACCGGGCTCGAATTCGACGGTTCCGTCTGCCGGATCAAAATTGGTCGGGCCAAGAACGCACAGAATCTGAATATGGATTAGATGCCCGTATGGCTCGCGTTTCACCCGGACGCCCTCCGACGACTGCCGGCCGGAATTTTGGAGGAGTCCAATGTCTTCGGGACGGTCGATGCCTCGTTCGACGATGCTGGGATAATACTTCCGGACGACTTCGTAAGCCTCGTCGAGAACTTCAAAGGTCCTGTCCTGGGCCTTGTTCAACGGCTTCGTGTCGAGAAACCATCGATAGGGCCATCCTTTGTTGCGGAATTCGCTCTGAAAGTTCAAATGGTCTCGCCGGCGCGCTTCTTCATTGGCGGCGAGCCATATCTTCACGTCGGTCTTGCCGTTCGGCTTGAGGAAGCAAAGTTCTCGGAGTTCACTGTCTGAAAGCTTCAGCAGATCGTCCGACTGCGGTTGCGCGTCAACAGTCCCGAAACCGAATTGAACACTCCCCGGCCTAAAGGCCGGGGATTCCGACTTCACAGGGAACTACGTTCACGGACCCAGTCCGTTTCGGTTTCACGTTCCCTCCATCGGTGTAATCGACGGTTCCCGCCGATAGAATGTTAATCGCCGCATTTACGTCCCGGTCGTGGCGCGTCCCACACTTGGGACATCCCCACTCCCGGACATTTAGCGGCAGTTTCTCTACGACATGACCACACCCGTGGCACGTCTTGCTACTGGGGAACCAGCGGTCAACGACCCTGAGTTCCCGTCCATACCAGTTACACTTGTACTCGAGCAGGCCCCGCAGCATCGACCAACTGGCGTCCGATATGGAGCCAGCAAGGCGGTGACAACGGACCATGTTCCTAACCGACAAATCTTCGACCACAATCGTTTGGTTTTCACGAACGAGCCGGGTTGTCAGCTTGTGCAACTGGTCTTTTCTTGTCTCTGAAATCTTCTCGTAGATGCGAGCGACCTTGCGTTTAGCTCGGAGCCACCGTTTGCTTCCTTTCTGCTTGCGGGCAAGATGCCGCTGGGCGGACGCCAGCTTGCGGCGATACTTTTTGACCGTCTTCGGGTTAGTCAGCTTCTCGCCATCAGAGGTGGTGACAAGCGCGGTCAGGCCCATGTCGAGTCCGACCGATTTGGCGACCGGAGGTAGCTTCTCGATCTCTACGTTGCACAGGAACGAGATAAACCACTTCCCGGAAGGCGTCAGACGCACCGTGCATTGCTTTGGGGTCGCACCTTCCGGCAGAGGACGACTCCAACGGATGTCGAGAGGAGCTTTGGTCTTGGCCAGCCATACCTCTCCGTTCTTGATTCGGAACCCGTATTCGGTGAACCGGCAGGAACCTCCCGACGACTTCCTCTTGAAACTTGGGTATTTGGCACGCTTGGCAAAGAAGTTCTGGTAGGCGACCTCCAGGTCGTTGACGGCCTGCTGGAGAGGGACATTAGACACCTCTTTCAGCCATTCGGTCTCAGGGTCTTTCTTCCACTCCGTGATCTTCTTGATGAGGTCGTAGCCGGTCAGCTTCTTCTGTCGCTGTGCCCAAGCTTCCTGCCGCAAAGCCAACGCCCGGTTATAGACAAACCGACAACAGCCTACCGTGCGCCGTAGCAGGGATTCCTGCTCTGGCGTGGGGTAGAATCTGTAGCGGTAAGCGCGTTGCATTGTTGAATTGAACCCTGCGTCACTAATTCTAAAATGACAAGCGAAAAGTTACTCCCTTTTCAAAGCCGCCATGAATGGCGGGGTTTGAACCCAGATTTTTGGATCAAAAACCTCCTGAAACGCCGGCAAGATTGGTAGAGCACACGCACTTGGCATGAACGGAGATACGCGAACGGCATCCTCCGCGCGCTACGGAGCAAAGGTGGTCGTCTTTAGCGCGTGAAGACCTTGCTGGACCTCCTCTGGCGCGTCCGAGAAAAACGTGAACCCCGTTACGAGTTCGATGTCGCGGGGTGTGGTCAGATAATCGGTCCAGACCTCTGACACACGATTCGTATTCGGCATCATCACGGCGATCATCCGCGTTCGTGCATTGATCGTCTCTGTGCGATCGAGAATCAGGACAACCTTCCAACAATAGGCCGGCACTGTGATCTTGCGATTCCCGGAGCTGAAGGACCGACGCGCACCTCGATAACCGACGCCGCCCTCGCCGACGCC
>CALGTD010000162.1 GCA_937901895.1 uncultured Spartobacteria bacterium | reverse complement strand
TCGTCGTAAGCTTGGGAAGCTTCTGCTCTACCATTGAGCTACACCCGCATTTCAATCACTTAGCTGCAGTCTGGCCTGAAAGTTTACAGGGCGGTTTACAGCTTCGACCTCAAAGCGCGCTCGGCGAGTGCCACGTCGATGATGCTTGCGTCAATATCCCAATTGCAGTTTGGCGTTTCCGGGGGTGAAATGGATCACAACGTTCCACTGATCCGCTCCCCGATCGCGCGCACAATCGCGCTCTGGTCTACGTAGCTCCGCCTAATGCCAGCCACCTGGTCGGGCGCCCAGCCCATGATCTCGGCGACCTCTTCATTGGACAATCCCGCGCGCAGTAGCTTGGTGCAGAAGGTGCCACGCAAGTCGTGGATATGCTTAGCTGTCGTTCTGCCCGTCTCGTCGTCGACGTGAACAATGCGCGCGTAGTCACGCACGCGATTGAAACTTGTTCCGAAGCCATCGCCGCTCCATGCCACGCCACGGCTATTCACGAGCACGTTGTTGACGCCCGACTTTCTCATCCTGCCGCGGAGCAGCTCAAGGTGGGCGTCCAGCTCGGGAATGCGGGGGATTACCGCGAAGCGACGCTTGCCCTTGCTGATTTTTGCGGCCTTCTTCTGGATGGCATGGGGAAGAATTTCATCCCAGGTCAGCGAGACGAGGTCAGCGCGCCGCAGGCCCGTCAATGCGGCCAGCTTAACACCATCGGCGATGTGCGGCACACCTAGCTCGGCTGCAGCACTGGCGAACCTTTCGATTTCGTCGTATGACCAGATGATGCTGGCTCTGGCGCCGCCCTTGTAGAGCTTGGGGATCCGGCTCGCGACATTTATCGGGACCTGTCCACGCAGCCTTCCGAATTCCAAGAGGGCTCGTAGAACGACGACCCCGATGTCAGCACCGCGCGGCGTATCTGCACGAGAGTCGCGCCATGCAACCACCTTGGCCGTCATTCTTGGGTCCGCCCAGACGGTAAGTGGCGTATCGCCCCACTTCTCCTCGATGCGATCCAGCGCCGACCCCCATGTCTTTTGAGTTGTGGCAGCTAGCGAGGTCCAGTCGGGGCTCGCGGGTCTCCATGCCCGAATGAGCGATCTAAGCGTGGGCTGGGGTTCGATGACAACTGGCTTTGCCGCTTCAATCAAGCGGCGAAGCTCGGAGGTTGATAGTTTCGGACGCTGCCACCCAATATGACGCGCGATCTGTGGCCCACCGCGGTATGCATAGACATACCAGCAAGGAGGTCCGTTCTTTCGCGGCTTCTTTACGTAGTGAACGCCTGCAATCACAGCTGGCCTGCGGCGTCCCACTTGTCGAAGTCATTTGCGGGCTCGTTGCGAGCTAGCTCAGCAGGCACAACACGTATCGTTCCATCGGGAAGAAGCTCGACACTTCCGATCGCCATGCCGGCCGACTTGATGGCGGAAATCGCTCGACGCACGGCAGCACTCGTGGCATACGTATTTTTATAAACACTCATGTGTGTCTAATAACACGCATTTATCGACGTTGCAAGAGGGCGAGATGCGCGAGCGAACTGTGCCAGAGAATCCTTACCCATACGCGGACACCATCGCGTCTGGCATGCTGCGGACGGCGGTGGAGCGGGCCGGACAGAGGCGTGGCCTGTCGCTCCGCGGCCTGGCCAAGCAACTGGGCTACAAGCAAGCCACGGTGTTGAGTCATATGGCAAACGGAAGAATTCCGGTGCCCCTGGAGCGCGCAACCGATATTGCAGAAGCCTTGGAAATACCTGCCGCGGACTTCTTTCGCGCCGCGGTCGCACAGCGAAACCCTGCAGCAATGCACCTGTTGGAGCCGCATGGCGCGGCCGCGGAAGAGGGCGCGCGCATGAACATGGTGACCCAGCTGGTTGAACTTTCTGGTGGCGCGCTTGATGATCTGACCGAAGGCCAGAAGGAGGTTCTCAGGGAGGTTGTCCTAGACAGAAATGCCGCGCGAAGGTGGCTATCGCCCGCGGAGATCCCTCTAATCCTACTCTTGCGACGATTGCGGCCGGAGCTCAGCCGCGAAGGCTTGAAGAGTCACGATCTGTCGGCGATCGAGCGAGCATTATCCTGAGGCTCTTGCATGTGTGCTCGTAAACACGTATCATGTGTGAACTATGATACACGCCAGCACACATTCATCATCACTACGACGCGCCTACATCGACATGCTTTCAAGCAATCGGTTTCCTCACGCGCTCACACTGAACACAGATCGGGAGCTTTCCCCCAATAGGCTGCGCTCCATCTTTGGAAACTTCTGCATGAACGTCGACCGCGTGATTCATGCAAAGCAGCACGTTAGCAAATTACCCAGCTCCGACCGGTTCCTCGCAATCGCTTGGCCTGAGAACCTGGATACCAATGCTCATCTGCATGTGGCGGCTGACCTGAGGGGCTTTGCCGCGCGCGTAGGGGGCATCGACCCAACGGCGCTCGGGAAGATCTGGCACCGGGCGAGCCGAGGGGCGGGAAGTGTGCATGTCCAGGATATGACGTCCCGAGGTTGGGCCTCGTATATCACGAAGAAGGCGAGCGGGGCGGATCCCCTCTACTTCATCTCGACGGATTTCCATCCGAACTAAGCCTTCTTCACATAACCGCGCCGCCTGTCGGCGCGGACCAAGGACGCGACCGCCGGTCGTCCCTCCTTACGCAGTCCAAGGCTCCTGACTGCTTAACCCGCCTCATAGATCAGGGCGGGCATTAGAATAAGAGTATCCAACGAAAACAACGCGATTGGGAATCTAGGGGCCACACATCCACCAACGATGGAATCCATGACCCACTGAATTTCCCACCCGCTTCCATCGACTGGATGAGTCAAAAGATTTCTACACCGAAACCAAGAGAAAGACTGTGTATGAATATCTTTACCGCTCGATTTCCTGAGATTGCTGGCTACCTGACTGTCATTGCAGAAGCGAACGCAAAGGCTCAGCACCTAGCGCTTCAATGGTTCCACCATAGGTTTCATCGAGAACCCGGAGATTTCACAATCGACGCCGATAACACCGACTGGGAACTCGGGCGTCACATCTTGCTTCCTCGCGCTCGGGGCGAGGGCATTGCCTACTGGGTTCGGGACCTCGGGTGGATTGTAGTTCCTCCGGACTTCGAGGATCCCGGTGCTTACTACCGATCGCTAGCACCCGTCCTCTGCCATGAGTTCGTGACCAGCCGGGAAGATGCCCGGACATTGATCTTCGCCACGTCGTGGGAAGAGGCTGACCTAATTTTTGAAACCTGGAAGGAACTGCACGGACGTCCTGACGATCAGTTGTGGCGGGCGGAGCAGGATATTAAGGCGCCTACAACGGGGGAACGCTGGTCGCGCCTTCGCACCGATCAGGCGCTCGGATTCGTCGGTCTTGCTCGGTCGGGTGTCGCCGGGTGGGAGGTCGTGCCCCCGTGGCATCCCTATGCCGGCGACTTCGTGCACGGGCATTGGACGGACAACACCCGATTTCCGGGAGACCTCCTTCGATAAGTGGTCACGTTGTTTCCATGTTGGTTCCGTAGAATCAACGATTTCAGTCCAAAGCTAACACTTGCAGGGCGGTTTTCGTCGGTTTTCTGCGGATTTGATGTGGAGGTCGGTTTACTTCTTAGGTTCCTATGGAACCTTTTGAATCGAACAACAGCCATCGGGGGGGGGGTGACAAATACTTGAGGAATAGAAGACAACGGGGTAGCGAAGCCGACGAAACTATATGATGCAGTAGGGGGTGGGCGTCATTCATGGGTGAAGCTTTTTTCGACTCCCCTATTCTGAACTCACCTTATTCTGAGCCAGAACGCCACTGGGAACTTGACGAGCAGGGTCAACCGACAAACGTCCTCGTGCCGAGGAGGCGTCCAAGCGCGTTGGTTTCGCCGATACCAAAAGCAAAGAAAATTCGAGGCAAAGCCGTTCAAACTGACTTCCTCGTCGACGATAGCGGTGACGAGTATAACCCGGTTGAAGTCATCAACGGCATTCGCTCGGCCGTGGCAAGTTGGCGCCGGCTGCCCGAGAGCCAGTGGCAAGTCACACCGACAACCGCGCGGCTACTGCGCCACTGGCGCACACACGATTTCGCAAATCAGCGTCCTTTCTTCTGCCAGGTCGAAGCCGTCGAGACGGTCATCTGGATGACCGAAGTCGCTCCGCGTTCATCCGCGCAGGGGCGGCGCTTCTGGGCACATCTCGAGGCGGCCAATGCGGCTTCAAACCCGGACCTGATGCGACTGGCACTCAAGCTCGCAACTGGCGCCGGCAAGACGACGGTAATGGCAATGCTCATCGCCTGGCAGACGCTCAACGCTGTGCGTCATCCAAATGCGAAGCGTTTCTCGAAAGGCTTCTTGGTCGTCGCGCCGGGGATAACCATCAAGGATCGTCTGCGCGTCCTCCAGCCGAACGACCCCGAGAGCTATTACCAAAGCCGCGAAATCGTGCCTGAGGACATGCTTATGGATCTCGGCCGGGCGAAGATCGTCATAACCAATTACCATGCATTCAAAAAGAAGGACGAGATTCCGCTGAACAAGGTGCAGCAGGCCGCGCTGCGCACGACACCGAGACAGGAGAGCGACGGGGCGATGATCCGCCGCGTCGCCGGCGAACTGATGGGCCTCAAGAATATCGTCGTCATCAACGACGAGGCGCATCATTGCTATCGCGAACGCCCCCTCACCGACGAAGAACGGAAGAGTCTCAAGGGCGATGATCTCGCCGAAGCGAAGGAAGCCAATGAAGCCGCGCGCCTGTGGATTTCGGGCATCGAAGCGGTGAAGCGCGAACTGGGCGTGTCCATGGTCTACGACCTATCGGCGACCCCCTTCTTCTTACGAGGTTCCGGCTATCGTGAAGGATCGCTGTTCGGCTGGGTCATGAGCGATTTCAGCCTGATGGACGCGATTGAGTGTGGGATCGTGAAACTGCCGCGTGTGCCGGTGATGGACAATGTCCCGGGGGGCGACACGCCGATGTTTCGCAATCTCTGGGAGTATGTCGGCAAACAGCTCCCAAAGAAAGGCAGAGGGAACGCGAAGGGCCTCGACCCCCAAAAACTGCCAAACGAACTACTCGCGGCGATTGATGCGCTCTATGGTCATTATGAGAAGACCTACGAGCTATGGCGCGAGGCAGGAATCGGGGTCGATCCAGTCTTCATCGTGGTATGCAACAACACCGCAACCTCGAAGCTCGTTCACGACTACATCGCCGGCTACGAGATCGAGGACGAGCATGGCACAATCACTCAGATTCGAGGGAAGTGCGAGCTGTTCCGCAATTACGACCCGGACGGCACCGCTCTGCCGCGAATGCGCACGTTGCTGATCGACAGCCTGCAGCTCGAGAGCGGCGAAGCAATCAGCCCGGAGTTCCGCGACGCTGCGAAAGACGAGATAGCGCGCTTCAAGGACGAGTTGATTCAACGGACCGGCGACCGCGCCGCTGCCGACAAGATCGATGACGCTTCGATCTTACGCGAAGTGATGAACACCGTCGGCCGCAAGGGTCAGCTTGGCGAAGGTATCCGCTGCGTTGTCTCCGTGTCGATGCTGACCGAGGGGTGGGACGCCAACACGGTCACGCACGTGCTCGGTGTTCGCGCTTTCGGCACACAATTGCTGTGCGAGCAGGTCATCGGCCGGGCGCTCCGCCGCCAATCCTATCAACTAAAGGCTGACGGCCTCTTCCCGGTTGAATATGCTGATGTCCTCGGCATCCCGTTCGACTTCACCGCGCAGCCGGTCGTTTCCAAACCGTCGCCGCCTGAGAATATGGTGCGGGTTCATGCGATCAGCCCTGCGCGGGATGCTTCGGAGATTCGCTATCCGCGCGTTGAGGGGTATCGCACCGAACTGCCCAGTGAGAAGCTAACTGCAACCTTCACGCAGGATTCAACGCTCGAGCTCACCCCCGAACTCGTGGGCGCGACCGAGACCATCAATTCCGGCATTATCGGCGAGACTGCCGATCTGACCATCGAGCATTTGTCGACCACGCGTGCGGCGGAAATCCACCTGCGGCTCGCCGATTGGATAGTGAAGCGCCGGATGACCAACGCTGGCGAGCGTCCCAATATTTCGCTAATCGTGCAGATGAAGTCGGTTGTTCGCCGCTGGATTACCGAGCACGTCGTGCTGAGTGGTGGCACCCAGCCTGCCCAACTCATGTATTACAGCATCGCCGACCGCGCCGCAGACCGCATCATGGCGGCGATCACGCGCGGGCAGGAGGGCGGCGGCCGCGTCCTTGCGATGCTCGACCCTTACAATCGCGAGGGCAGCACCCGGCACGTCAGCTTCATGACGAGTAAGGATCGTTATGAAACGAGCGAACGCTGCCACATGAACTTTGCTGTGATCGACAGCGACTGGGAGGCCGAGTTCTGCCGTGTCGCCGACAAGCACCCGCGCGTTCTCGCCTGGGCCAAAAACCACAATCTAGGTTTCGAAGTGCCCTATAACGCAGCGGGCGAAGCGCGCCGCTATCGCCCTGACTTCATCCTGCGGGTCGACGACGGTCGCGGTCACGACGACCCTCTTAACGTCGTGGTCGAGATCAAGGGCGCGCGGGACGAGGATGACAAAGACAAGGCGGAGACGATGCGCACCCTCTGGGTGCCGGGTGTGAACGCATTGGGCGATTATGGGCGCTGGGACTTCGCTGAATTCACCGATGTTTGGACGATAGCCACCGAATTCGCGGGCAAAGTGGAAGCTTGGCTCGATACGGTAGGCCGAGAAAGGGCCGTTGCGTGAGCACCTCAAAAAGTGAGCGCTGTTCTTTTGCTCGTGACGAGCATCGGCAGCAGTCCGAATATTTCGCCAAAGCTTTCCCGGACAAGGAGCGATTTCGGGATCGCGTATTCCAATTGGGAGGTAAGGATCGTCTGGCCGGCTTGATGGGACATGGGAAGCAGATCGAGAAAGTCTTCCAGCGAGAAAAAATCCAATGGCACAGCTACATCGGCCACGCGCGATCATCGCAAGCTTGCTGCATCAACTTCCTGATGCCTTTTGCCGACAAACCTGAAATCCTCTCCCGTTGGCTTGAAGTGCTGCTGGGCGCCCCTTCCCCGGAAGTTTTACCGATCGAGAGAGGGCCGAATGGCCAAGACTGGTTCGTGACCTTCGAATATACGGGCCCGAACAAGGTCGACTATCTCGGCGAAGCAGGGGGGCGCGCTCCCGGTCGCGGCGCGAATGCAACGGCTGCCGATGCAGCAGTCGCCTTCGTAGATCGCGATGGTCGCCGCCAACTCCTGCTGATCGAATGGAAATATACAGAGCAATACCAAACCCATCGGTTGAGCGGCTCCAACGAAACGCGGCATCGCCGCTACGCGGACAAGCTCTTTGAGCCGAACGGACCTATCTCAGACGGGCATGGGCTAGTGTTCGAGGATTTTCTGTTCGAGCCAGTATATCAGCTCGTGCGGCAGCAAATGCTCGCGTGGCAGATTGAGCATCATCCGGATAGCGGCTTTGACCGCGTTCGGGTCCTGCATCTCTCCCCATCGAAAAATCGCGCGCTGCATCACATCACAGCTCCCGGATTCCGTCAGTTATCGGGCGAAAGCTTCGACGATGTGTTCTCGGCATATCGAGCTTGCCTCATCGATAAAGAGGCGTTTCTGAACCAGCACATCGAAGAAGCGTTTGGTGATCTCGCCTCTT
Source organism: uncultured Spartobacteria bacterium (assembly GCA_937901895.1). Classification (GTDB taxonomy): domain Bacteria; phylum Verrucomicrobiota; class Verrucomicrobiia; order Chthoniobacterales; family JAATET01; genus JAATET01. The sequence continues at coordinate 8,246 of CALGTD010000162.1, read as the reverse complement.
GGCCCGATGTCGATTGGTATACCGCGCTTTCAGAGCGGTATCCCAGCTTGTGTCGTGCATCGGGCGTGGGAGCCAGTCCAGATGCATAAAGGGGTCAGCCGCTTTCAGCGAGGCACGCGGGGCATTGGAGCGCGTCTCCACGCTAAACAGCCTTGGACGATTGCCCGCGGGGTGGCGGGCCTGAACGAAACGACCGAGGGGGTGTAGGTATGAGTTTCGATAGCACGAAGACCACGCTCGAAAAGCTGCTCGAACAGGTGCATGCCGGTGAACTTCAGCTTCCCGAATTTCAACGCGACTATGTTTGGAGCGAGGATGCGGTGGTCAGTCTACTCTCCAGCATTGCGCGAGGCTATCCCGTCGGCGCTCTGTTAACCCTTGAACGCGGCGGTGAGGTCGATTTCCAGCCGCGCGGGATCGAAGGCACGAGCTTCGGCAACGTCGAGCCCGATCATCTGCTGCTAGATGGACAACAGCGCATGACCTCACTCTATCAGGCGCTCTACACGGACTCGCCCGCTTGTCTGAAGAACGTAAAAGGTTTGAAGGTGGAGCGTCATCTGTTTGTCCACATTCCGACGGCCGTCGGAGAGGGCCAGAGCTTTGAAGACGCAATTCAGCTTGTCGGCGGAGATCGTCGTCGGATGAAGCCGTTTGGACGCGAGGTCGATCTCGATGTCTCTACCGCTGCGCTGCAATTCGAACAGCACATGTTCCCGCTTGATCAGGTCTTCGACGAAGACGACTGGATCTATGGCTGGCGTGACTTCTGGAAAGAGCGGGGCGAAGACGTGTCAGATCAGGAGAAGCGCTTCAAGCAAAACGTCATCAAACGCATCCAGAAATATGAAATGCCCATCATCCGCCTTACGAAGGAAAACGGTCGCGAAGCGGTCTGCACAATTTTCGAAAAGGTGAATGTCGGAGGGGTTAAGCTGGATGCCTTCGAGCTGCTTACGGCTATCTATGCCGGTAAAGAGTTCGATCTGCGCCGCGACTGGGCCGGCACCAAGAGCGAACACGGCCGCCTCGGCCGTATCAGAAAGACAACGCCCGACAACGGAGTTTTTGCGAAGCTTGGCAATCTCGACTTCCTGCAAGCTTGCACCATCCTGCATACGCGCGACGTGCGTGCCGATCGTGCGGCGGAAGGAAAGGAGGGTGCCGACCTGCCGCCGGTTAGCTGTAAACGCGAAGCCCTGCTCTCGCTGCCGCTGGAGGCGTATAAGCGGCACGCCGACGCTGTGGAAGCAGGCTTCATAGAAGCCGCCAAATTTCTAAACGACCAACGTATCCTGTGGGCTTGGGATGTCCCCTACCCGCCTCAAATCGTCGCGCTCGCATCGTTGTTTGCTGTATTGAAAAGCAAGGCAAACAACGCGGCCTTTCGACAACAGTTGGCGCGCTGGTTCTGGTCCGGCGTTCTGGGAGAATATTACGGCTCCAGCACCGAGACCAAGATCGCGCGTGACGTGGTTGAGATCGAAGCCTGGCTGGAAGGCGGCCCGATGCCACGCACCCTGTTCGATACGCATTTCCAGACCGATCGTCTTCTGACCCTTCGCACACGAGGTTCTGCTGCATATAAGGGTTTTCATGCGCTGCTCATGCGTTCCGGTTGCATCGATTTTGTGAGCGGCAAGGGCGTCGAGCTGATGACCGTCTATCAGGACCCGATCGACATCCATCATGTCTTCCCGGTTGACTGGTGTGAGAAGAACGGGATTCCGCCAGCCACCTACAATTCGATCGTCAACAAGACGCCGATGTCGGCGGAAACCAATCGTGCGATCCTCCGAGGTGACGCGCCTTCAGTCTATCTTGCGCGGATCGAAAGGCGCACGGGTATGACAAGCGAGGCGTTGGACGACATCCTACGTTCTCACCTGATTGATCCGGTTCTTCTGCGCGCCGACGATTTCGAAGCGTTTTTCGCAGATCGCATGGCCAAGTTGAGTGCGCTTGCTGGAAACGCGATGGGGAAAGATGTGATTGATCGGGCCGAACCGGAAGAAGGAATCGCCGTAGATGACGTCACCGTTGACGAAGAAGACCGGATGGAAGCCGCAATATAATGGCCAAGAAGCCCCTTACCGTCGACACGCTCACCCATGACGAGGCCACCCGCCGTAACGCGCCGACAGCGGAGCTGGAGGCGTTTGTGCCGCCCGAGGTGAAGACGCCGATCCGCGTGGCCTATGAGCGGCGCAATCCCGATCTTGATCCGCAGCTGGTGTGGCGCGGCAAGGATATGGCCGACTGGTCCGAACTGATCGTCGAGGCGCCCCCCCTCTATATCCAGGAAAAGATCCACCCCAAGGCGCTGATCGAGGATCTGAAGCGCGCTGCCTCGCGCCGCGCCGAGCCCGAGATCGCGCCCGACCTGTTCGCCGATTTCAACGGGATCGAGCCTGATCAGCGCACCGAATTTTACGAGCATGACCAGCATTGGTCGAACCGCATGATCCTGGGCGATGGCCTGAAGGTCATGGCCAGCCTTGCCGAGCGTGAGGGGCTGAAGGGCAAGGTCCAGTGCATCTATTTCGATCCGCCTTATGGCATCAAGTTCAACTCAAACTTCCAATGGTCGACCACCAGCCGTGACGTGAAGGACGGCAAGGCCGATCATTTCAGCCGCGAGCCCGAACAGGTGAAGGCGTTCCGCGATACCTGGGCCGATGGCATCCACAGCTACCTCACCTACCTCCGCGACCGGCTGACCGTCGCGCGCGACTTGCTGACCGAGAGCGGCAGCGTGTTCGTGCAGATCGGGGATGAGAATGTGCACCGCGTTCGAGCGCTGATGGATGAGGTGTTTGGGGATGAGAACTTCGTCAGCGAGATAACCGTCCAGAAGGCAGGCTCGACATTCGCTGAATACCTCGGCGGCGTTGCGGATTATGTGCTTTGGTTCGCTAAGAGCCGGCCCCGACTCAAATACCGGGCACTTTACGATCAGCGTCGACTGACCGAAGAAGACTCCGGTCGTTTCACGCTGGTGCGTAACGACGACGGATCGCTGCGACCCAAAAGCGAATTTCTCGGGACGCCTTCCGCTGAGAATCTCGTGGCGCCCGATCCTTTACAGTCTGCATCGGCGGGTCGCGACAAAGGCGAAGGTGCCGCAAGTTGGTTTCCCGTTGACCTAGGCGGCAAGGTTTATCGGCCAACGATGCAAAGTCGTTGGAAAACTAATGAAAGTGGAATGGAGAGGCTCAAACGTGCCAGTCGCTTGATCCCGTTGGCTACTTCCATTCGCTATGCGCGGACGTTCAGCGATTTTTCTGTTTCGACGCGCACCAACATTTGGAACGATCTCGCAGGTGCCACTGATAAAACTTATGTAGTGCAGACTTCTACCGCAGTAGTGGCCCGCTGCATCCTGATGACAACCGACCCCGGCGACCTGGTCCTCGATCCCACATGCGGATCGGGCACCACCGCTTATGTCGCCGAGCAATGGGGGCGGCGCTGGATCACGATCGACACCAGCCGAGTGGCGCTCGCACTCGCCCGCGCGCGGATCATGGGCGCGCGCTATCCTTGGTATCTGCTCGCCGACAGCCGCGAGGGGCAGGTGAAGGAAGCGGAGGTGACGCGCTCCGTCCCCGCCGACACGCCCACTTATGGCCGCGTCCGCCAGGGCTTCATCTACAAGCGTGTGCCGCACATCACGCTCAAATCCATCGCCAACAATGCCGAAATCGACACGATCTGGGAAGAGTATCAGACCCGGCTCGAACCGCTGCGCGAAGCGCTGAATTCGGCGCTGGGGACAAATTGGCAGGAATGGGAAATCCCGCGCGAAGCGGCGGTTGGCTGGTCCGATGCGGCACGCACCGCGCATGCCGCGTGGTGGGAACAGCGCATTGCCCGACAGAAGGAGATCGACGCCTCGATCGCGGCGAAGGCTGACACCGAATATCTCTATGACCAGCCCTATGAGGACAAAAGCCGTGTCCGCGTCGCCGGGCCGTTCACGGTCGAAAGCCTCTCGCCCCACCGCGTGCCCGCAATGGATGTGGACGACAGCCTGTTCGACGAACTCGAAGCCGCCGAGGGCCGCCGACAAAAGGGCGCTGCGGCCGAAAGCGCCGACTTTGCGGAGATGGTGCTGGAGAACCTCAAGCGCTCCGGCGTGCAGCAACCGCACAAGGCCGATCGCCTCGTCTTCGCCTCGCTCAAACCATGGCCCGGCAAGTGGATCTGTGCTGAGGGTGCCGTGCGTCAGGCCTCCGAGGGCGAGAGCGATGCGCTGTCTGACAGCCCCACGCGCCGCGCCGCGATCCTGGTCGGCCCCGAATATGGCACCGTCGCCCGCGCCGACCTCACCGCTGCCGCGCGCGAGGCGATGGAGGCGGGCTTCGACCTGCTGATCGCCGCATCCTTCAACTTCGATGCCCATGCATCCGAATTCGATCGCATGGGCGCGCTCACCGTGCTTCAGGCGCGGATCAACCCCGATCTGCACATGCCCGATCTCGCCAATACCGGCGCGGGCAACTTGTTCACCGTGTTCGGCGAGCCCGACATTCGGGTGCATGACGAGGGCGACGGCTGCATCAGCATCGAGGTCGAGGGGGTCGACATGTATAAGGGTGGCGAGATTGTCAGCGGCGCGGCCGACGACATCGCCGTGTGGTTCATCGACACCGACTATAATTACGAGAGCTTTTTTGTTCGCCACGCATACTTCCCGGGCGCGAACGACCCCTACAGGGCGCTCAAAACTACGCTTAAGGCGGAGATCGATGCCGAGGCATGGGAAAGCTTGAAACGCACTCGTTCTCGGCCGTTCCCCAAGCCTGCGAGCGGCAAGGTGGCAGTAAAGGTCATCAATCACCTCGGGGACGAAGTGATGAAGGTGGTGGGGGTTTGATGTATTACAAATTTCGATCGTCTCAGCGGCCGGAGTTTACAGTCGATATACTGGAGAACAATCGGCTATTTTGCTCTGACTGGCGCGATTTAAATGATCCGATGGAAGGGACCTACGACACCTTGATCACCGGAAGCTCGCCGAACCACCTAGAATGCGTGAGGGAAATTTACTCCAGCAAGGTCCGGTTGCGAGTTTGCAGCCTTTCCGAAACTTACAAGTCTCACGCAATGTGGGCCTATTATGCCGATGAATTCAGGGGGGCGGCTATTGAACTAAAGCTTCCTTCCTACGCAGTGACGAGGATCGACTATGCCTCCGGGCTTCGCATTCATAAATGGCAGACAGACTCTAATCCCTATCAAATAGCGCGCAAAATTCTGACAACGAAACACAGCGATTGGGAGGCAGAGAAGGAGGTTAGAGTCCTCCATGATCAAGAGTTTTACGAGCTTCCACCGGGGGCCATTCAGCGGGTAATCCTTGGATCTAGGGCAACCAGCTCTTTCGAAAATGCCATTCGCAACGCAGCTGGGATGGTGCCCGTTTATCGCCTTTCTGTTCGAAGCGGAGATCTTCACGCTTCAGTATGACGTTACTTTTACTCCTTTCGAATGCTTGCTTGGCAGATCTACCAACGGGGTGGGGCAAATGTTGATCCGGAACTACGGCCTCTTCTGGAGTCGCGAAAAGGTGTGGTGGGGCTCAGGCGGGAAAGGAAATGCAGGCTCATTGCTTGGCAAAAAGAAGGGTGCCAAGCGAAAAGAGCCTGTCGATTTCCGAGACCAACGTGGCGTCTATGTCCTTTACGATGAAACGTTTCGGATCATGTATATCGGCCAAGCTGGTGGACGTGCAGATCAGTGCCTCTTTCAACGATTGAAGCAGCATCGAGACGATCATTTAGCCGAGCGCTGGAAGCTATTCAGTTGGTTTGGCACACGGGGGGTCTCCGGCAAAGGTCTAACAGACAAAAATGAATTGAAACCTAGCCTTACCGATGCCCTGAACCATATCGAAGCCATTATGTTGGCGGCGACCGAGCCTCCACTCAATTTACAGCGCGGCCGATTTGGTTCGGATGTTGCTCAGTATCTTCAGTATTATGAGGAGGTGGACGACGAGGAATGACCCTCCTCTACGCCTCGACATTTTCCAGGGCCCTTGTTCGCCTGACAGCCAATGAACAAAAGCAGGTGAAGATTACGGCGTTCGACTTGGCGCAGGACGAGGCGGGCAACGGACTCCAACTGCACCGTGTCGAAGCCTCGCCGGGTTTCTGGACCGCGAGGGTCAATCAGGACATTCGCATCGTCCTGCACAAGGATGGCGAGCACACGTTGCTTGCCTGGGTCGATCATCATGATGACGCATATCGTTGGGCCGAGCGCCGCAAAATTGTGCCGCACGAACGCACCGGCGCGATGCAAATCGTCGAGGTGGTCGAGCGCACCGAGGAGCGTCTCGTTTACACCGTGGGGGAAGCCGGTGCACCAGATGTTCCAGTTCAACCGGTGGCCGCGCATAGGCCCTTTGCCGAACTGAGCGACGACGAACTGCTGAATGTTGGCGTTCCCCGTGACTGGCTAGATGCGGTGCGCGATTCCGACGCGGCAAGCGTCGATGGGCTCTTTGCCGCGCTGCCTGACGAGGCTGCGGAGGCTCTGCTCGATCATGCGACCGGCGGCCGTCTCGCGGATCATATGGTGCTGCCTGCGGCACCTGGCGCTGACCCGTTCAGCCACCCTGACGCAATGCGCCGCTTCCGCGCAGTCGATGGTATCGAGGAATTGCGCGCCGCGCTCAACGCGCCATTCGACCAGTGGGCCGTGTTCCTGCACCCCGCGCAGCGCGCGCCGGTGACGCGCGACTGGTTGGGCCCGGCGCGCGTCTCGGGTTCGGCTGGCACCGGAAAGACGATCGTTGCGCTACATCGCGCCGTGCATCTCGCATCGCGCGACGATGCACAAATCCTCCTCACCACATTCTCCGAAAAACTGGCCGCCAATCTTTCCACTAAGATCGAGTTGCTGACCGCGGCGCATCCTGAACGCCGCAGACGGATTTCCGTTCGCGCAATCGATGAGGCTGCGGCCAAACTCTTCAAGCTGCATTTCGGTGACCCACAGCTGGCCACGGATAATCACATCACACAAGCCATGGAAGCCGCCGTGTCGGCAGGGCTGGGCAATAACCTCGAACGCCAATTTCTGATCGAGGAATGGACCGAGCTCGTGGACGCTTGGGGACTGCGCAGCGGTGAAGAATATGCCGTCGTGCCTCGCATCGGTCGCCGGACGCGGCTGGGCTCAAAGCAGCGCGAGGCGGCTTGGGCGGCTTTCGCGTTTGTCAGAAAATGGCTCGCTGAGCGCAATCTGGTCACTCTCGCCGACCTTTATGGGAGATTGACGGATTGGCTCGATAACGGTGGCCAGGCGCCATTCACCCACGTTGTGATAGATGAAGCACAAGACCTGTCAGTGGCACAGGCCAAGTTCCTGGCCGCGGTTGGTCGCACCGGCGGGCGCGACGCACTTTTCTTCACTGGCGACCTCGGCCAGCGAATTTTCCACCTCCCATTCTCCTTGGCGCGCTTGGGGCTCGATGTGCGCGGGCGTGCGCAAATCCTGAAGGTTTGTTACCGCACCTCTCACCAGATCCGCAGCACTGCCGACCGACTGCTTGGGTCGGAAATCGTGGATCAAGACGGCATAGAAGAGAGCCGACGCGGCACGGTTTCAGTGTTCGATGGCCCGGAGCCGAGCGTGATGCTGCTTGGCGATGCTGAGGAGGAAATCTCGGCTGTTTCCCAATGGTTGAAAGGGAGCATTTGCGAGCGAGTGCCCGAGGGCGAGATCGCGATCCTAGTCCGGAGCGAGCACCTGATGAGGCGCGCCACAGCAGCGGCAGACGCCGCGGGCATTCAGCCCGTCATCTTAACGATGCATGATGCCAAGGGTCTCGAGTTTCGCGTTGTGGCGGTGATGGCTCTCGACGAAGACGTTCTGCCCGATTCACGCCGCTTGATCGGTATCGGGGACATCAACGACCTTGAAGCTGTCCAGGAAACCGAGCGCCACCTGCTATACGTCGCGGCGACGCGCGCCCGCGACCGCCTGCTACTGTCGGGCGTCGAACCAGGCTCCGAGTTTCTGGACGACCTCGCGGCAAAGCACAGCCGATAGCACCGAGACGACCGTCTCGTCGGCACCGGTCCATCAATCGCAGGCATTCGGCAGCGAGTTTCCGGACACGGCCCCCTAGCGATTTCCGTCAATGCATTCCCTGACGTTTGCCATTTGAGATCCGGCGAATGTGTCGACCATTCGATCTCCTGCGACGCGTCGTCAGCAACCCTATTGAAGGA
>CALGTD010000161.1 GCA_937901895.1 uncultured Spartobacteria bacterium | reverse complement strand
GCGCAGCACTTTGGGCGGGATGGGCTGCGGCGGTTCATACGGCTCGCTGGCAAGCCGCTCGGCCTGCGCGACGACCATGTCGAAACCCAGTGTCTTGCGATCGCTCTGCGAAATGACGAACGCCAGCAGGGCGATGGTCATCACTGCAAACACGAGGTGGGTTTTCATCCGGCTTCAACGGGCGTGCCGTCGTGTGACACCCCCCGACATAACGCAAATGCCGGCCTCTGCGGATTGGAAAATTTCTCCAGTGCGCAGGAAGGAACGCCGGACTCCGGAACCCGGCCTAGTTCGCTGCGAAGACGCCGCGTCGTGTCGATGCCGCCCAGGAGAGCATCCGCTCGGCATCCGTGAAGATGTAGCTCGTCTTGCTTCCCAGCTGCACGAGGATGTAGCTGCGCCCGTTGATCGTCGCACTCGTAATGAGGCAGCGACCCGCCGCATTGGTGAATCCGGTTTTCATGCCATCCACGCCCGGCACCCTGCCGAGCATCTTGTTGGTGGACTCCAGATACTTCGTGCGGCCATTGGTAAAAACGAACTGGTATCCCGGCAGGCGCGTGATCGAGCGAATCGTCGGATTTCTCCACGCCCGGTAGGCAATACGCGCCATGTCACGGGCGGTGGAATACTGCGGCCCCGGAAGTCCGCTCGGATTCACAAAATGGCTGGAAAGCGCCCCGAGCGATTGCGCCCGGGCGTTCATCGCCCGTGCAAAACCCTCGACGCTGCCCGCGTAGTCCCTGCCGAGCGCGGTAGCGGCGTCGTTGCAGCTCTTCACGAGCATCGCCGCTAGCAGCTGGCGGCGCGGGTATCTCTGCCCGGCCCGCATGCCGGCGTTTGTCGGCTCGACCGCCACATCCGATGCGGTCACTGTCACCAGTTCGTCCAATCCGCCCCGCTCGGCGATGAGCAGCGCGGTAAGAATCTTCTGTGTGCTGGCGACCTGGCGGCGCTGGTCCGCATTTTTTTCGTAGAGGGTTTCCCCGGTCTCCGCATCAATAAGGATCGCTGATTGCGCATAGATTTGGGGCGCCGTGAGCGGCCAAATCGGCCCCTCGCCCATTCGCGAATTCGCGACCGTCGAGACGGGCGGGGCGGAGACCGCCATCGTTCGCCGCGGCACACTTTGCGACGGACGTTGCTCGCGCTCGATCACCGAGCACCCCGTTCCGCCGAGCACGGCGGCAGCCATTGCGAACAAAATCCATTTCCTCATGGTTCGCGGGGGTTTTAGGAAACCACCCTGCCGCGGCCAATCCCAAAAAGCCGCCTGCCGGGATTCGCTCGCGCGAAATCCGATTCTTCGCTTGTCTGATCGCGATGTCACCCGCCGTTTCCAAAGCGATCGCCTTCGTCGTCGCACTGCTCGCCATCCTGGCGATCGCGTCCGCGTTCGTGCTCGATGACTGGGCGCGGGCGGAAATGCTCACCGCCCAGGGCAAGGGGTGGAAGAAATCCACCGAGGCTCAGGTCCTCGGGGCGATCAGCAAATACGGCGACTGGCCCGAGCTCATGCTGCTTGGCGGTCTCGGCCTGCTCGTGGCGTGGAAACGAAACAGCCGCGAATGGAAGCGCATCCTCATCGCCGCGATGATCGCATCGACTGTTGCGGGCATCCTCGCAAATACCTCACGTCTCACGACGGGACGCGTGCGTCCGCGCGATACCGAAGACATCGCGAAGGGCTTCTATGGCCCGTTTCACAACGGCGGGTTCACGATCGGAAACTCGAAATACAACTCGTTTCCCTCCGGCCACACCGCAACGGCCGTCGGATTCGCCGCAGTTCTCCTTTTTGCGCGGCCGCTGCTCGGCGTCCTTGCGATGCTTGCCGCCGGCGCGGTGGCATGGTCGCGCATGGCCCTCGGCGCACATTACCTTTCCGATGTCGTCGTGGCGACGGTCCTCGCCATCGTCGTCGCATGGATTGTGTGGAGGATTGCAAAGCGTGACGGCGACGCCATCGCCGCCCGCGCGATCGCGATGCTCCGAAAACGCAAACCCGCCGCGTGAAACGGCTCGCGGATTTCCTCGCCGCCCTGCCCGGGAAGCCGTTCGTTCTTCCGGCGCTTCTCGCATTCCTCGCGCTGATTTTTGTCATCGCGAACCTGCCCTGGCATCTCGACAACTACGACCAGGCCAAGCAGGCCTACGTTGCCTACGAGATCGTGAAGACCGGCGACATGTGGTTCCAGCAAACGCCGCAGGGCGCATCCGCGTCGAAGCCGCCGCTCATGGGCTGGGTTTCCGCCGCCCTGCGACTGGCAGGACTCCCCTGGGATCTTGCGTGGCGGCTGCCCTCCCTGATCTGCGCGCTGGCGATTCTCGGCATTCTCGTCCGCGCCGGCCGCGCGATTCTCGGAGAACCCGGCGCCGTCCTTGCCGCCGCCGCGTTTGGATTGAACCTCCTCACTCCGCGCCTCGCCACCCTCGTCCGCACGGACATGATGCTCGGGTTTTTCATCTTCCTGTCCGGCTGGATGATCTGGCGGAAACTCCGTGCGGGTGCGCCGTGGACCACACCCGAACGCTGGGCATTCTGCGCGATCCAGGTTGCCGCACTCATGACGAAAGGGCCGGTTATCTACGCGTTTCTCCTTCCCGGCCTCGTCGCATTCATCGTGCTCGACGCGAAGAACCGCCGCCTTGCCTGGAGCGGCTGGTGGACATGGCTGCTTCCGCTCGGACTTTTCATCGCATGGGGTGCCGCCGCGCTGATGATGAAAGAGGGATTTTACGACGACGTCGTAAATCGTGAGTTCCTCTCGCGCTTCCAGGAAGGCGCACGCGACGACGAACGGCCACAACCGTTCTGGTTCTATTTTCCACACCTCCTGCACAAGTTCGCTCCATGGAGCTGGCTCGTCCTCGCACTTCCGATCGCATTCCCCGCCGTTCGCAGGCACCTTCGCGACCGCCCGGCCACACTCTGGCTCGTCCTGTGGACCTTCGGCGGTCTGCTTGCGATGACGCTCATTCCCGCAAAACGCGTTGACCGAGTTTATCCGGTCATTCCGCCACTCTGCCTGCTTCTCGTGGACTGGCTTTCGCTCGTGTGGAACGACCGGCGGATCCGCATTGCCTCCGGAGCTGCTCTGGCGGGTGGATTTCTCTTCGCAGGTGGATATTTCATCGGACTCGTTCCGCTCAGCTACCACGAGCGGACACCCGCTCTGGTCGAATTTGCAAAGACCGCCCGCGAGACCGCCGCCGCCCGGGGTTTCGACACGATCGCCCTGCCGCGCGTCCGCGACGAAGGACTTCTTCTCTACCTCGACGTGCTGCGTTTCACCGACAAGGGCGACGCCTTCCGCGCATGGAAGGCCGGCGAGCCAATGGCCATCCTGATGTCCGATCGCACCGCACGCGGCTTTTTCGAGGAAGTCGGAGACGTAAAGCCCGCACTCGACTCCGGCGAACTCCGCGCCAAAAACGACAAACGTTACTTCCTGTTCATCCAGGATTAGAAGCGACGGCATCTGACCGCTTGACCCCCTGCGCGACAGCCGCCATTTCTCTCGGTCCCAATGGACGTCCGCTCCCTGCTCCGCCTGTTCAACCGCGAGATCGGCGAAATTCCCGGCTTTCTAAACCGCAAGCAGGCGCTCGTCTGGGCGTTTCTTTTCAATGAGCAGGCACGGATGGGCATTCGCGGCGGCGCGATCGAGATCGGTGTGTTTCAAGGCCGCTCGGCCGCACTGCTCGGCGCATTGCTCGGTCCGGACGAGCCTTTGCTCCTCGTGGATCCCTTCCAATCCCCGGAAATCGCGGACCGCATGTCGCGAATCGCACCGCAGTGCCGATATACGTTCGTTGCGAATAGCTCCGATTCCCCCGCGGCCCGCGAGGCGGTCGCCGCAGCGGGTGCCCCGCGGTTCTTTCATGTCGACGGCCGGCACACCGCGGATTTCGTGCGCCGGGAAATCGCACTCGCGGAATCCGTGCTGCACGCCGACGGGCTCGTCTGTGTCGATGACTTCTATTCGGAACGCTACCCCGAGGTGACGCTCGGCGTTTTCGATGCGGTTCGCGCGGGTTCGCTGAAATTCCTGCTCTCCGCGTTCAACAAATGCTACCTCGCCCGGCCGGAGGCGCATGCCCGCTACCTCGCGGCGTTCGAGGCCGGACTGATTTCGTGGTTGCGGGAAGCGGAATTCGACAATCTCACGCTCTTCCGCTCCGCCGGCGATCTCCACTGCCTTTCGCTAGGGAAGCGTTACAAGGACGCCGACGTCTTCGGTCCGGATTGACCGGACTCTACCCGCACTCCGCCACGATGGCCGCAAAGGCCTCCGCGCGATCGGCGGCAGCGAGAATCGGTCGTCCGATGACGAGAAAATCCGCGCCCGCGGCAATCGCCTCGGCCGGAGTGAGAATCCGCTTTTGGTCGCCCGCATCCGCGCCCGCAGGCCGCACACCGGGAGTGACGATCTTCACCGCCGGTCCAACCGCAGCGCGAACGGCACCAATTTCCAGCGGACTGCAAACGATTCCGCCTATGCCGCACTCCGCGCCCACTTTCGCGAGTTGCGGCACCCATTCCGCAGGCTCGCGATCGATCCCGACGGCGGCAAGCGTGTCCGCGGTGCTGCTCGTCAGCACGGTGACCCCGAGCACGGTGCAATCCGTCGCCGCATCCACGGCCGCGCGAATCATCTCCGGACCTCCGCTCAGGTGGATCGTCAGCATGTCCACACCGACTGAACAAGCCGACCGGACACCCGAGGCCACGGTGTTCGGAATATCGTGAAACTTCAGATCGAGAAAAACCTTCCACCCCCGGTCCCGCGCGGCACGGACGACATCCGGCCCCTCGCTCGTGAAAAGCTGCATTCCGATCTTGCACCACGTGGCGACGCCGGAGAGTTCGTCCAGCACGGCATCCGCCGCACGGCGGTCAGGGACGTCGAGTGCCACAATGATTTTTTCTTTAGCGGGAGTCTGCATTGGTCGAGGATGCGCGCCCGATGAAGCTGCGTGCCCCTGCGAAAGTCAACCTTTCGCTCCGTATCCTCGGCAGGCGGCCGGATGGGTTTCACGAGATCGAGTCCGTCATTGCGCCGATCTCGCTGGCCGACGAGATCACGATCGAAACGTCGCTCGGCCAGGGCGTGAAGGTGCGTTGCGACGATCCGGCCATCCCGCAGGATGATTCCAATCTCGCCGCTGTCGCAGCCCGGCAGTTTCACGCGCAGACCGGCGTTCGGTTTTTCGCCGACATCTTCATCACGAAACACATCCCCTCCGGCGCCGGACTCGGTGGAGGCAGCAGCGACGCGGCGGCGGTCCTCCTCGCACTGGACTCCATCTTTGAGACAAACCTCGGCACCACAGGGCTCGAGGAAATCGCGGCACGCATCGGATCCGACGTGCCATTCTTCATCCGTCGGCAACGCGCAATCGTGCGAGGCCGGGGCGAGGTCGTTGAACCCGCACCACCGGCGCCGCCGCTTCACCTCGTCCTGATCAAGCCACCTTTCGGAGTTTCCACCCCCTGGGCCTACCGGCAGTGGTCCACCGCGACGGGGCTGCCGTCCGTGGATCTGTCGCCGCAGTCCTGGATGGATTTTGAGTTCGTGAACGATCTCGAGAAACCCGTCTTCGAGAAGTTTCTGCTTCTGCCAGTCATCCGCGCGTGGCTGCGCGAGCAACCCGGCTGCCATGTCGCAATGATGTCGGGCTCCGGCTCCACGATGTTCGGCGTGTGCGAGTCCGGGGAAGCCGCCGCCGCGATCGCCCGGCACGCGCAGGCACATTTCGGGGAGTTCACATGGACGGCCGTGGCGACTACGGCGTAGCGCCAGTCGGGGGACGACCTCCGCATCCGTCCTTCGCCGAGGCACTGCGCGTCTGGATCAAGGTCGGCCTGCTGAGCTTCGGCGGTCCGGCCGGACAGATTGCCCTCATGCATCGCGAGCTGGTCGAGCGACGCCGCTGGATCAGCGACAGCCGGTTTCTCCACGCGCTGAACTATTGCATGCTGCTCCCCGGACCAGAGGCACAGCAACTCGCCATCTACACCGGCTGGCTTTTGCATCGCGTGTGGGGTGGCATCATCGCCGGCGTTCTCTTCGTCCTTCCCGGAGCCCTGTTGATGGGAATCATCAGCGTCGTCTACGTGCTCTACGGCAGCGTCCCGGCGGTCGACGCTGCGTTCTACGGCCTGAAACCCGCGGTGATGGCGATCGTCGCCGCTGCAGTGCTGCGGATCGGGCGAAAGGCGCTGCGAAACGGCACGATGTGGGCAATCTCCGCGGCGGCGTTCGTCGCCATTTTCTTTTTCAGCGTCCCGTTTCCCCTCATCGTCCTGCTGGCAGCGGTTCTCGGACTCGCCGGTGGACATTGGTTTCCGGGTCCATTCGGCGCCACGCGCCCGTCTGGAGGCTCGGCATTTGATGAGTCGCCCTGCGTGGTCGACGATTCCGCAGCTTCGCTGTTTGGTCGTCCCAGCCTGCCACGAGCCGTCGGAACCGCCGCCGTCTGGACCCTCGTGTGGCTCGCACCGGTCGCTGCGTGCTGGGCAATTTTCGGACGCAACAACGTCCTCACCACGGAAGGCCTCTTTTTCAGCAAGGCGGCGCTGGTGACATTCGGGGGAGCCTACGCCGTGCTCCCCTACGTCGCACAGCAAGCGGTCGAAACGCATGGCTGGCTCACCGCCACGCAGACGATGGACGGCCTCGCCCTCGCGGAAACGACGCCCGGCCCGCTCATCCTCGTGCTGCAGTTCGTCGGATTTCTGGGAGGATGGAACGCCCCAGGTGCGTTACCTCCCCTTCTCACTGCGATGCTCGCAGCGGCACTCACGAGCTGGGTCACCTTCATCCCGGGTTTCCTTTTCATCTTCGTCGGCGGACCGTTCATCGAGGCCGGTCGCGGCAGCAAACATTGGAATGCCGCGCTCACCGCCGTCACCGCCGCGGTGGTCGGCGTCATCCTGAATCTTTCCGTGTGGTTTGCATGGCACGTCGTCGTTCCGCAACCCGGCTCGTTCCAGGCCACCCCTCTCGCGCTTTCCGTCGTGTTTCTTCTTCTCCTCATCCGCACGAAACTCGACATCCTCTGGATCGTCGCTCTCGGAGCCGCCGCCGGTCTCGTCCTGCGCCTTGGCGGCCTCGCATAAACCCTTTCCGTCGCCCGCCGAATCTCCGACAATGCCCGCGATCCGATGAACGCCCGCAAGATTCTCGTCGCCCCATCCATCCTCGCCAGTGACTTTGCCAAGGTCGGCGCAGAGACCGAATCCCTCGCCGCTGCAGGCGCAGACTGGGTGCATTGCGATGTGATGGACGGGCATTTCGTGGACAACATTTCGTTTGGTCCGGCGTTCGTGGAAGCCGTGTCCCGCCATACGTCGCTCCCGCTCGACGTGCACCTCATGGTCACGCGGCCCGACCATTATTTCCCGCGCTTCACGAACGTCGCCTCGTCGATCAGCGTTCATGTGGAAGCCGACCACGACGTCTCGAAGACGCTCCGTGCCATTCGCGATGCCGGGTGCAAGGCCGGGCTCGCCATCAGTCCGCCGACTGACATCGCCGTCATCGAGCCGTTCCTCGGACAGTTCGACATCCTCCTCGTGATGACCGTAAATCCGGGCTTCGGCGGTCAATCATTCATTCCGGAGATGATGGAAAAGGTGAGGCAGGGTGCTTCATGGCGCGACCGGCAGGCGCTGGATTTCGGCATCGAAGTCGATGGCGGCATCAATCCCGAAACCGCCCGCATGTCCATCGAGGCCGGCGCAAACCTGCTCGTCGCCGGAACCTCCGTCTTCCGCGCCACCGACCGCGCGGCGGAAATCCGGATGCTCCGGGGGGCCTGAGTTCGGACCCCGCGACACTCCTGAAAGGTCAGACTTCCGCCGAACCGTGGGCTCAGTAGGAGCTTCGTCCTCCCGGAATAAAGTCGTCCGGACGGAGGATTTCCAGCGCCTCGCCTACGAGGAATAACGATCCAGTGATCAGCAATGGTTCGTCGAGGGCTCCGGCTTCCGCCAATGCATCGCGGAGGTCCGGAAATGCCCGCGTCTCCACCGGAGATGCGCGTTCGATCGCGGAAACTTCGGTGGAGCGCATGCTTTTCACGGGCACGACCCAGATCTCTTTCGCGATCGCGCCGAGCAGCCGCAGCATTGTCGCGTAGTCTTTGTCCTCGAGCGCACCAAAGATCACCGTTGCTTTTTGATCACCAAACACCTCGCGCCACGTGGCGACGAGCCGCTCGGCAGCGTGCGGATTGTGTCCTCCATCGAGCACGAAGTTTCCCACACGTTGAAATCTCCCGGCCCATTCCACGCGCGCGAGTCCATGCTCCATTGCTGAAACAGGAACATCAATCTTCGCCGCCCGAATCGTCGCCACGGCGAGTGCTGCATTCGCGCGCTGATGCGATCCCGCGAGTCTGACGGACCAGTCCTCAGGAATGGGTGCATCGACGATCTGCAAGGGGGCACCAATCTGCGCGGCGCGATCCTCGATCACAGCGGATACCTCCGCTTCCTGCCTCGCGCTTACCGCAGGCACACCCGATTTCAGAATCCCCGCCTTCTCCGCAGCGATGGCCTCGAGCGTGCCTCCGAGCCATTGGGAATGATCCATCGCGATCGGCGTCAGCACGGAAACGATCGGCGTTACCGCGTTGGTTGCGTCGAGACGGCCGCCCATGCCCGTTTCGAGCACGACGAACTCCGCGCCTTCATCCGCGAAATGCCGCAGCGCAAGCACCGTCGCCAGTTCGAAGAACGTCGGCGCGTGCGACCACTCGCTCGTGCAATCGCGAAGCTGCGTGAGAATCCGCGCCATGGCAGACTCGGGAATTTCCACGCCATTCACGCGAATCCGCTCTCGAAAATCGACGAGGTGCGGCGACGTGTAGAGGCCGGTGCGATGTCCTGCCGCCCGGAGAATGGAGTCGAGCATCGCGCAGACCGATCCCTTGCCATTGGTTCCCGCGACGTGCAGGAACCGGCATTGCTCCTCCGGATGACCGACCGCGGCGAGAAGCCGGCGCGTGTTTTCGAGCCCGAGCTTGATGCCGAACAGCTGGGTGGAATACAGCCACTCCAGCGCTTCGGAGGGATTCATTTTTTCCCGGGCGAAAGGTAGCCGAGCAACTGCACGAGCAGGCTGCGCAGCTTCGCTCGATGGACGATATGGTCCACCAGCCCGTGCTTCTCGAGAAACTCGGCGGTCTGAAATCCGGGAGGCAGCTCCTGGTGCGTCGTCTCCTTGATCACACGCGGACCGGCAAAGCCGATCATGCTCTTCGGCTCCGCGAGGATCACATCGCCGAGGGAGGCATAGCTCGCCATGACTCCGGCGGTGGTGGGATTGGTGAGCACGGTGATGTAGGGAAGTTTCGCATCGGCGTGACGCGCCAGCGCACCGCTGGTCTTCGCCATCTGCATGAGGCTGAGCATGCCCTCATACATCCGCGCCCCACCGGAGGCGCAGACAATGATGACCGGCATCTTCTTCTTCGTTGCGAGTTCGATCGCGCGTGTGATCTTCTCGCCTACCACGGAGCCCATCGTTGCGGCGAGGAAAGTAAAATCCATCACCGCGAGCGACACCGGGCGCCCGCCGATCTTTGCGGTTCCGGTGATCACCGCATCCTTGAGTCCCGTCTTCGCACGGTAGCTCTTCAACCGGTCCTCGTAGGTCGCGACGCCCTTGAACTTCAGCGTGTCGACGGAGACGAGATCCGCGTCGGTTTCCTCGAATGTCCCGTCATCCACGAGCGAGGCGATGCGCTCCTTCGAGCCGAGCGGAAAATGGTGGTCGCACTTCGGGCAGACGCGGAGGTTTTCATCGAGGGCGAGGTTGTGAATGACCTCGCCGCACGAAGGGCACTTGGTCCAGAGCCCTTCGGGCATTTCGCGACTCCTGCCGGTGAGCGCCTTGAGAACGGGTTTGCGAAAAATGGCCATGAGTTATCCTCGCGCAACAATGATGGCGCGCACGCTCCGTGCGCCGCCCTCGAGCAGGACCCGTGCGCACTCGTCCAGCGTCGAGCCGGTCGTGAGCACGTCGTCGACCAGCAGGAAGGATTGATCTTTCACCCGGGCATTGTGGCGCAAAGCGAATGCCCCGCGCAAGTTCCGCATCCGGCTCTTCCGGTCGAACTGCGTCTGCGTCACCGTATGGCGGATTCGCTTCAGGGGCGTGGCCAGCGGGACCTTTCTCCGGCGAGAAGCCCATTCCGCCAGCGCCTCCGACTGATTGAACTGCCTCTCGCGGCGTCGCGCCGGATGAAGCGGCACCGGAACCAGGGCGAATGCCTCCATGTCCGCAATACGGCGGTCATCCAGAGCCTCGCAGAGCCACTCCCCAAGCACGCGCCGCAGGTGAAACTCCCGGCCGTATTTGAACCGGTGAATCAATTCCCGGACGACTCCGGCGCACCGCATCGGCGCGATCGCAAAGTCGAGATGCAGCGCGTGGCCCTGGCAGTTCGGACAGACGAACGCATCCAGCATGCCGTCGAACGGACGGCAGCACACTTCGCAGCGAGGGCCGCGAATTCGGGGCAGATCCTTCGAGCAGCGGCCGCACAGCCAGACGTCGGGAGCCTGCCGCACGCCGCAATTCACGCAATGCGGCGGATACAGGAGGTCAGCCAGCGCTTCGATCGGCGGTCGGAGCAGGCGCAGTGCGTCCACACGCGAGATACCACCAGACCAGCGCGCCGGTCACAAGCAATGCCGTCATTGGCACGACTCCCGTCGGCACCATTCCACTCACAACATTGGGGCCCACCCACGGCAGCAGCGCATCCGGCGGCTTCACGCGGTATTTCCCGAGCAGATTGATCGTTTGCTGCCCCAGCACCCACCCTGCATGCAGTCCAATCGCCAGGGCCAGCGAGCGCGTCCGCATCGTGACCGCTCCCAGGATCCAGCCGATCACGAAAAGGGCAGTCGCCCCCGCGAGCAGGACCCCTGGCCCGTCCGGGCTGGCAAACGCCGTGCCGAGCAGCTCGAACCCGCTCCACCAGTGCACATCCTCGATCATACCGCGGGGCTTGATGAAATGGACGATCGAGAACACGAACGAGATCACCAGAAGTCCCGGGAGACGCCCGATGTATCGGATCGCCAGCCCGAGCAACACCCCCCGAAACAGAAACTCCTCCACCGTGCCAACGACCGCGGCAGTCCCGATGACGCGGAGAAATCCAAACACCTTCCACTCGTCCCGTGGCTTGTAGATCTCGAATGCAAAATATCCGATCGCCAGCGCAACGAGCGGCAGCAGCGCCATCACCGAGCTGGCGCCCATGCCGAGCAGCGCGAGCCCCAGACCCGCCAGCAGATCACGGCGAAAGTTTGGATTCCGCTCGATTCCCAGCTCGCGCATCCCGCCGATTCGTAGCGATCGAATCAGCGGCCAGAGCAGGACAAGCGCCGTGATCTGCGCGATGCGACTGAAGAACCGGAAAAACGGGAACGCGGCCAGCGCAGGCAGGACATCCCGTTCCCCCAACGCCTGGGCGATCCAGTAAACCGGCGGCGCAAGAAGGGCCGCGATCAGAACGACCGCGCACACGTAGACGAAAATCTTCGCCAGGGGATTCACGTGCCGCACGCTACCAGCTTCCCCGTTTGCCGAAATCCTTTTTCCGAACAGCGAATCACGTCTCGGAGCGTCGGAAGTCACCCGCTCACGGCACCGGCTTCCCGTCGAACCACTCCAGCGCCTTGCGCAGGCTGTCGTCGTTCATTCCGTGCCCGCCCTCGTAGCGGTCCTGCCTCACGTTCCGGATTCCCAGCGCTTTGATGGCATTCGCGTTCGCCTCCGACTGCGCCACCGAAACGAGATGATCTTCCGAGCCGTGCGAGAGAAATACCGCGAGCTTCCGAATGCCGGTCCGCGATCTCGGAAAAAGCCCGGCACCCGTCGAAAATCGCTCGCCCCCGGCGCCTCCCATGAACACGCCGTTCACCGCATAGCCACCGGCGATCATCGGCGCAGTCATCATGGAGGCCCGCGCCGCCCCTCCGGAGTTCCCGCCCGTGTAAAATTCCCATTCCTTCGCACCTGGATACCTACTTTCGAGTTCGCGCAGTCCGGCGAGGACCATCGCGGCATTCCACTGCGGAGTCAGATTCTTCTCCAGCACCGGCCCGTTGGCCGCCATCGCCACCCAACCCGCTTCGTTCGCGATTTGCCCAAAGCGTGGCAGTGCCTTCACATGGGCACCTCCATTGTCATCCGTGGGAAAGACAACCAGCACCTTGTGGCGCTTCGAGGGATCGAAGTTCCGGGGCAACATCAGCGCCATCGTGGCTTCCGTAGGCAAGACGCCGCCCGGTGAGGTCCCCGCCAGTCGTTGTTCCTCCGGAGTCAGCTGCACCTGAAATTCCCCCGGGCTCTCCGGGAGGGAGCGTCCGCCATCCGCGGATGCCGATGACGATCCCTCCTCAGCGATCCGAATTTCGGAGGCACTCCGCAAAACAATCTGCGGCTTCTCCTTGTGGAGTTCGACCGTCCCGGTCACCTCCACCTCCTTCCCCTCGAAAATCGACCAATCGTCGATTCCCTCAAATCCGGGTCGGGCCACGACCGTAAAGATCGACTTCGGATGTGGCGCGCCGAAATTCAGGAACACCATCCCCGATTCAATCGTCGATATCTGCGCCACCTCGCCACGAACGGTCACCGTTTCCCCGACATGCGTCGCCGCGTCCGCAACATCGACCGCACCCGACCCGACGGACGACAGGGCGAGGAAAACAGCCAGGGCCATCCCCGGGAGGCGCCAGTCGGAAAAGAAAACTCCCTTGAGGTTGGCAATCCAAAACATCTCGGCAGGGGAAGCAGTATCCGGGCCGCAACACGACCGGACGAACGTGCCGGAATCGTTTCGCATTCTTGAGCCGGGAGGAAATCCCAGGCTCCGATCATTCGTCCGCGGCACAAATGCAGAACAATCTCCCCCGTCCGCGCGTCTTCCAGGCAGGCACGGATCACGCAAGTTCGAGGTTCCTTCTCCCTTTCCTTGGTTCCCGTGTTCAAGATTTCCTCATGCCCTACGACACCGACGCGCTCGTCGCCGCAGACAAGCAGCACATCTGGCACCCGTTCACGCAGATGCAGGCGTGGTGCGATCCCGCGCATGAGCCGCTTGTCCTGGTCGAGGGTCACGAAGCAATCCTGCGCGACAGCAGGGGCCGCGAATACCTCGATGGCAACTCGTCGATCTGGACGAACATCCACGGCCACAACCACCCGAAAATCAACGCCGCCATCCGCGAACAACTCGACCGCGTCGCACACGTTTCCTTTCTCGGCAGCACGAACGCCCCGGCAGCACAGCTCGCACAACGGCTCTGTGGTCATTTTCGTCGAGGCACGCTCGACCGCGTGTTTTTCTCCGACGACGGATCCACCGCGATCGAGGCCGCACTGAAAATGTCGGTGCAATACTGGCAGCTCTCCGGCCGCCCCGAACGCAACCGCTTCCTCGCCTTCGATCGCGCCTACCACGGCGACACCGCCGGGGCATCCAGCGTGGGCGGCATCGCCGGGTTCCATGGTCGATTCGAGCGCATGCACTTTCCCGTCGAGCGGATCGCCTCCGTCGACGAGCTGCCATCCGTGTCTTCGCCGGAAACGATCGCCGCCGTCATCATCGAGCCGCTCGTCCAGGGCGCGGCCGGCATTCGCCTGTGGCCCCCGGGCATGCTTCGCGAACTCAGCGCATGGTGCGACCTGAATGGCATCCACCTCATCCTCGACGAGGTGCTCACCGGATTCGGCCGAACGGGCACGATGTTCGCCTGCGAACAGGAACGCGTGTTCCCCGATTTCCTCTGCCTTGCGAAGGGACTCACCGGCGGCTATCTGCCGCTCGCCGCCACACTCACCACGAACCGGATCTTCGAGAAATTTCTCGGCCGCATCGACGAGTTGAAGACGTTCTACTACGGCCACAGCTACACCGGAAATCCGCTCGGCTGCGCCGCCGCCCTGGCGAGTCTCGACATCTTCGAGGAGGAGAATGTCCTCGAAAATCTGAAGCCAAAGATCGCGCTTCTCGAGTCGCTGCTCGCCGGACTCGCAGAACATCCTCACGTGAGAGCCGTCCGCCAATGCGGCTTCATCGCCGGCATCGAGATCGGCGCCGACAAAACGACGCCCTACCCGTGGGCGGAATTGCGCGGAGCCCGCGTCTGCGAGGCCGCCCGCGCATACGGCCTCCTTACCCGCCCGATCCTCGACACGATCGTCCTCATGCCGCCGCTGTGCACGACCGCCGACCAGCTCCGCATGGCCGTCGACGCGATTCGCCGGGCGATCGACGACGTGTGCTGATCACCAAACCACCCCGCCCGGCAGGCCGGGGATTTACAATTCGCCGGAGCGTGCTCCAATGACGGATTCCACCACGGATGCGCGTCTTGTCCCCATCGTCCCCACCCTCCGGCATTCTCCGCTGTCTGGTCGCAGCGGCAATCTGCGCAACCGGTCTTGCCGCAGAAGCCGGGCCGCTCAACCTGACCTATCGGAGCGCCATCGAGCAGGCGCTGGCAAAGAACTTCCAGATCAAGGTCGAGGAATTCAATCCACGCATCGCGAAGGCGCGACAGCTCAGCGAGTCGGGCCGGTTCGATCCGAAACTCGATCTTTCCTACACCTACGACGAGAACCGCCGCGACCTCCGCTCGCTGGATCCGACATTCGAGTCCGCCGCACCGGACAGTCCGGATTCCGACCGGTTCGCACGGTCGAGCGGAATGATGGGCGATGCCACAATTTCAGGCCTCACGCCGTGGGGCCTCGCCTACGACCTGGGGGGCTCCATCACTCGCAACACCGATTCCAACAGCCGCATCAACGAACGCTTCCAGACATTTATCGGAGCGTCGATAGTTCAGCCGTTGCTTCGCAACTTCGGAACCGACGTCAATCTCGCGCAGATTCGCATCGCGCGCGCGGACCAGTCGATTTCCGCATGGACGCTGCGCCAGCGGATCATCGACGTGGTGACCGACACCGTCTCCGTCTACAACGCGCTCTACTTCGCGATCGAGAACCTCAAGGTCGAGCGACGGTCGCGCGATCTCGCCGCACAGACGCTCCGCGACAATCAGCGGCGCGCCGAGATCGGCGTGATGTCACCGCTCGATGTCATCCAGGCCCAGGCCGATGTCGCCTCCCGGGAGGAACTCGTCCTCGTCGCCGAGCGCGTCGTAAAGGACACCGAAAACTTCCTCAAGCAGCTCGTCACGGACGACATCAGCACGATCCTCGATCGTGAGGTGGCGATCGCTCCGCCGCCGTTCGACCTCGATGTGAAGATCGACAAGGATGCCGACATCAAACGCGCGTTCCAACTCCGTCCCGATTTCCAGCAGGCGCTGCTCGAGATCCAAAAGCGGAACATCAACGTCGTCTTCACGCGCAACCAGGCACTTCCCCAGCTCGACCTCATCGCCAGCCTCGGACTCAATGGGCTCGACACATCCCTCGGCGGAAGCGTGTCGGAGTTGAAGGTCCCGAGTAGTTTCGACGCAGCGATCGGCGCGAACTTCAGCATGCCAATCCCGAATCGCACCGCCACCGGGAATCTCGAGATTTCCAAACTCGAAGTGGCCCGGTCGATCGTTGCCCTCAAGCAGCTCGAGCAGGCGATCTACGTCGAGATCGACAATGCCGCCGGGCAGGTGGAAACGGCCCGCAAACGCATCGAGGCCACGCGCGCCGCGCGCATCTTCGCACAGGAGACCCTCGAAGCCGGACAGGCCCGTCTCGCCGCCGGCACAGCCACGACCTTCGAGGTTCTGCAATTCCAGCGGAACCTCGCCCAGGCCGAAACTGCGGAGATCCAGGCCCTCACCGACCACCTCACCGCCATCGCGGAATACGCCCGCGCCACCGGCACCACTCTCGAACGAAACCGCATCCGGCTCGAATAGCCTCGCAATGCCCGGACGTCGGCGAAATCCGGGTCGGTGGCGGGAGGAGCCCCGGACACCGATGTGTCACTCGTAGCGCAGCGCCTGGATCGGATCCAGGCGCGAGGCCTTGAACGCGGGATAGATTCCGGAAATGACGCCGGCGAGCGCGGCAAAAGCGACGCTGAGCAGGATGCTTCCCACCGTCACAAACGGTGTATTGTCGCTCGGAGCCACGACGTTCAGCAGGGCGATCAGTCCAAGCCCGGCGAGCACTCCGAGGATGCCGCCGAGAATTGCGATGCTCACGCTCTCGATGATGATCTGCAAAAAGATGTCGCGGGCTTTCGCTCCCACGGCCAGCCGGATGCCGATCTCACGAACCCGCTCGGTAATGCTCGCGAGCATGATGTTCGCGATGCCGATTCCCCCGACCACGAGACTGATCGCCGCAATCAGCCCGCCGCTGGTGCGCGTCGCGCGGATGCTTGCGTTCATGTTGTCGAACCAATCCTCCCGAGTCTCGAATTCGAAGTCATCCACCCCTCGATGCGTCGCCATGAGCGTCGCCTTCATCTGCCCGAGCGCCTCACGAAAGAGATCCAGATTCGAGACGCGCACCGTGAAGTCGCGAAGCCGCACCGTCTCGAGCGAGTCGTCCGGGAACAGGCCGGACTGAAACTCATAGAACATTGTGGACAGCGGAATGATGACCGCCTCGTTCTTCCACCGAAACGGATCCCACCGGCGCTGCGTCGTGTTCGGCGCGCGGCTGGCGCTCCTCTCGCGTTCCCGCGCCTTTCGGTCGCTTTCGCGTTCGTATAGTTCGAAGATGCCAACAACCTCGAAGGGGACCTGCTTCAAAAAGATCGTCTGTCCGAGCACCTTTTCCGGCGGCACTCCGGGCCACAGCGTGGCGGCGACGGAGGAGCCGATCGCCGCGGCGCGCGTGGCCCTCTGCACATCGAGATCCGCAATCGCCCGGCCAAAGGCGATCTTGCTGTCCGTCGCGGCAACGTATTCCGGCCAGACACCACGCACACGGACGCGCATCGTCCGGTCCCCCGCCGACACGGGCATGCCTTCATCAAACTCCGGTGCAACGTAGGCCACGAGCGGAACGGATTCCTGAATTGCGTAGGCGTCCTGCAATGTGCGACCCGGTGAAAGATTCCAGAAATCGAGCATCTCGGAGGAGATGTCCTTGTCGATGATCCGGACCATCTCAAGGCCGCCCATCTGCTCCATGAACTGCCGCGTCCCCCGCTCGATGCCGCTCGTGAGCGCGAGCGTCGCTACGAGACTGCTCACGCCGAGCATGATTCCCAGCATCGAGAGAAAGCTGCGGAATTTGTGCGAGAGAATCTCGCGAACGCCGGTTTCAAAGCTGATGAGCGGATTCATCACGACGCAGCGCCTCGCGTTTTGCGCGGATCGTATTCCCGCCGGATCTTCCCATCGCGGATCTCGATGACGCGATGCGTGACAGCCGCCACCTCGGGATCGTGCGTGACGAGAACGACCGTGCGGCCCGCGGCGTTCAGCTCGGTGAACATGTGGAGGATCAACTCACCGGTGTGGCTGTCGAGATTCCCCGTCGGCTCGTCACCGAAAACGATTTTCGGGTCATTCACGAGGGCACGGGCAATGGCGACGCGCTGACATTGACCGCCGCTGAGCTGGGTCGGCCGGTTTTTCATCCGCTCACCAAGTCCCACCTTCTCCACGAGTTCCCGGGCCCGCGCGCGACGAACACTCGCGGGAGCGCCGGTATAAATCATGGGGACCTCGACGTTTTCGACGACGTTCAGTCGCGGAAGCAGATTGAACGACTGGAAAACGAAACCAATTTCGCGGTTGCGAATGTCCGCCAGTTGATTCGCATCGGCCTTCGCGACGTCATGCCCGCAAATCTCGATCCGGCCGGACGTCGGCGTGTCGAGACAGCCGAGCAGATGCATCAGCGTCGACTTGCCGCTTCCGCTCGGACCGATGATCGCCACGAACTCCCCGGCCTCGATTTTGAGCGAAACGCCGTCGAGCGCGCGGATTTCCTGCCCTCCGAGGGTGTAATACTTCCGGACGTCCTCGAGGAAAACCTGGGTCACGCGTTCAGGAACGGTTGTCCATGAGCTTCGGATCCACGAGCAGGATCTCCTCGCCCTCGCTGAGGCCCGACTTGATCTCGGCGAAGGCAAGATTGGAGATGCCTACCTCGACCTTGCGACGATCCGGCGTGCGCGCCCCGGGGGTCCGGACGTAGACGACGTGCTCGTTCTTCTCGTGGAAGACGGCGGCTACCGGCACGCTCAATGCATCGTGCGCCTCGCCGATCGGCAGCGTCATGCTCACGGACATGCCCGGCTTCAGCCGGCCGCTGTCGTCCTCGATGACGGCCTCGACCTTGAACCCCTTGATGTTGTTCTTCACGGTCGCCAGCGGAGCGACAAAGTTGATCCGCGCACGGATGGGCTCGGGATCGTCGCCCTGCATCTGCACAATCACCTCCTGCCCGGGCTTCACCTTGCCGATGTCCATCTGGTTGACGTGCGTGTCGATCAGCAGCTGGGTCAGGCTCGCAAAGGTCATCAGCACCGAGCCGGAGTTCACACTCGCGGCGGCGGTCACCACGAGTCCCTCGTCGACCGGAATCTCGAGCACCGTGCCGTCGGCGGGTGCGACGATCCGCGTCTTGCTGAGGCGGTCCTCGACGGACTGCAACCGGCTCTGCGCCTTCTCGAGCGCGTTCTCGGAAATGCGGAGGTCGGCCTCGAGGTTGTCGAAGATCTCCTTGCTGATGAGCTTCTCGTCGTAGAGCGCCTTTGCTCGCTCGTAGTTTCCGCGATTCTTTTCCACGGCGATGCGCGCCCCTTCGATGTCGGTCAGCGCCGAGGCTTTCTCGGTCTGGAGATCCGTGTCGTCGATCACCACGAGGAGATCGCCCTTTTTCACGGTCTGCCCGGTCTCGACATGGATGGATTTGATCTTGCCGCCGACCTCGGGCTTCACCTCGACCTGAAAGGCGGGAATCACTTCCCCCGAGAGCAGAAGCTTCGTCTCGATATCGCGCCGCTGGACGGAAGATACGAGCGCCGCGGGGATCTCGTCGCCATTCTCGTTGCCACGTCCGCCGAGCAGATACCACGCGGCACCTCCGGCTGCTGCCAGCGCGAGAACAAGAAAGACGGCCGGGAGTTTCGATTTCCTTCCCGCCATGTCAGCGATCCCCGTCGACGAAAATCGCGCACGACGCGGTGTAGCCGTGCACGCAGTTTCGCCCGGCCAGCGGTCCGACTTCGCCGTTGCAGAAAAGTCCGGCGGAAGGATGCGCGCCGAGCACATTCTCAACCATGCCGGCGTCGTGACCGGGCGCTCCGAAGAACTCGGCGCCCCTGCCGGTGCAGCAGAAAAGAAGGGACCCCACCGGCTTGCCGGATGAGGTTGCCATCCCCAGAGCGCGACGCAAATCGGTCGTGGCCGACTGGCGGTCCCGGATTTGATACTGCACGGTCTGACCAATCCGGGGAATGCCCGCAATAACAACGGCCCCCGAGTCCGGATCCGCGCCAAGGATGTTGCGAATCATGAAGTCGCCGGGACGAAACTCCTCGACGTATTCATTGTTCGCGAGACCCGCGAAGAGATTACCCTGCGCGTGCGAACGCTCCTTCTCGGTAAGCGACTGAAAGGCCGTCTCGAGCGCCTGGTAGGCCGGACGTGAGCCGAGCGCAAAGATCACGTTGTCCTCTGCGCGCGTCACCGGGAGCGGTTCGCCGATCGGCCGGCATCCCTGACTGACCACCGGCAGCAACCGCAGCGAACCGCCGGAAAGCCCGACGAGCACGCCGCCATCGATCACGCGGCCGTTGAGAAACACCGCAATCTCCTCCGCCTCCCGACCGCCGCTGGCAAGGCCGCCCACGGTGGGCACGCCGGGAAATGCCGCATTCCAGTCCACAAGCCAGTCGTCGACGCCGAATCCAAATGGATTCGTAAGCAGGATCCAGCCGGTTGCCTCGGGAAGCGTCCGCCGCCAGAAATCCGGACTGTCCGCGCGCTCCACGAGATCATTCGGGAGTTCGTGAATGAAAAATTTCGTCTCGTCGGAACGGATCGCCAGCAGCGTGAAACCCGAGCCCCCCTCCTTCTCAACCTCGTTGAATGTCATCCCGCTGCCGGTGCATCCGGCCACGTCGAGAACGTGACCGTCCACGCGCACGGTGTCACAGAAATCGGCAAGATGCGGGATGTAGTCAGGCGTGACGAATGCGAATGCGACATTCGCAGGCCCGCCGAGCTCGGCATGAAGTCGTGCCACCGTCTCGCGGACGGCGTCCTCCGACCACGGGCCGTCATGCATTACGGAAACGGAACGGTTTGGCATATAAAGATAATCCTTCGGCAAAAGTGCCTGTCAACTTAGACACGCTGCGCGACGCAACGTTGCACAACGGGAATTAAAAACCGATGACCTTCAGGGCCCGAAGTGCCTTTTTCGCATCACTCGGCCGCAGAATGAGCAGCCCCTTTCGCGCACTTGGCAGGGAGGCGAGATAGGCATACTCGATGTTGATGCTTTTCTCGGCGAGCACCTTCGCGATCCGCGAGAGCATGCCGGGACGGTTCTCGTTTTCGATCATCAGCACGTCGCTCTCCAGAGCGAGCGTTCCGTGCGATTCGAAAATGTGCAGCGCGCGGCGGGGGTCGCTGACCACCATGCGCACAACCGCATGATCCACCGTGTCGGCGACGCTCATGCCGTAGATATTGATCTTGGCCTCCGCCAGCGCATCGCACACCGCCGCCAGCGTGCCGGGGCGGTTGTGCAGAAACAGCGCGAGTTGCTGGACGATCTTCATGCGGACGGCACGGAGTCTAGGCGTGGCTCTTCAAACGTCGCGTCAAAAATCGCGGCTCGCCCCGATGTCGAGCAGGTGCAGCTGCAATCCGGACTTCTCGAACACCGCGCGTGCCGCATCGTGGTCGATCCGGATCGGCGGAAACGTGTCGTAATGGACTCCGACCACCTCGCTCACTCCCACGAAGCCAGCGGCCTTCGCGGCATCCGCGGCTCCCATCGTGAAGTTGTCGCCGACCGGAAGCACGGCAAAGCGCAGATCGAACTCCTCGCCGATCAGCTCCATGTCCATCGTCAGAGCCGTGTCGCCCGAGTAGTAGAACGCACCTTCGGCCGCATCCACGACGAAGCCGCCCGGATTTCCTCCATACGTCCCGTCGGGGAGGACGCTCGAATGGACCGCCTTTACGTATTTCACCCGGCCAAATTCGAAATCGAAACCTCCGCCGTGGTTCATCGGGTGGCCATTCGTGACGCCCTGGTTTCCGAACCACTGCACGATCTCAAAGTTCGAGATCAGCTTCGCACCCGTTCGCTTCGCGATCGCCGCGGCGTCTTCTACGTGATCGAAGTGTCCGTGCGAAATCAGAATGTAGTCCGCCTGGATCGCGTCGACATCCACCGACTTCGCGAGATCGTTCGCGCGGATGAACGGATCGAAGAGGAGCTTCTTGCCAGCGATCTCAACGGAGAAGCAGGAATGTCCGAAGTAGGTGAGTTTCATGGCGCGATTAGAAACCTCCGCGCGTCGCCTGCCAAGTCGGGGGCGCCCCCGACGCAAAAACACGTTGATCCAACTCGTCCCGCCATTCGCCTTGTCAGAGGCGGCGCTTTCGTTTGGGCTGCTGGGGTCGATTCCACCCCATGACTACACCCAGACCATCCTCTGCCACGCTGCGCCTTTCGGTGATGATGTTTCTCCAGTTTTTTGCCTGGGGATCGTGGTTCGTCACCCTTGCCCTCGCCATGGGCAGCAACAACCTCGCCGACTATGTCGGCGGGGCCTACGAAAGCGCTCCGATCGCCGCAATCATCGCCCCGCTGTTTCTCGGCCTGATCGCGGACCGTCTGTTCGCCTCCGAGAAGGTCATGGGCATCCTCATGCTCCTCGGCGGGGCGATCATGTCCGCGGTGGCGATCATCGCTCCGCGCGGCGCGGAAAGCGGTGGTCTCGTCGTGTGGCTGATGATCGCCTACATGCTCTGCTACATGCCGACGCTCGGCCTCGGCAACTCGATCACGTTCACGCACCTTGCGCAGGAGGATTTCCCGAAGGCCCGCGTGTGGGGGACGATCGGCTGGATCGTCGCCGGACTCGTGCTGGGCGCTGCGGGATGGTCCGCGTCGTTGAACATCTTCTGGCTCGGCGCGATCTCCAGCTTCGCGCTCGGCCTCTACAGCTTCACGCTGCCGCACACCCCGCCTCCGGCAAAGGACAAGCCGCTCGATCTCGGATCGCTGCTGATGGTCGACGCGCTCAAGCTCCTCAAGAATCCTCCGTTCCTGGTCTTCGCGATCTGCTCGACGCTGATCTGCATTCCGCTCGCCTACTACTACGGCCAGACCTCCGCGTTCCTCGGCGCGGCGGGCTTCCGCGAGCCGGGTTCGACGATGACGCTCGGCCAGATGTCCGAGATCTTCTTCATGATCCTCATCCCGTTCTTCTTCCGGAAACTCGGGGTGAAGGTGATGCTCCTTGTGGGCATGGCGGCATGGGTCCTGCGCTATGCATTGTTCGCGTTCGGAGCTCCGGACCAGGTCGCATGGATGCTCCTCCTCGGCGTCGCACTTCACGGCGTCTGCTACGACTTTTTCTTCGTCACCGGCTTCATCTACACGGACAAGAAGGCCCCTGCGGCGATTCGCGGTCAGGCGCAATCGCTGCTCGTTTTCCTCACTCAAGGCGTTGGAATGTTCTTCGGATTCCGCATGGCATTCGGCGGAAATTTCCCGTTCACGAACATCGCGCTGCCGAACACCTTCGGTGCCTTCGGTGCAGCCCCCGCGGCACAACCCGCCCTCATGGAGGACATCAAGCGCGCTCTCGGCGATCAGCCTCCGCCGACATTCCTCGAAAGCCTCACCGGCATGTTCGGCAAGGGGTATCCGCAGGGAGTCGACCCGTCGCTCATTTCCACCGCGATGACCGAGTGGAAGAACTACTGGATCTTTCCAGCAGGAATGGCAGCCGTGATTCTCGTCATCTTCGCGGCATTCTTCTGGGACAAGGTCTCCGCAAAAGTCGACACCTCCGATGCCGTGAAAGCCGCCTCGCCGGACGAGGAAACCGCGGTGTAAACCCCGCCGCGCATTGCGGCCATGCGGTGCCGTGAAATCATCGTGATCCGGGGCAGGTGCATCGTTCCGCACCTGCTCCGCCCTACCGGATCGGGGAACCGGTCGCCGTCGGAACGACGATGAACAAGGGAGGACGATGATCGAGGTCCGCTACGAACAGGGCGTGCACCTGCCTGCGCTGGGGCTCTGGCTCGACCCGCGTGGACCGCGGGAGTTCGCGTTCGTCTCCCATGCGCACAGCGACCACACCGGGCGCCATACCGAGACGATCCTCACCGAGGCCACGTCCCGGCTGATGCGCGCGCGCATGGGCGACCCCGCCGGACGCGAAATCGTGCTGCCATTCCGCCAGCCGAAGCGGCTTCGAAATTTCGAGATCGAGTTGCTGCCGGCCGGACACGTGCTCGGTTCCGCGCAATGCCTGCTCCGCACCGACTCCGGCTCCCTGCTCTACACCGGCGACTTCAAGCTGCGCCCCGGCCTCAGCAGTGAACGTGCCGAACCCGCCCGGGCGGACACGCTCATTATGGAAACAACCTACGGCCTGCCGCGCTACGTGTTTCCTCCGACGGATGAAGTGATCGGCCGGGTCGTGAAATTCTGTCTGGAAGCGCGCGAAGACGACATGACACCCGTGCTTCTTGGTTACTCGCTCGGAAAGTCGCAGGAAATTCTCGCCGCGCTCTCGGCCGCGGGTCTGCCGATCGCGCTGCACGGCGCCGTCTGGAACATGTCGCGCATCTACGAGTCGATGGGCATCGAATTCCCACCCTACGAAAAATACGACGCATCGAACGTGGATGGGCGCGTTGTCATCTGCCCGCCGGGCGCCACGAACGCGCTTCGCAAAATTCCACGCCGTCGTGTCGCGAGTCTCACCGGCTGGGCGATGGATCCCGGCGCGATTCATCGCATGCAGGTGGACGCGGCATTTCCGCTCTCCGACCACGCCGACTACGACGATCTCCTGCGCTACGTGGAACTCGTCGCTCCCAGGCGCGTGCTCACACTCCATGGATTCGCGCGGGAGTTTGCGCGGGATCTCCGCGCCCGCGGGGTCGAAGCATGGGCTCTCACCGGAGCCGATCAACTCGAGCTTCCCATCGCCGCGTCAAATCCCCCACCACGACGACACCTGCCGTCCTCCGTTCCGGAGGCGACCGGATTCTCCGTATTCGCGGCGCTCTGCGACGAAATCGCCTCATCCACCGGCAAGCTCGCAAAGATCCGCCTGCTCGCCGCCTACCTCCAGTCGCTAAGCGATGAGGACCTCCCGCTTGCCGCGACGTGGCTGACGGGACGGGCGTTCGCGCAATCGGCCGCCCGCCCGCTGCATCTCGGCTGGGCGGTCATTCGACGCGCCCTGCTCGCGGTTTCCGGGCTCACGCCATCCGACTTGCAGGCCATCTCCCGGCGGAACAACGACATTGGGCTCACGACTGGAGAAGCGCTTGCTCATCAATCGGTGCGCGGCGCAGTGCCGCTCATGCAGGTGCACGAGTTCTTCGAGGGCGTCCACGCTGCACGGGGCCCGGTCCAAAAGACCGAGGTCCTCGAGGAACAACTCCGCGGGCTGAATGCCAGGGACGCGCGCACGCTGGTGAAAATTCTCACCGGCGACCTGCGAATCGGTCTCAAGGAAGGTCTGGTCGAGGAGGCGATCGCCGCTGCGTTCGATGTCTCTTCGGAATCCGTTCGCGAAGCGCACATGCTGACAGGCGATCCCGGGGAGACGGCCTTGCACGCCCGCAAAGGCACGCTCCGCGAAGTCGAGTTGCAACCCTTCCGACCCGTGAAATCGATGCTCGCAAGTCCGGAACCCACCGCGGTCGACGTCTGGCAACGGATGACCGCCGACGGCGCCTCCGAGGTCTGGCTCGAGGACAAGCTCGATGGCATCCGTGCCCAGCTTCATTGTTCCGGCGGGCGCACGGCGATCTACTCCCGCGATCTTCGCGACATCACCGCAACCTTTCCGGAGATCGCCTCCGCCGCACGCGGGGAATTCGTCCTGGATGGCGAGATTGTGGCGTGGCGGAACGGCCGGGCGCTCCCCTTCTTTGAGTTGCAGAAGCGGCTCGGCCGCACGGAACGCGACCTCTTCATGCGGGAGGAGGTGCCCGTGACCTTCGCCGCGTTCGACGTGCTCTGGATCGATGGACGCTCCATTTTTCGCGAACCTCTCTCGGCGCGCCGTGCCCATCTCGACAGTCTTTCCCTGCAACATCCCATCCACGCCCTTGCCATCGGACGCGCGACATCCGCCGAGGAAATCGATGCGGGATTCGACGCCGCACGCGCCCGCAACAACGAGGGCCTTATCGCGAAATCGCCCGACAGTCCATACACCCCCGGCCGCCGTGGAATGTCCTGGATCAAGCTGAAGAAGGCATTCGCAACGCTCGACGTGGTCGTCGTCGGGGTCGAATACGGCCACGGCAAACGCAAGGCGGTCCTCAGTGACTACACGTTTGCGGTCCGCGACGACTACGGTGGTCTCGCCGTCATCGGCAAGGCCTACAGCGGTCTCACCGATGCCGAGATTGCCGCAATGACCGAACGTTTTCGCGCCCTGATCACCGGCCAGAAAGGCCGTCTCTTCGAGGTCCGGCCCGAAGTGATTCTCGAGGTCGCGTTTGACTCGATCCATCCGAGCAAACGACACGCGAGCGGCCTCGCCATGCGCTTTCCCCGCATCGTGCGGATTCGAGACGACAAAACCGTGGCGGAAATCGACACCATCGCGAGCGCCCGGCGGCTGGTCGGCTTGCAGACCGCAGGTTGAGAGTCCCTCCGACTTTCTCCCTTGCGACGCCTGACGTTCGCTCTCAGCCTCCCGGGATGCCGAAAAAGCCCGACGCAGCCACTCGAAACGACGCATGGATCGGCGACGCCGTGCTGAGCCTCTTTGCACGGGAGTGGATCCTTCGCGAGCATGGCGCGATGGACGGCGGACGCCTTTCGGCATTTACCTCGAACCAGTTTCTGTCGGCGTTCGGAAATCCCACGGCCGTTGAGGCCGAGATCGGCCGCATCTATGCGGCGCAGGGGATCGAGGCGGCCTTTCGGGAAATCGAATCCCGATTTCTTCCGCTTTTCCTGGCACAGGAACGACGCCGCATCCGGCAGCGAAATTGAGGGTGGGGCCGGCGCGGCTTGACCCGGAGCATTCCAGCCCTTACCCGTCCAACCGTTCCGTGCGAGTCCTTCTCCTGTTCCTCATCGTCTTTTGCTTTGGCATCCTGAGCATGGGATACCAGCAGGTCGCGTCGCGCGTGCTCACGCCGTTCTTCGGCGGCGACTACATTGTCTGGTCGGTGCTGATCAGCACCTTTCTCGCGGCATTCACCGCCGGCTCCTTTCTCGGAGGCTGGGTGAGCGCGATGCCGGCGACCCGTCGCCGGAACGCCGTCATTGCAATCGGTGCGATCGCCGTCGCATCGCTCGTGCTCGGCGAAATCGTCCGCAAGCCATTGCTGGCGGGCCTCGAGCAGAATTTTGATTCCGTCATCACGGCGCTCCTCCTCGGATGCATCACGCTTTTTGGTCCTCCGGTGGTGACGCTCTCGAGTGTCACTCCGATCGCAATCGAACTCCTCGCCGAGACAGGGGTCCGTTCGGGTCGCGCGGCCGGCCGGCTCTACGGCGTCAGCACCGTGGGCAACATCGCGGGCGTCTTTCTCACGGCGCTGTTCCTCATTCCCAATTTCCCGATGCCGGCCATCCTCCACGGCTGGGCCGTCACGGCGGCGGTGTTCTTCACGGCATTCATCCTTCTCATGACCCGCTCATGGTCCGCATCACACTGATCGCCCTCGCCATTGCCAGCCCCGTTCTTGCGGAGGATTTCGTCAAGGAATTCGATTCCGTCTACGGTCACCTCATCGTCTCGCGCCGCGGCAGCATCGTGGAGATGTATGCGAACTACCGCGGATGGCAGGCCCGCGAGTCGGGCATCGATCTCGACGACCCGTCGCGTATCGTCGTGCCCTACGTGAAGTTTCTTTTTGCGGGGTCGATGGTCGCACCTGATCCGAAGAACGCCCTCCTCATCGGCCTCGGCGGCGGCGGATTCAACCGACTGTTCAACGAGACCTATCCGAATGCCACGCTCACGTCGGTGGAAATCGATCCCAAGGTCGTCCAGCTCGCAAAGCAATACATGGGATTCGAGGAGTCCGACATCAACAAGGTCGTCACCCGTGACGGCCGGTCGTTCCTTCGGCGCAGCAAAGAGGTCTATGACTGGATTCTCCTCGATGCCTTTCACGGAAGCGTCGTGCCGCCGCACCTGAAGACGCTCGAGTTTTACAAGGAAGCAGCGGCGAAGCTGTCCCCGGACGGCGTTCTGATCTCCAATGTGCACACCGGCTCGGAGCTCATTTATTACGATCTCGCGACCTACCGGGCGGCCTTTTCCGATGTCGTCGCGCTGGATGTGCCCGCCACGGGAAACATCATCATCCTCGCCGCGAATCTGCCTCAAGGGACACTGGAACAGCGACTTCGCGCGTTCGATCCGAACAATGCCCCGGGCGAAACCTGGAAGCGCGAGATCGATCCCGCGACCATCGTCAAAGCGATCATCCCGCTGACCGAAGCCCAATTTCAGCGCGGGCGTGTGATGACGGACGATTTTGCTCCCGCGGAGTATTACAAGATTGTGCCCGCCCCCGGCCCCGCAGCGCCGGTCAGCGGCGGCTAGCGTCACCACTCTCCACCTGCGTATCTCGCCGATCGCGGCGACATGGTTTTCGCCGGACGGCACGGGATGCGTAAATTTGTGCAGATTTGTCAGCGTATCGATCCGACGATCGCAATCAGCACCGTCGCCAAATCGCGACGTAAAATTTCCAAGCCCGTCTGGGTGAAGCGGTTGTGACTATGTGTCACCGATCTGGCATTTCGTTTGCTAAGCCCCGCATCGCCTCCCGTCGCAATTCCGCGCCGGCAAGGACAATACAACCGAAAAAACAAAGATGAAATCAGGTGTGGGGATATTAAGGACACGGCGATGGATCGCCATCGCTTCTGCAGTCACGATTGCCATCGCAGGTTCGCTCGGAGCGAAAACCGTCGAGTTCAATCTCGAGACCGCGACGATCGACGACATCCAGCAGGCGATGGACGCGGGTGCGCTGACCAGCGTGGATCTGGTGCTCATGTATATGAGCCGGATCGCGACCTATGACCAGGACGGCCCAAATCTGAACTCCGTCCCGGCGCTGAATCCGGATGCGATCCGCGAGGCGGCGGCAGCTGACAGACTGCGCAGGAGCGGCGTCAAGATCGGACCACTCCATGGCATTCCTTTTGTGACGAAGGGCAACTACGCCGCAGAGGGACTGCCGGTGACCAACGGTCTCACCGTCTGGGAGGATCTCGTCTCTCCCTACGACTGCACACCCATCGCACGCCTCCGCGCGGCGGGCGCAGTCTTTCTCGGCCATGCGAACCAGGATACCTTCCAGTCTTCGGCGAGCAGCTCCACATCGCAGACCTGGGGTTCGGTGAAGAATGCCTACGTCCCCGGTTATGTCTCCGGAGGCAGCAGCGGCGGTCCCGCCACGGCAACCGCGGCAAACTTCGCCACCTTCGCGCTCGGCGGTGAAACCGGCGGTTCGGTTCGCGGTCCGTCCGACCGTGCAGGCATCGTCGGCTACAAGACGAGCAACGCCGCCATTTCCGTGCACGGCCTCGCGCCCCTCGCTTGGGACCGCGACGTGGTCGGGCCGATGGCACGTTACGCCAAGGACAACGCCTACGTGATGGACGCCCTGGTCGCGCCGGATCCTGAGGACATCTGGGCCGATGTCACTGTGATCCCAGATCGTGCGCTCCCAAGCGCGTTTCCACAAAAGGCGGCCGGCACGACGCTGAAAGGCAAGAAAATCGGCGTTCTCACGAACTTCCTCTCGAATTCGACCACCGGCATCGCCGGCGAGATCAACACGATCTTCGCGTCTGCTCGCGCCGAGCTCGAGGCTCTCGGCGCCACAGTCGTCGAAGTCACGATGCCTTCGCATCTCGACATCACCTTCACCGGCCGGCGTGAATCAGTGCCTGCCGACGTGGAGACGCCACCAACCCGGAAGCTCTACAACCCGGTGACCTCCGACACCACGGGCAACATGGTCGCCGGGGCTCGCGGCTACGCGTTCAAACTCTTCCTGGAGTCCGTTCTCAAAACTCCGGAGGATACCCAGGAAACCCTGCATCAAAAGGTGGTGGACCGCATCATGCCGGTGACACAGCTTCCGCAGGCGGCTCGCGATGCGATCGCGAATCAGGAAACGTTCGGGCCTGAACATCCAGATGCCATCGAGCACTTCCTCGCCGTGCGCTATCAGATCCTCGACTGGGAGGCGTGGATGGCATCGGAAGGACTCGACGCGCTTGTCTTCCCGACAAGCACGAACAAGACCCCGACCGGCAACACATCCCCCGGTCGAGCCCAGATCAACTCGTTTTCCCTGCCGTTGGTCACGGTGCCGATGGGCGTCCTAAGCACGGGCGAGCCCACGACGATCGGTTTCCTCGGCCGTTTCTGGAGGGACGATGAAAACCTCGCGCTCGCCGCGGCCTACGAGGCGGGCACGAAGCATCGCATCCCCTCCCCGCTTGCCCCTCCGCTGGATGGGGAAGTCTTCGAGTTCGAACTTCCGGCAGCTCCGCCTAAACCCGCGGAGACCGCACCGCCGGTGCTCGCGGTGAAATCCTCCGCCAAGATCGTCGGCAAGGGCGGCAAGGCGAAACTTCTGCTTGAAGGCAAGGCCCGCGACGGCAGCGGCGTGAAAAGCGTCGTCGTCCTCGTGAACGGTCGCAAGGTGCCGGTCAAGAAGGGTAATCGCTCGTGGACCGCATCTGTGAAGCTGACGCTCCTCAAGAAGATCACGAAGGCCTCCGACAAGCGGGTCAACGTAACGGTCATCGCAAAGGACCGTCTCGGCAACACGAACGCAAAACTCTCGAAGATCAAGCTTCCGGGCTAAACCTCCGACGGATCGAGACATCGCGGGGCTGCTGACAGGTTTTCAGCGGCCCCGCCAGTCTCGGGCCTTCACGTCAGAATCCGATCATGTCTCGAAAATTCGGCTTGCGCGAAATCGCACTGTTTACCGGCACCGCAGGGGTGGTTGCAGCGGGGGTCCTGTTCCTTTCCCGTTCCACGCACGAGCCTTCATCCTCCGCGGAATCCCGCCACGAGCCTGCGGAAGTTTCCCATGCGGGCAGGGCGCAGCCCGCCCTCGCATGGCGGACCAGCGAGGAATGGAAGGCGGGAATCGAAGCCTGTGAAACCGGCGGACTCCCATCACTTGCACTCGCGGCCATGGCAATCGACGATGACTCCCTGCGCAGCGAAGTGCTCGTCGAATTGACCCGCGCCTGGCTCGATCGCGACATTCCCGCATTCCTTGAATTCATCGACGAACTCGAGGTTGATGAAACGGACGACAGCCGCATGTGGAAACTGCTCGCCCCCGCGCTGATGACCGCGCTGCCGCAGATCAGTGACCATGCGGCGGAATCGGTCCAGTTGCGTGTCGTGATCGAGCGCCTCATCGTGAACTACGCTCCCCAGGATCCCACCAGGGCTCTCGAATGGGCAAGACAATGGCTCTACGACCGGGAGCTGCATGCCGCCATCGTCGAGATCGCCCCGGAACTCGCCCGCACTTCCCCCGCCGAAGGCATCGCGCTCGCCGATTCCCTCCCGCCATCGCTC
This sequence comes from uncultured Spartobacteria bacterium, assembly GCA_937901895.1. Classification (GTDB taxonomy): domain Bacteria; phylum Verrucomicrobiota; class Verrucomicrobiia; order Chthoniobacterales; family JAATET01; genus JAATET01. The sequence goes on along the minus strand of CALGTD010000161.1, from coordinate 28,640 downwards.
CGACGCATGGAGGCATTCGCCGCTGTCGGAGCCGTTGTGGCGGAAACGAATCCGGCCCTGGCCATCGCGACCGCAAATCGCCTGCGGAACCCCGCGGAAAGCGCCTTCATGATGGGCAGTGTGCTGCGGACCATCGCTTCATTCCGTCCGCACGAGGCCGCCACCGAGTTCGCAGCCTTTCGCGACAGACTGGAGTCCGAGTTTGCAGCTCAACTCGAAAGGGACCGCGCGGAACTCGACACCAATGCCGAGACCGAGTTCTTCGGACTCAGCGAGGAGGATGCAAAAGCCGCCGTCCGAAACAGTCCGAATGCCGAGTATCTTGATGACGCCGCCATTGCAATCGCCACCTCCTGGGCCACCTCAGATGTGCCCGGTGCACTTTCGTGGGCGGGCACACTGCCCGAAGGTCGCCTTCGAACCGAAGCCACCGCCGCGGTCTATCGTGTGTGGGCGCGTCAGGCGCCGGCCGCCGCACTCGAACACTATGTCTCCACCGGGCAATCGACGCCCGCCGTCGCGGAAACCCTCTTCGATACATGGGCGGAGAGTGACCCGACTGCCGCGGCCGCAGCGATCCCCCGTCTTGCGGGACCGGATCGTCTCCCCTCCGTGGAGGCGGTCACCAGAAGCTGGATCGAAGCCGACGAGAATCCCGAGACCGTCCAGAACTGGGCGGAAACCCTGCCCAACGCCACCGAGAGAGACGCCGCGACTGCAATCGTTGTCGAAGCCGCCGCGTTCGACCACCCCGAGTTCGCACTGGAAAAGGCGCAGGTGATCCAGAATCCGCGCAAGCGACGGATGGCCCTGCAGGATGCGTTCGAGAGTCTCGCCGACAGCGATCCCGCCACCGCGCGCTCCATGCTCTCCCGTCTCCAGCTTTCTCCGGAGCAGGCGCAGGATTTTGCATTGATCCTGAACGCGTCCGAAGACTAGCAGCGCCTCCGACACCCTCCGTTCCGTCCCTAAAGCAAAACAGCCCCGGCCTTGCGGCCGGGGCTGCTTTTTGGAGTTTTCGCTGTGGAGCGGGACTTAGTAGTCCATGCCGCCCATGCCGCCCGGAGGCGTCGCGGGAGCAGCCTTCTCCTTCTCCGGAGCCTCGGTGATGAGGGCTTCCGTGGTGAGAAGCAGACCGCTGATCGACGCGGCGTTCTGCAGCGCGGAACGGGTGACCTTCGCCGGATCGACGACACCGGCCTTCACGAGGTCCACGTATTCGCCGGTGGCGACGTTGTAGCCTTCGTTGCCCTTGCGCTTCTTGACTTCCTGAACGATGAGCGCGCCTTCGAGACCGGCGTTCGCCGCGAGCTGACGAAGCGGAGCCTCGACCGCACGCTTGACGATGCTGGCACCGATCGCCTCGTCGCCTTCGAGCTGGAGGCTGTCGAGCGCCTTCTGCGCACGGACGAGAGCCACACCGCCACCAGGGACGATGCCTTCCTCGACCGCAGCGCGGGTCGCGTGAAGGGCGTCTTCGACGCGGGCCTTCTTCTCCTTCATCTCGGTCTCGGTGGCTGCACCGACGTTGATCACGGCGACACCGCCCGCGAGCTTCGCGAGGCGCTCCTGGAGCTTCTCACGATCGTAGTCGCTGGTGGTTTCCTCGATCTGACGGCGGATCTGGCCGACGCGGCCCTGGATGTCGGAGTTCTTGCCCTCGCCTTCGACGATGGTGGTGTTCTCCTTGTCCACGACAACGCGCTTGGCACGGCCGAGGTCTTCGAGCGTGAGGTTCTCGAGCTTGATGCCGAGATCCTCGGTGATGCAACGGCCGCCGGTGAGGACCGCGATGTCCTCGAGCATGGCCTTGCGGCGATCGCCAAAGCCAGGGGCCTTGACGGCGCAGACCTGAAGCGTGCCGCGGAGCTTGTTGACCACGAGCGTCGCGAGCGCTTCGCCCTCGACGTCCTCCGCGATGAGCAGGAACGGACGGCCGGTCTTGGCCACCTTCTCAAGCAGCGGCAGGAGATCCTTGAGGCTGCTGATCTTCTTCTCGTGGATGAGGATGTAGGCGTTCTCGAGAACGGCCTCCATGTCCTCGGTGTTCGTCACGAAGTAGGGCGAGAGATAGCCCTTGTCGAACTGCATGCCCTCGACCACGTCGAGCGTCGTCTCGATGGACTTCGCCTCTTCGACGGTGATGGTGCCGTCCTTGCCGACCTTGTCCATCGCCTCGGCGATGATCTGGCCGATCGTGGTGTCCCAGTTGGCCGAAACGGTGGCGACCTGGGCGATCTCGCTCGAGTCCTTCACCTTCTTGGCGATCTTGCCGAGCTCGGCAACGATGGCCTCGACGGCCTTGTTGATGCCGCGCTGGAGCGAGGTCGGGTTCGCGCCGGCGGTGACGTTCTTGAGGCCTTCCTTGTAGATGGCCTCGGCGAGAACGGTCGCCGTCGTGGTGCCGTCACCCGCGATGTCGCTGGTCTTGGAAGCGACTTCGCGGACGAGCTGGGCGCCCATGTTTTCGTAAGCGTCTTCGAGCTCGATCTCCTTGGCGACGGTGACGCCGTCCTTGGTGATCGTGGGGCTGCCGAATTTTTTGTCGAGGATGACGTTGCGTCCGGCCGGCCCGAGGGTCGCCTTGACGGCTTTCGCCAGCTTCTCGACACCGCGGAGGAGCGCCTGACGCGCGCCTTCGTCGAATTGGAGTTGTTTAGCTGCCATTGTGTGAGTTGAGAGTTGTTGGTTGAGCGTTTGGAGGACGGAATCAGCCGATGATGCCGAGGATGTCGTCCTCGCGCATGATCAGGTAGTTCTCCCCGTCGATCTTCACTTCGGTTCCACCGTATTTGCTGATGAGGACCTTGTCCCCCTTCTTCACGGTGAACTCGACCTTCTTGCCGTTGTCATCGACCTTGCCGGTGCCGAGGGCAACGACTTCGCCTTCCTGCGGCTTTTCCTTGGCGGTATCGGGGATGATGATTCCGCCTTTCTTGACTTCCTTCTCTTCGAGCGGCTTCACGAGCACGCGATCGCCGATCGGTTTGATGTTGGCTGCCATGTTTGGCTCTTCTCCTTGGTTTGGTTTGGTTGTTTAACTAAGGCCGTCGATGCCGGAGCGCCGGCGGCCATTTGCTAAATTCTTCAGCGGTTTGATGGACGGCCTTCCCGGCCTGCGTCACGCCACCGCCTGCGGAAAGGCACCGGTCCGGTGGAGTCGGCCCTTCCCGTGGAATCCGGATTATTTTTTCTGATCCTCGTCGACCATTTCGAACTCCGCGTCGACCACGTCGCCATCGGCTTTCTTGGGTTCGGAGGATGCCTCATCCGCGGAAGCCTGCGGGCCGGCCTGGGCGCCACCCTGCTGGGCGGCGGCCGCGGCCTTGTAGAGCTCCTCGCTCACGGACTGGAACTTCGTCTGCAGCGCATCCGAAGCCGAGCGGATGGCGTCGGTGTCGTTGCCCTTGAGGGCTTCGCGCACGCTGGCGATCGCATCCTCGATCTCCTTCTTCTTCGCGCCATCGAGCTTGTCGCCAAGCTCCTTGAGCTGCTTCTCGCACTGGTAGGCGAGGTTGTCGGCGTTGTTGCGGGTTTCGATCGCCTCCTTCGCCTTGCGATCCTCCTCGGCGTGGGCCTCGGCCTCGCGCTGCATCTTCTCGACCTCCTCCTTGCTGAGACCGGAGCTGCCGGTGATGGAGATTTTCTGCTCCTTGCCGGTGCCCAGATCCTTCGCGGAGACGTGGAGAATGCCGTTCGCGTCGATGTCGAAGGTCACCTCGATCTGCGGAACGCCACGCGGGGCCGGCGGGATGCCGTCGAGGTGGAACGTGCCGAGATTCTTGTTGTCGCGGCTGAGCGGACGCTCACCCTGCAGCACCTTGATCTCCACGCCCGGCTGGTTGTCGCTGTAGGTCGAGAAGATCTGCGACTTGCGGGTGGGGATCGTCGTGTTGCGCGGAATCATCGCCGTGGCCACGCCGCCGGCGGTTTCGATCGCCAGCGTGAGCGGGGTCACGTCGAGCAGGAGCACGTCCTTCACGTCGCCGCGGAGCACGCCGCCCTGGATCGCCGCGCCAATCGCCACGACTTCGTCGGGATTCACGCCCTTGTGCGGTTCCTTGCCCACGAGCGAGCGCGCCGTTTCGACAACCTTCGGCATGCGGGTCATGCCGCCAACGAGCACAAGCTCGTCGATGTCGCTGGCCTTGAGCTTCGCATCCGCGAGGCAGGCCTCGACGGGCTTCTTCGTGCGCTCGAAAAGGTCGTCGCAGAGCTGCTCGAGCTTCGAGCGGGTGAGCTTCTTCTGGATGTGCTTCGGACCGGTCTGGTCCGCGGTGATGAACGGCAGGTTGATCTCGTATTCCTGCGTCGAGGAAAGCGCGATCTTGGCCTTCTCGGCCTCCTCCTTGATGCGCTGCACCGCGTCGGGCTGCTTGGAAAGATCGATGCCCGTGTCGGTCTTGAATTCGTCGATGATCCAATCCATCAGGCGGTTGTCCCAGTCGTCACCGCCGAGGTGGGTGTCGCCATTGGTCGCGCGGACTTCGAACACACCGTCGCCGATCTCCAGCGCCGAAATGTCGAACGTGCCGCCACCGAGGTCGTAGACTGCAATCTTCTCGTCCGACTTCTTGTCGAGACCGTAGGCCAGCGAGGCGGCCGTGGGCTCGTTGATGATGCGGAGCACTTCGAGACCTGCGATCTTGCCCGCGTCCTTGGTCGCGTTGCGCTGCGAATCGTTGAAATAGGCGGGAACGGTGATCACGGCCTGCGTGATCTTCTCGCCCAGCTTCGCCTCCGCGTCGGCCTTCAGCTTCGACAGGATCATCGCGGAGACTTCCGGCGGACTGAAACGCTTCTTCTCGCCGTTCACGTCGACCTCGATGTGCGCGTCGCCATTCGGGGCCTCAACGACCTTGTAAGGCACGCGGTCGAGTTCGTCCTTCACCTCCGCATACTTGCGGCCCATGAAACGCTTGACCGAGAAAATGGTGTTCGCGGGATTTGTCACCGCCTGGCGCTTCGCAGCCTGGCCGACCAGACGCTCGCCCGATTTGGAAAAAGCAACGATGGATGGCGTCGTGCGCGCGCCTTCCGAATTTTCGAGGACCACCGGCTCTCCACCCTCCATGACGGCCATGCAGGAGTTGGTCGTGCCGAGGTCGATACCTAGAATTTTTGACATAAAATTGAAAACCTCTCCTGGATTGGGAGCAGCACGCGCGCCGATCGAGATGGAAAATTACAATGTTCTTAAAATAAAAAACTTATAAAAGATGACCTACTCCAGACACGATCCGAGATAGCGTAATTCTGTCTCACATGTGACAGAAACTGGTGAATTTTCGGTGCAATTCTGTCTCACATGGTCCCGGATTTCATGAGCTGGGTCTGACCGTAAGTCGCAGGCACCGAAATATTCGCGAAATCCCGATAATGAACCGTCCCTTCTCCGTCAGACACCCGGCCACTTAACTTCGAGGCATATCATTCTGGCAAGTCGCCGCTTTGCGCTGCGCCATCGTAGTCGGGTGCATGGCAAAATCAGCCGCCACTTTGACCCAATACCGGATGTCCCCGGCGAAGTTGTTCGCGACTTCGCAACCGGCCGTCGCTATCCTGCGCGCCGTGAATAGACGCTTCCTCCCGGTCGCCGCCCTCGCGGCGAGTATTCTGTCTCCAGTCCTTTCCACCCGCGCCGCCACGCTCCAGCCGGGCGACTATGTAGCCATCTGCGGCGACTCGATCACCGAGCAGAAAACCTATTCCGCCTACATCGAGGAATACCTGATCGCCTGCCAGCCGGCGCCCAAACTCCAGGCGTCGCAATTCGGCTGGGGCGGCGAGACGTCGTGGGGATTCCTCGAGCGCATGGAGAACGACGTCCTCCGGTTCAAACCCAACGTCGCGACACTCTGCTACGGAATGAACGACGGCGATTATTCGAAGACGAAGCCGGACCGTCTGGAGCAGTTCACGAACGCGCTCACCGGCATCGTCCGCAAATTCAAGAGCGCCGGCGTGCGTGACATCGTGATCGGTTCGCCGGGCGCCGTGGACACGACGTCCTTCAAAGGCGCGTTGTTCCGCCCCTCCACGCCCGAGGAATACAACAGCACCCTCGCCGACTTCGCCGAAGCCGCAAAGAAGGTCGCCCGCGAACAGAATGTCACCTTCGCCGACCTCCTTGGCCCGATGCTCGAGGTGATGGCGAAGATGAAGGAGAAATACGGAAACGACTACCTGCTCGTCGGGGACGACGGCATTCATCCGAAGGAGGCCGGACACCTCATCATGGCCTACGCGTTCCTCAAGGCCCTCGGCTGCAAGGGCGATATCGGCACCATCGTCCTCGATCCCTCCACGGGCCGGGCGACGGCAACGGACGGACACAAGGTCCTCTCCGCCTCCCGCGACACGATCCGGCTGGAATCGACGCGCTATCCGTTCTGCTTTTCCGGGGACCCGGCGAAGCCCGAAGCGACCTCCGGCGTGATCGAGTTCCTGCCGTTCAACCAGGATCTCAACCGGTTCATTTTTGCGATCAAGAATGTCCCTGCCAACACGAAGACCGTGAAGGTCACCTGGGGTGAGGAATCCCGCGAATTCACACCCGAGCAGGTTTCGAAAGGTATCAATCTCGCGGCGGAGTTCCTGAACAGGAATCCCTTCTCCGAGCCGTTCGCAAAGGTCCATGAAGCCGTGCTTCGCCAGCAGCGTTACGAGACGCCGATGATGAAGGACATGCTTCACGCGATTCCGGAATGGGAGAAGCAGTTCGGGAATCGGAAGCTGCCCCTGCCGGAATTTGCCAGGAACCTCATGGCGATCGACGCCGCGCTGCGGGAGGACGCGGTTGCGAGCGTTGTGCCGGTCCAGCATGAGATCAAGGTGAGTTTCCAGTAACCGCGCGCCCGAAGAAAACCGGGATTTGCATTCCCCTCCGTCGCGGAGGCTGTTAGGGGTCGGCCAAACCTCGCGCCCATGAGCCAGATCCACGCCTACGCCGCGACGGAAGCCGGCGGTCCGCTGACGCTCCACACGTTTGACGTCGGCCCGCTCGGCACGGACGAGGTCGAGATTCAGGTGACCCATTGCGGCGTCTGCCACTCGGACCTCTCGATGCTCCACAATGAGTGGGGGATGTCGACGTATCCGTTCGTTCCGGGACACGAGGCCATCGGAAAAGTCGTGGCCCTCGGAGAGAACGTCCGCGGCCTCGAAGTCGGTCAGACCGTCGGCGTCGGATGGTCGGCATTCAGCTGTCTCTCCTGCCCGGAATGCATCGCCGGCCGGCACCATCTGTGTCCCGGCGTGCAGGGCACGATCATTGGCCGCCACGGCGCATTCGCCGATCGCCTGCGCGTGCAATGGGTCTGGGTGCGTCCACTGCCGGACGGGCTCACCCCCGAAACCGCCGGACCGCTGCTCTGCGGAGGCATCACCGTGTTCACGCCGCTTTACGAATTCGGCATCCCGCCCACGGCGCGCGTGGGCATTCTCGGCATCGGCGGGCTTGGCCACCTCGCGCTGCAGTTTGCAAACAAGTGGGGCTGCGAGGTCCACGCCTTCACCACCAGCGACAGCAAGGAGGCCGAGGCCCGCAGGCTCGGGGCACACTTCGTTCACAACACGAGAAACCCCGACGCGTTGAAGAAACTCGCCGGACGTCTCGATCTCCTGATCTCGACGATCAACGTCCCGCTCGACGCCCCGGCCCTGCTCGGCGCGCTTGCTCCCCGCGGTCGTCTGCATGTCGTCGGCGCCGTGCTCGAGCCGATGCAAGTGCCCGCGTTCGGTCTCATCTCCGGCCAGAAATCGGTGAGCGGGTCGCCGACCGGCAGTCCTTCCGCCATTGATGCGATGCTGGCATTCGCCGCACGCCACGGGGTCGCGCCGGTCACCGAAACGTTCCCGATGTCCCGGGTCAACGACGCGCTGGAACATCTGCGCTCCGGCAAGGCCCGCTACCGTATCGTCCTCGAGAACGACATCGCGTAGCGTCCCCGCCAACCCACGAGCCGAACGTTCCGACTCGCCAAGTTTTTTCCGGTTGATAAAACCCCCGCCGATGTCCGACCGCCGCGCGCTCACCGCCTACATCGCGCCCTTCGCCCTGTTCATGGCCGGCCTTGCGCTCGTCCAGGGCGTAAAAATGCTTGCCGGAGACACCGGCAACTTTCTTCTCACCCAGCCCGCCTACTGGGTCTATCCGCTGCAGACCCTCGCCTGCGCTGCCGCGCTCGTGATCTTCTGGCGCGACTACGAGTTCGGACCACAACGTCCCATCCCGCTTGCGATCGGCGTCGGCGTGCTCGTCTTTGTTCTTTGGATTTCGCCGCAGGCGTTCTTCGGACAGCCTCCGCGCGTCGACGGTTTCAACCCCCAGGTCTTCGCCGATCAGCCGGCGCTCTATTGGGGCACGGTTGCCGCGCGCATGCTGCGCCTCGTGATTGTCGTGCCATTGGTGGAGGAAATTTTCTGGCGCGGATTTCTCCAGCGTTACCTCGTGAACGAACGCTTCACGACGGTTGCGTTCGGAACCTACACCCATCTCAGCTTCTGGGCGGTGGCCATTGCATTCACCCTCGTTCACGACACGCCGGACTGGCCCGCGGCCTTTGTCACCGGCGCGCTCTACGGATGGATCGCGGTCAGGACGAAAAGCCTGCTCGCCTGCGTCGTGGCACACGCCGTCACGAATCTCCTGCTCGGCATCTACATCCTGAAGACCGGCCAGTGGGGATTCTGGTAGGCGGCCGGCTATTTCCAGTCGAGCACCGCGCCGCATTTCGCGCACGCACCCGCACCCGTCCGCACGGCGGCATTGCACTCCGGGCAATGCGTGGTGAGATCGCGTGAGACCCGCAGCGTGCGAAAGCCATCGCCGCTGAACCCCGACAAATTGGGCCCGGCGCTGAAATGCGTGCCCACGCGCAGCCCCTCGAGATCCTCGTAGGGAAGTCGCGCGAGGATTCCGTCGATCCGCTCGTCCGCCGCCTGCAGAAGCCTCTTCGCCCGACGCTGGAATCCCGGAAAATAAATCCACGCGGCAGCGGCGATCGCAAACCACCCCGCAGCCTCCACCCAGAGTTCGCCGGCACGAAGCGTCCGCTCGCGCCCGTCCGCGCCTTCCACGTTCATTGCACGCCAGACGCCGGCGGCCAGCAGCACCGTCGCGACAATGGCCACCCCGAGCAGACAACGCAGCGGGATCCGCACGGAACGCGCCGCCCGCGCACTGCCCGCCACCCGCGCCGCGCGCACCGCATCCAGCCCGCCGCCGATCTTCTCGAGCGCAGCCGCTCCGATTCCCGCGAGATAAATTCCCTTCCGGGTGCGGCACATTTCCCACGCCTCCTGGTAGTTGCCTCCGCCGATCGTCCGCTCGAGGTCCGACGCCAGCGTCGCGGGGACAATCCGCTTCTCGCGCACGACGAGCGCCACATGCACGAGCAACGCGACGGTCAGGATGCCGGCAATCAACACCACCCCCCAACCGGAGGGCAATGCCGCGACTGCGGCAGGCACCGGCGCCGCGGCGCAGAAGAGGAATGGACAGATTGCGGGGAGCGCCATCGCTGGACGGGGATTCGCGCAACCATGCCACCGCCGGGCGGCACGCGCGACGACATTTTCAAAGGGAACGCGCGATGCGCGGCTTGCTTTCGACGCCGATTCGCCTAATCAGAGGGGTTCCACTTCCCACTTTCCCACCGATGTTCATCTGGTTTCGCACTCATCAACGCTGGTTGATGCTGCTCATCACCATCCTCGTCATTGTTTCGTTCGTCTGGCTGTTCAACGCGCCGCAATTCGAACAGGCCGGCGAGCGGGGGGTGGCACGCGTCTACGGGCAAACCGTCACGCTCACCAAGATCGAAAAGGACGCCCGCATGCTCCAGCTCGCGCTGGCACTCGGGCTCACCGACCTCGCCACCACACTCGAGGGCACGAATTTCACGCAGGCCGGGGCGGTCGATTTCGTGATCAATTCGATGATCATCCGTCACGAGGGCAGGGAACTCGGCATCGTGCCGACCGAAACGCAGATCAAGGAAGGCGTCGAGAAACTCCCGGTCTTCCAGACCTCCGGCCAGTTCGATTCCAACAAATACAGGACGTTCCTCGAGACCGTGATGGCTCCCCGCGGCTTCGTTGCGAAGCACATTGATGACATCGTTCGCGACTCGATCATCCTCGACGAAATCACAAAGGTCATTGACGCGGTTCCCACCGTCACGGATGCCGAAATCGCGGCCCTGAATCGCGCGTTCGAGCCCGCCACCGGCGTGGCGGTCCTGTTCCCCCGCGACGATTTTCGCTCGAAGGCGAAGGTCACCGAGGAGGAAATCGACGCCATCTACACCGTCGGCGCTCCGAATTTCATGACGCCCGAGTGGCGCACGGCAAAATTCGTCCGTTTCCGCCTGCCCGAGGAGGCTAGATCCCTCGAGGGCCCGGCCCGCATCGAGGCGCAGCAGAAGCTCGCTGACGAAGCGGAAAAATTCTCGGAAGCCGCCGCCACCGAGGGCTTCGAGAAGGCCGCCGCCGCCGCCGGATACAAGGTCGAGATCACGCTGCCATTTGACCGGCAGGGCACCCTGCGCAACCTCGCCGGCGTGCAGGAAAATCTCTCCTCGCTCAGCGGCCCCGCTGTCGCACTCGCCCCCACCATCTTCACGCTCACGGAAAATTCGCCCGTCAGCGGCGTGGTCACCGACGGCACCGATTTCCTCGTCGCCGAGCTCGATGAAGTCACCCCTTCGTCACAGCTCACACTCGAGGAGGCCCGTCCGCAGATCGTGGAACACCTCACGAACCTCGCCGCGCAGCGTCTGGCGGAAGAGGCCGCCGGAGCCGCGGCCGAGAAGATCCGCAAGGGTCTCGCCGGGGGCAAATCCGTCGCCGACCTCGCGACCGAGGCCGGCTTGAAGACGGAGTCCTTCACAAATGTCACGCCGGTGGACCAGAACGCCCCCGTCGAGCAGCGCGCAATGGCCGATGCCACCACCTCGCTTCGCGACGGCGAAGTCAGCGGTGTGGTTTCCACGGAGGACGGCGCAATGGTCGTCTGGCTCGAGAAGCGCAGCCCCGCCGCGCCCGAACAGCTCGCGGAACAGCGCGATCAGATCGCCAACTACCTCCTCAGCAACAAGCGCTCCATTCTCTTCTACGAATGGCTGATGTGGGCGCGCGACCGCGCCGGCGTCAACTTCGACGACCAGCAGGGCTGAGCCTACGCCCATGGCAGAGCCGCCGCCCGAGATCGAAGCATTGTTCGACGACGCGAGCGGCGACATCGCGGTCGGCGACCTCGACGCCGCCGTCGGGAAATACCGCCGCTGCGTAGAGGCGGCGCCGGATTTCTTCGACGCCTGGCACGCGCTCGGCATGGCGCTTATGAAGACCGGCCGCTACCCCGAGGCGATCGCGGCCGGCCTCAAGTCCGTCGAACTCCGCCCGAACGACCAGCTCGCCTGGTCGAGCCTCTCGCTCTTCTACGTGCGCAACGGCCAGATCAAGGAGGCCGAGAGCGCCGGCGTGAAGGCCCGCATTCTCGGCTGGGGCGGGAAGATCGCGAAGGAATAGCCTGCGCGCAAAACCGCGCCGCCGCGAAGGGGACTCGTCAGATCGCGCCTCGTGTGATTCCCTGTTGCATTCACCGTGAAGCCATTTTTCATCACCACCGCCATTGATTACACGAATGGCGCGCCGCACATCGGGCACGCCTACGAGAAGGTGCTCACCGACGTGATCGCCCGCTACCAGCGTCTGGCGGGGCGCGACGTGTTTTTCCTCACCGGCGTCGACCAGCACGGGCAGAAGGTCCAGCAGTCGGCCGAAAAAGCCGGCGTCGCGCCGCAGGAATACGTCGACCAGATCACCGCGAAATTCCGCGCGCTCTGGCAGAAGCTCGGCGTCGACTACGACGGCTGGGCCGCCACCACCGAGGCCTCGCACAAGGCCTGCGTGCAGACGATTCTCCAGCGCCTCCACGACGAGGGCCAGCTCTACAAGGCGAAGCAGTCCGGATACTACAGCGTGCGCCAGGAGCAGTTCCTCACCGAGAAGGAGCGCGGCCCCGACGGGAATTTCGGCCCCGAGTGGGGCGAGGTCATCCTCGTCGAGGAGGAAAACTGGTGGTTCAAACTCGCCGAACACAAGCAATGGCTGCTCGACCTGCTCGACCGGCGGCCCGAACTCGTGGTGCCGAGTTTCCGGCTCGCCGAGCTGCGCAACGCCGTGGCGAAGCTCGAGGGCGACCTTTGCATCTCGCGCCCGAAGTCGCGCCTCACGTGGGGCATCGAGCTGCCGTTCGACCGCGATTTCGTCACCTACGTGTGGTTCGACGCGCTCGTGAACTACATCAGCTTCGCGCCCGGCTACGACGCCGCGGCCGGCGCCGACCTCACCGAGTTCAAACGCTGGTGGCCGGCCGTGCATGTGATCGGCAAGGACATCCTCGTGCCCGCGCACGGCGTCTACTGGCCAATCATGCTCAAGGCCATCGGCTTCTCCGACGACGAGATCCCGCAACTGCTCGTCCACGGCTGGTGGAACATCAGCGGCGAAAAAATGAGCAAGAGTCTCGGCAACGTCATCGACCCCGACGTGCTCGCCGATAAATACGGCGCCGCCGCCGTGCGCTACTACCTCGTCGCCGACATCACCACGGGACGCGATGCAGACTTCAGCGAGGAGCGGCTCGTCCAACGCTACAACGTCGACCTCGCGAACGGACTCGGGAATCTCCTGAACCGCACGCTCAACATGGCTCACCGTTACCGCGACGGGAAACTCCGCCTAACCGAGTGTAATGAAGAAAATCACGCCAAGCTTCGTGGCGCCGTGGTTGAATCTCTCACTCGCTATACACTGGCGATGAGAGAATTCAGGATTCACTCCGCAATCGAAGAGTTTTCGTCACTCGTCACGAAGGCCAACGCCTTTGTCGATCAGGAAGCTCCTTGGAAACTGGCCAAGGATCCGGCAATGGAGAATCGGCTCGACTCCGCTCTCTATCACCTCGCGTATTGTCTACGAGTAGCGGCAACCCTGCTTCAACCAGTTCTCCCCGAACAAGGGAAAGCCGCCCTCGATCAGCTCTGTGCAGATCCGATACGGTTGGACGTAGTTTCCGATTTTGCTGGGGAGAACGACTTTCCCGACGGCCACCAGCTCGGCAAGCCCGTGCCTTTGTTCCCGCGCATCGAAACGCCCGCTTCGGAATGATGGACTCCACTTCGACGGTCCACCCCCCCACCTCCGGGGTGGTGGGTGGGTCTCCCGAGGTGCCCCCCACCACCTCGAAGACGCGTTCACGCACCTCGGAGGCGCGTCAACGAACCTTCGAGGTCCGCAAGGGGGCCTTGACCGTCCCCACCCGGACCGTCGGAAGCCGCCCGCTCCCTTCGAAACCCACGCGCCCCGCACCGCCGGCGCTCCTCCGCGATGCCTGACGATCCCCTTGCCGGCATCACCGGCTTCAAACGCCTGCGCTACCGCATCGAATACTGGGCGCTGGAGTTCGTCGCGTGGCTGATTCCGAAGCTCCCCTACGACGCCATCGAGCAGATCGCGCACGACCTCGGCGCGCTCGCGTATCACTTCGATTCCCAAGGCCGCACGACCGCGCTGGAAAATCTGCGCGCCGCCTTTGGCGACGAATACACGCCCGACGAACGCGAGCGCATCGCGAAGGACTCCTACCGCAACTTCGCGCGCACGATGCTCAGCCTCTTCTGGTCGCCCAATCTCGTGCGCGGCGACTGGCGCCGATACATCCGCATCGAAGGCCTCGACGCCGACCCGTGCCATCGCGACCCCACGCAGGCGGGCATCTATTTCTGCGCGCATTTCGGCAACTTCGAGTGGCTCAGCCACGCCTCGGCGCTCGGCATCCGGACCGGCCCGATCATTTTCCAGCGATTCAAGAACCCGCTGCTCGGCCCCGTGTTCAGCCGCCTGCGCGGCGTGACTGGGCACGAAATCATCCCCCAGGAACGCGTGCTCATCCGCATGCTCAAGGTGCTCAAATCCGGCGGCAAGTTTGGCGTGCTCACCGATCTCAGCCTCGATCCGAAACACGGCACCGTCCCCATCCGCTGCTTCGGCCTGTGGACCTCCGCCAGCCCGATCCTCCACGCCCTGCGCGGCCGCACCAACGCCACGCTCATCCCGTGCGAATGCACCCCCGAACCCGACGGAACCTATGTCGCGCGCTATCTCCCGGCGGTGAACGTCCCTTCCGACGCCAGCGCCGCCGAGATCACCCAACTCTGCTGGAACGAACTCGAGCGCTCCATCCGCGCCCGCCCCGAACTCTGGCTCTGGGCCTACAAGCACTGGCGCTTCAAGCCCTCCACCGGCGACACCTCCCGCTACCCCGCCTACGCAAACCCCGCCAAGCGCTTCGACAAGCTGATCGGCTCGGACGCGCGTAGTATACAGTAGGAGCTCCCCGACTGGTCGATTCCCGTCTGGGGGGTCCACGGGCCGCTCAAAAGACCTGTTCGCGGAGGCCATAAGGCTCACTCCATCAGCGCAATAAGTGTCGGCTTCGTGTCGGAAGAATTGTATACAACTTGGTTGACACAGAAACAATCCGATCTATCTTCGCGGCAAGCTCCCTCCGCAGGTCTGCTGCGATGGGAGGCCTCCCATTCCTGAATCAAAAACTCCCCGGAAAAGACCCATGAAACTCCGACTCCTTCTCGGCGTGGCCGTTGCAGGGCTCGCGCTTCCCCTGACCTCTCAAGCCGCCATCAAGGCCGGCGACAAGGTCTACATCGACTTCTCCAGAAACAACACTGAAGACGGCATCATCATGCCCGGTCCGGGCACGATGGACACCACGCGTGGAAATAACACCGGTGTGGCGGACGCCAACGGGAACTATTGGAACAACGCTTGGTATAACACCAACAACCTGAGCCAATCGCCGCCCTCGGTGGTCAACCTGATCACCAACACCAATAAAGACACAGGAATTGACCTGTCCTTCTCGAAAGGCTGGGAAGCCAATGGCTTCAGGAACGGCGGTCTCATGGACCCGAACGCATCGCTCCTGGGTGACATCGCGTTCGTAAACGCAACCGGCGACTACTTCTTCCACAACGGAACGAACAGTGGAGCGTTGGGATACGCCACGATGACGTTCTCGGGCCTCAATCCGGAGCTAACCTACGACTTCAAGTTCTTCGCAACCCGCCTGCAAACGAACGCAAGCGATGTTCGTAAAACCGAATATTCGATCACGGACATCAACGGAGTCCACTCGACTATTTTGCAAACCACCGGCCCTGGAATCGGCGCTGGCGGATACAATGGAAACAACAACACCTTTGCCTATCTCGAGGGAATCATTCCCGATGAGTTCGGCAACATCCTGCTCACAGTAAAAGTCATCGAGGGCGGCTATGCCTACCTGGGCACCCTGCAGCTGACCGCTGTTCCCGAGCCCGGGATGTATGGAATCGCCGCCGCGGCGGGATGCATCGCCTTGATCGTGGCTCGCCGCCGCCGGAGGGCGTAAGCGAGCCAACCTCAGGCAGGACCATGCCTACCAACAGATAAACATTCCAAAGAGCCACTCCCGCACGCCACGTGCGGGAGTTTGGCCTTCCCCACCACGCCCCCCGAACAGCCAGCTTTCACCTCCTCCAAACTCAACCTCCCGTGTTGCCATGAAAACCCGCACATTGCTAACCACCCTGGCCATCGGCCTCACCGCCGCATCGCTCCCCATCGCAAACGCCGCCATCAGCCTCGGCGACATCATCTACATCGACTTCGGTAAGAACGATCCCAACAACCCGGAGGGCGTGAACGGACTCATCATGCCCTACGACGGGGTAATGAATCCCGACGCCGGGAACAGCATCGGAATTCCCGACAGCTACGGACTTTACTGGAACAACGCGTGGACAAACACCGCCACGGCAGGCGGACCGACTCCCCCCAATCCGGTGGTGAACCTCGTCACCTCGACGAACAAGGAGACCGGCATCGTCCTGACGTTCTCCAGGGGCTGGGAATCCAATGGTTTCCAAAACGGTGGCTTGATGACGCCGGATCCGGCCCTTCTGGGGAACTTTGCCTCAACGAACGCCACCGGGGACTACTTCTTCATCAACAAGCCCTTTACCGACGGGAAGGAGGGCATCGCCTCGATGACCTTCTTCGACCTCGATCCGACGCTTACCTACAACCTGAAGATTTTCGCCACTCGTGCGGAAAACCAGGTGCGCGTGACGGAATATACGATTGTCGACATCAACGGCCTGCACACCGTCCTGCTTCAGACGTCCGGTGCGGGAATCGGTGCCGGTGGTCACAACGGCAACAATGACAAGTTTGCCGAGTTCTCCGAAATCGTCCCGGATGAGGATGGAACCCTCACGCTCACCGTCCGGGTCGCCGAGAGCGATTATGCATACATCGGGGCCCTGGAGCTGACCGCAGTTCCGGAGCCTTCGACCACCCTGCTTCTCCTCGCCGCCGGAACCGGCGCGTGGATCGTGTATCGCCGCCGTCGCTCGAACCCGACGGTCTGATCTCTTTTGGGGGCGGCAGCGCGCCCTTCGGGGCGCCTGCCATTCTCCCGCCCGGGGACAGCACCAAGGGGTGCCCGCCCCCCGGCATCACTCACCGGCCGGAAAGTTCCGGCCCTTTTTCGTAATGCGCAATCAGGGTGTTGAACCGCTCCGCCTGCACCGCCACGTGATTCCTCAACTCCTCCGCAGCCCGGTTCGCATCCCCCTTGGTGATGGCGTCCAGGATCCGCGAATGTTCGCTCAACGATTGCGCAAGACGTCCGGAGGAGCGGAGCTGCATCCGGCGAAACGGACGGAGCCGCTTCTGCAACCGGAGGGCCTCAGAGGCGAGGAAGCCATTGCCCGCGGTGCGGTAGATCTGTTGATGGAACGTCTCGTTGCGGTGGTAGTAGTCGTCCGGGTCGTTGTTCGCGGCGGCGCGTTCACACGCACGGGCGGCGACGGTGAGCTCGACCAGGTCCGAGGAGGAAATGCGGCGCGCCGCCAGCCGGCCGCACAGGGCCTCGAGTTCCGCCATCACTTCGAACATCTCGACGATCTCGACAATTCCCGGGTAGCGCACGTAGGCGCCCCGGTGGGGGATCAATTCGACCAGTCCCGAGCCCGAAAGCATCCGCAGGGCCTCCCGCAGGGGCGTCCGCGACACCGAGAAACGCCTGGCCAGTTGCACCTCGTCGAGGCGCTCCCCATCTCCGAACTCCCGTTCGATAATCGATTGCTCGAGGCTTTCCCTGATTTCGTCCGTGCTGACCGATGCCATCTCCGTAAAATAGGTCGCCCGACCTCCGAGGCGAGCGTCAAGTGCATGCAATCATTGCCCGACTGCTCAATGCCAGTCAAACTCCGCCCTCGTTCATTGCCCTAAAACGTTCAATGGCCATCTACGGAACCGCGATCCTTGCCCTCTGTTCTCTTGCCGGCCTTTTCGTCGGAGAATTGTTGGGTTCCTTGTTGAAAGTGAACAAAAATATCGGAGGTGTCGGCATCGCCATGGTGTTGCTCATTGTCACCGCAGAGCTTCTCCGCCGGTCAAACCGGCTCCGCGAAGCCACCGAGAGCGGGATCAACTACTGGAGCGCGATTTATGTGCCGATCGTGGTGGCGATCGCCGCAACCCAGAATGTATACGGCGCGATCCACGCCGGGCCGATGGCCATTCTCGCAGGGGTGGTCACCGTCGTGGGCAGCATGGCGCTGGTGCCGCTCGTCAGCCGGATTGCCCCGCCGAAATCCCTGCCCCCGGAGGACCGCTGAGATGGGGCCGATCCTGGAAAAAGTCCTCATCGACAATTCGCTGGTCACCGCCTTCGCCGTGGTGGGCGCCACGGTCGCCATTTCCTACCTTTTTTCGGACAAGCTGACCAAAGGCCGGCTGCATGGCTCGGCGATTGCGATCTTTTTGGGGTTGGTCATGGCCTATTTCGCGGGAGCGTTCACATCGGGCAAAAATGGCGTCGCAGACATCCCGGTGCTCGCGGGAATGGGCATTCTGGGGGGTGCGATGCTGCGGGATTTCGCCATCGTCGCGACGGCGGCCGGCGTCCGTTTCCAGGAAATCCGGCACGCCGGAATCTGCGGAGCCGTCGCACTGTTTCTGGGGATTTTTGTTTCGTTCGCGATCGGCGGAGGGATCGCGTGGGCATTTGGCTATCGCGACGCGGTAAGCATCACGACGATCGGCGGTGGCGCGGCGACCTACATTGTGGGCCCTGTGACCGGAGCCGCGCTGAATGCCAGCTCCGAGGTCATCGCCTTGAGCATCGGCGCGGGCCTGGTGAAGGCGATTCTTGTGATGACCTGCACACCCTTTGTCGCCCCGTGGATCGGTCTGAACAATCCAACGACCGCCCTTGTGTTCGGCGGACTCATGGGCACCACCAGCGGCGTGGTCGGCGGGCTGGCCGCCACGGATCCAAAGCTCGTGCCCTATGGGGCAATGACCGCGACCTTCTACACCGGCCTCGGCTGCTTCTTTGGACCTTCCGTCATTTTCTTCCTTGTTCGCCTGTTCGTATGAAAAACGACTCTGAATCTTCGGAACCCCGCGCCATGGAACTCGCGCTGCCCGCCCGGGCGCGCGCGCACGGCGACCGCATTGCGATCCGGTCCGGCGGCGTTGACCACTCTTATTCGGAGCTTCTCCGGCAGTCCGAAGCGATTGCCGCAGCGCTCCTCCACGGCGCTTCCGACCTCGAGGAGGCACGCATCGCGTTCCTCGCCCCCGCGGGATTCGAATACGTTTCCATGCAGTGGGCCATCTGGCGCGCGGGCGGCATCGCCGTGCCCCTTTCCGTCTCGGCGACGGCCTCCGAACTCGCCTATGTGCTGCAGGACTCGGGCGTGCGGACCATTCTCACCACCCGCGCCCACGTCGAAAAGCTCCCCGTGGAGGCACGGAATGCCAGCGTTCTTCTCTTCGAAGAAATCGACCCGGCAGGAACCTGCACGCTTCCCGCGATCGACGAATCCCGCCGGGCGATGATTCTCTACACGAGCGGCACCACCAACCGTCCCAAGGGCGTGGTGAGCACGCATGCGAACCTCCGCGCGCAGACGGAAACGCTTGTGAAGGCCTGGAAATGGAGCGCGGACGACCGGATTCCGTTGTTCCTTCCGATGCACCACATTCACGGCATCGTGAACGTCGCCTGCTGCGCGTTGTGGTCCGGCGCACGCATCGAGGCCTTTCCACGCTTCATCGAAGCCGAGATCCTCGAGCGCGTCGCAGCCGGCGCCTACACCGTCTTCATGGCCGTGCCGACGATCTACGCGAGGATCCTCGAGGCGCTGAATGCCGGCGTTTACGCGGGCGACCTTCGCGAACGAATCCTCGCCGGCTTTTCGGCAATGCGCCTGATGGTGTCCGGCTCGGCCGCACTTCCCGCGAGGATCCACGAAAAATGGACCGCACTCACCGGCCAGAGCCTTCTCGAACGCTATGGGATGACCGAGACCGGCATGATCCTCTCGAACCCCTACGACGGCGAACGCCGCCCCGGCGCCGTTGGTCAACCGCTGCCCTCCGTGCAGGTGCGCCTGCGCGCCGAGAACGGCACCATCATCACCGGCGAGGGCGAGCCCGGCGAAGTCCAGGTGAAGGGGCCCATGGTCTTCCGCGAATACTGGAACCAGCCCGAGGCCACTGCGGCGGCCTTCGACGACGGCTGGTTCTGCACGGGCGACATGGCCGTGCTCGAAGACGGCTATTATCGCATCCTCGGCCGCCTGTCGGTCGACATCATCAAGAGCGGTGGTTACAAGCTCTCCGCCCTCGAGATCGAGGCCGCCGTGCTCGAGCACCCGAACATCCGCGAATGCGCGGTGGTCGGCATCGCGGACGAAACCTGGGGCGAGATTGTCGCCGTCGCGGCGGCGGTCGAACCCAAGGATCATCCGCTCGAAATCGACGACCTGCGCCAATGGAGCCTGCAGCGGCTTTCCCCCTACAAGATTCCACGCCGGCTCGTCGTCCTCGACTGCCTTCCGCGCAACGCGATGGGCAAGGTGCAGAAGTCGGTCGTCTCCCGCATCGTCGCGGAGCGGCTCTCCAGCACCCCCTGAGTTTCCTTCCCCATTTCACGCCAATTCCTTGCCGGTTTCAAAAATTGTATACAATATTACCCATGCGCACGCCGTTCCCCCTTTTTCACGGACTTTGCCGGAGGACGCGACGGCGTCTTCTCACGCGCGTCGTCCTGCTTCTGACGATCGGTTTGGGGGCTCTCCCCCTTTCCGCCCGCACGCTCCGCATCGACTTCGGACCCAATGACGGCACGAACGGCAACGCCACGGTGGGCACCGACGCCTTCGGGAACGTGTGGAACAACGTCTCGTCCCCCAACGTCGTCGCCTTGGGTCTGACGGTCTCGAACCTTCGCACAATCGACGACGAGCCGACGGCCATCGGCGTCACGATGAACACCACCGCGTGGCGCACCAACGGCATCCTGAACGGGGGACTTCTCTCGCCCGATCCCGCGCTTCTCGACGACTTCGCGGTGGCCACGGCGACACAGGACTATTTCTATCTCGAGGGTGCGACCGCCACGGCGACGCTCTCCATTACCGGTCTGAACCCGGGCAGACTCTACCGCCTGCGGATGTTTGGCTCGCGGAACACCACTGATGTTCGTCGCACCACCTACGCCGCGACCGGCAGCAACGGAACCCTCTCCACGTCCCTGCAGACCTCCGGCCCGGCAATCGGCGCAGGCGGATACAACGGGAACAACGACACCGTCGTCACGATCGACAATGTCCAGCCCACCGCGAGCGGCACGATCCAGCTGCGGATGTCCGTCACCGAAGGCACGTTTGCGTATCTCGGCATCCTGGAAATCAGCGAGGGCGAGGATCCCGTGCCGCTGCCCGCGATGGGTGACGTCATCGACCGCTGGGTTGCGCAGGACGGACAGGACCCGATTGCCCCGGGCGCGCTTCTCTTTCTCGGCAGCTCGAGCATCCGCCGGTGGGAGCCGCTCACCCGCGATTTCGCGGACTACCGCGTCATCCAGCGGGGCTTCGGCGGCTCGCAGTTTTCGTCGGTGAATCCCAACTTCAGCCGGCTCGTCCCACCCTACCAGCCGTCCGGAATCGTCATGTGGCTCGGCACGAACGACGTTCGCAGTGGAAAGAACGCCCAGCAGGTGCACTCGGATTTCAAGACCTTCGTCGGATTGGTCCGCGCGCAGTTTCCGGAGATCCCGATCTTTTATCTCGGCATCATCCCCACGCCGGACAGCGCATCGATCGACTCCACGAGGCGCGCGACGAACACCCTGATCGCCGCAACCTGCGCCGCGGACCCCACCCTGCACTTCATCGATCTTCCCGCCTTTTTCGAAAATCTCCAGGTCACGAACCCCTCGGCATTCAGCGCGCTCTTCGTCGACGGGCTCCACCTGAGCAAGGCCGGCTACGCGGAATGGCGGCGGATTGTCCGTCCTGCGGTGATGGCCATTCTCGAGCCGAACAAACCGCTCACCTCGAATCCGGACACGCTCCAGCCTGACGAGAGCCTGCTCTTCGACTTCGGCCCCTCCGACTCCACAAACGGCGACCACACGCGGGCTCCCGACACGAATGGCAACCACTGGAACAACTGGCACGGCACGAACGGCGGCGGTCTCATCAACTCCGGCGAGCACCTCGCCAACCTCGTGGACCGCACCGGCCGCCGCACCGGCATTCGCATGACGATCACCGGCGGATTCCTCTGCAACGGCAAGCTCAACGGCGGCCTTGCCAATCCCAATCCGGACCTCCTCGGGCACTTCGCCATCCCGTCCGTCACGCAGGACTATTTTTTCTGCACGGCCGACGACAAGGTGAACGGTGGTGACGACGACGTCCCCGGGGGATTCATGCTGGAAGGGCTCGACCCGAACCTGTCCTACGAATTCCGGTTCTTCGGTGCGCGTAGCGATGCCGAGACGCGAATCACGGAATACGACGTCCGCGGCGCGAACCGCCGGACCGTCACCCTCCGGACCAGCGGCGCCGGCATTGGCGCAGGCGGAGCGAACATCAACAACAACACGGTCGCCACGGTGTCGGGAATCCGCCCGGACGCCTTCGGCCAGGTCTTCATCGATATCACGCTCATCCAGGGCTCGTTCGCCTACCTGAACGCGATGGAAGTCGTCGCCTCGACTCCCGCCACCGGCATCGCCGCGTGGCGCGAAACGTGGTTCTCCGCATCGGAACTCGCGGATCCTTCACTGGAGGAGACCCTGTGGGGCGCGAACGCCGACCCCGACGGCGACGGCCGCACGAACTTCGAGGAATACGCCTCCGACACGAATCCCCGGATTGCCGACCTCGATCCCGCGCAGGGTGGCGTGGAAACGGGCACGGACGGCGATGAACTCGCGCTGATCTATCAAACCAATCTCCAGGCCTCCGACGTGACGACATTTGTGGAGGCGAGCGAGGATCTCGTGAACTGGACGCCGGTGGACTCCATCGTGGTCACCACCTCGGCAATCCACGAAATCCGCAAGGCCTCGGTGCCGGTGGCCGGCCATCCGCGCCGGTTCCTGCGCCTGCGCCGGGAGCTGACCAGTGGAGCGGCCGTGGCGACCCTCCAATTCCCGACCATCGACGGAGCGGCGTCCGCACCTGACAAAACCATCCAGGCCGACCGGTCTTCGAAGCGGCAGAAGATTCGCGCAAAGAATCGTGCGAAGCGGAAGGCGGCATCCGAACATCGGAAGCGGAAGCGCCACCGGCCGCGCGCCGGCGGCGGCCGTGTTCCCGCAAGTGGGAACGCGCAGGCGGTCAGCGCCCGGCAGGGGAGATCTTCGCCAGCTGCTGCTGGATCGCCTCGAATCTCGCGAGCGCCTCGGAGTTCAGACGGTCGATCTTTTCGTGCAGGTGCGCGACCTCGAGTTCCGCCTTGAGGTTCACGTCGTATTCGATATCCGCGCGGATCTTGTCCTTCGCGGCCTGGCGGTTCTGGCTGAAGAGCACGAGGGTCGCGAGGAAGATCGCCTCGAGCGAGACGGCCAGGGTCAGAAAGCCAAACGGGTAGGGATCGAACTGCGGGATGCCCGGCACGTGAACCGTGTTCACGACGATCCAGAACGTGAAGATGATCGCGTGCAGGACGATGAACGAAATGCTGCCGGAGAAGGCCGCTATGGCGTCGGCGCCCCGCTGGATCCAGTTGCGGCCGTCGGCCTCCTCTTCGTTGACGTTGCGCGTCGCCGTGTGCCGAAGCTGCTCGGCCGTGAAGCGCAACCGCTTCGCGATCGCGGCAAGCATGTGCATCGCCGCGTGGGGTCGCGATTCCAGGAACTCCCGCAGGTCGGCATGCGAAAGCCGGAACGCCTTCAGGTCCGTCGCCGCGGCAACCGAGGCACTCCGGCATCCCTGCTCGAGAAACGATAGCTCTCCAAAGAAGTCCCCTTTGCCCGGCCGCTCGAGGACGATTTTCTCGCCGGTGTCGTTCTTGAAGAAGACCTCCGCCTCGCCCTCGCAGATCACATACATCGCGTCGCCGGGATCGCCCGTGAAGAACACGGGTTCACCGGCCTTGAAATTCACGACCGTGAGCTTCGCCGCGAGTCCTTGCGCCTCGGATGGGTCCAGCAGTTTGAAGATGGGGATTTCCTTGAGAAGATCGACTTCCGGACACATGCCCCGGCTCTATCAGAAATCAACAGGCGGCTGAAAGACCCTTTTGCCTGATCAATAAACGATTCGCACGGGCATGCCGACGTGCGCGTGATCGAAGAACTCGCGAATCACCTGCTTGCTGACGCGGATGCACCCGTGGGACGCCGGCGATCCCGGCACGGGAATCGGCCCCTGATGCATGCCGACACCACCCGCGGTCAGCCGCATCCAATACGGCATCGGCGCCCCTTCGAAGCGCCCTCCGGGAGGCACGCGGTCCTTGCGAACGTCGGCGTCGTAGTTCACCACATTGCCCGCCGCATCGTAGATGTAGCCGTAGAGGTTCGACCGCTTGTCCCGGATTTTTTCCATGATCCGGAATGTTCCCGCAGGCGTGCCAAATCCCTCCTTGCCCGTCGCGACCAGCGCCACGCCGGCCAGCTTCGAGCCCTGGTAGAAATACGCCTTCTGCTCGGTGAGGTTGATGGTGATCGACGGAGCCCCCCCACCGTAGTCCACTCCGTCCCAGTAGCTGACGTCATCGATGATTTCGACCGGAGCGGCCGTGGCGCCGCCCGATGTCGTCCGCGTCTGGCCAAAAAACTGCGTCTCGTATTCCGGGCCCAGATACGGCGTCCCGCCGCCTGCGCATCCCGACACAGCAACGACCCCTGCGAGAAGCATTCCCGCTCCCATCCAGCGCATGGCTCCGAAAAACATGCCTGCCATTTACCACACCGCAGGCATTTCTCAACCGCGGGAATCGCCCATGGCAAAGCCGCCGCGCGCTACCCTCTTCCGCCGAAGATCGCAGTCCCCACGCGCACGATCGTCGCTCCCTCCTCCACGGCAACTTCGAAATCCCCGCTCATGCCCATCGAAAGGACGCCCAGCGGGATCCCGCACCGCGTCGCGAGCCGGTCGCGAAGCTCCCGCAGCGCGCGGAAATGCGGCCGCGCGGCCTCCGGATCCTCCGCATACGGCGCGATGGTCATCAACCCCTCCACCTGCACCCGCGGCAACGCGAGCAGCGACTCGATCTCCCGTTCCAGCGTGGCCGGAGCAAAGCCGAACTTCGATGCCTCGCCGGCCACATTCACTTCGAGAAGCACCCGCGGAAACAGGCCGAGCTCCGCCGCGATTCGGTCGATCGCCTGCGCGAGTTCGACCGTGTCCACGCTTTGGATCAGGTCAAACAAGGGCAGTGCGCGACGCACCTTGTTTCGCTGCAGGTGCCCGATCAGATGCCATTTCAACGCGCCGGGCAGTTGCGAGATCTTCGCCTCGGCCTCCTGCACGCGGCTCTCACCAAAGGTCGTTTGTCCGGCCTCCCACACCGCCCGCACGTCGTCGGCCGGAAACGTCTTCGACACCGCGACCAGTTGCACCTCCGCGGGATCGCGTCCCGCCCGTGTCGCCGCGGCGGCGATGCGGTCGAGGATTCCGCCGAGTCTTTCCGCAGGATCACTCATTAGAAAATCAGCTCGCTCCCCATTTTGTCATAAGGTTCACTTATAGTCCCGATGCAGATCGAGACGTTCAAGGTCTTTCGCGACCTCGTGGAAATGACAAGCTTCTCGCGCGCGGCCGAGGCCAACGGCATCACGCAGAGCGCCGTGAGCCAGCAGGTGCGCGCGATCGAGCGAAAGTTCAACGTCCGGCTCATCGAGCGGGGAAAGCGCTTCTTCGTTCTCACGCCGGAGGGAAAGGCGTTCCTCGACGCCTCGCGTGCGATCCTCGACGCCTACGAGGAACTCGGCGCGCGGCTGAATCATCGCGAACCTCCCCTCAGCGGCGGCCTGCGCATCGCGACCGTCTTCAGCATCGGCCTTCACGAACTGCCGCCGTGCCTGCGCCGGTATCGGGAGGAGTTTCCCGGCGTGGAGGTCCGCGTGGACTACTGCCGCTACAACGAAGTCTACGAGTCCGTCCGGGAAGGGCATGCCGACATCGGCCTCGTCGCCTATCCGTCGCGCAAGCCGGGATTGAAGGTGGTGACGTTCTGGCGCGACAAGCTGGTGCTCATCTGCGCGCCCCAGCACCGGCTCGCACGAAAGCGCAAGCCCACGCTGCGCGACATCGCGGGGGAGAAATTCGTCGCATTCGAACCGGACCTGCCCACGCGCAAGGAGATCGACAGGCGCCTGCGCAGTCGCGGCGTGCGCATCAAGCCGATCCTGGAATTTGACAACATCGAGACGGTGAAACGGGCCGTGGAAATCGAGGAGGCGGTCTCGATCGTGCCCGAGATCTGCGTGCGCGACGAGGTGCGGTCGGGCTCCCTTGCCTCCGTGGTGCTCGACGAGCCGGAGATGTGGCGCCCACTCGGCGCGCTGGTCAGGAGCGCGGGGCCGACGGGCCCGGCGCTGAAAGAATTCCTTGCGATGCTTGAAAAGACCGAGCTTGGCCGGCTTTAATGAGGAAACCCCCGAGCAACCCATGATCACCCAGTTCTCCAACCCCGACCAGCCCGCGGTCGGCATCATCGCCGGAAGCGGATTCTACCAGATCGACGGATTCGAAAATGTCCAGGAACTCGAGGTGGAGACGCCCTTCGGCATGCCTTCCGATTCGATCTTCGGCGGGACCTTTGCCGGGAGGCCGGTGTTCTTTCTTCCGCGGCACGGTCGCGGTCACCGCATTGCGCCGCACGAGGTGAACCACCGCGCGAACATCTACGCGCTGCGCATGCTCGGCGTGCGCTGGCTCATTTCCGTCACCGCCGTCGGCAGCCTGCAGGAGCGCTACGCACCGCAGGACATCGTCCTGCCCTCGCAATTCTACGACCGCACGAGCAACCGCGCCGGCCACACGTTCTTCGGAAACGGCATCGTGGCGCACATCAGCTTCGCGGACCCCACGAGCAGCAACCTGCGCGTGCTGCTTGCGCAAACCTGCTCCGCGCGCCGCAAGACCTACCACTCCGGCGGCACCTACGTGAACATCGATGGCCCCGCCTTCTCGACCCGCGCGGAATCCGAGATCTACCGCAAGGCAGGCTTCGACGTGATCGGCATGACGAACCTGCCCGAGGCCAAGCTTGCGCGGGAGGCCGAGATGGCGATGGCGACGATGGCCATGGTCACCGACTACGACTGCTGGAAGACCAGTGAAGACCCCGTCACCGCGGAGTCGGTCAGCTCCCACCTCGCCGCAAATGCCGCGACGGCCAAGGAGGTCATTGCCAGCGTCATTCCCCGCATTCCGGCCGAGCCCAACTGGCCCGAGCATTCGGCACTCGACGAGGCCATCGTCACGCCGCGCGAATACTGGCCCGAGGAAACGCTTGGCAAACTGCGCGTTCTGCTCGACAGATTTTCATGAATCTCCGCTCATGCTGGGCGGCCGTGCTGGCCGCCACCGTCATGGTGGCTGCCTGCCAGTCCGTCCATACGCAGACCGCGCCGCAGGTTTCGTCGGACCCCTGGGCGCTCGACACTCCCACGACTCCTCCGGAGGAGCCCGCACCCGATCCGGCTCCGGTGCCCACGGTCACACCCACTCCGGCTCCGCGCAAGCTGAGTTACAATTCCGTCGAGGGCGTGCCGGGGAAATTCCTCTCGATCACCTTCGACGACGGCCCGCACGCCACGCTCACCCCGAAGCTTCTCGACATGCTGAAGGAACGCGGGATCAAGGCCACGTTCTTCCTCGTCGGAAAAAACGTCGCCGAGTATCCGGCCATCGTGAAGCGAATGGTGGCTGAAGGCCACGAGGTCGCCAACCACAGCTGGAGCCATCCATCGCTGACCAAGCTCGGCGCCGACGGCCTTCGTTCCCAGATCCAAAAAACGAACGCCGCGATCGAAGCGGCGGCCGGTGTGAAGCCGACGCTGATCCGCCCGCCCTACGGCGCCACCAGCGCACGTCTGAACAAGCTCTTCGCCGACGACTACGGCATGACGGTCGCCATGTGGTCCGTGGATCCGCTCGACTGGAAATACCGGAATGCCGCACGGGTTACGGAGAAGATCCTCGCTGGGGCCGCGCCGGGGGCCGTGATTCTCGTGCACGACATTCATCCGAGCACGGTGGCCGCGATGCCCGCAACCCTCGACGGGCTCAAGGCCCGCGGCTACGAGTTCGTCACGATGTCGGACCTCATCGCCATGGAAAACAGCGCCTCACGGCCCGTTCCGGCCGCTGATCCGACACCGGCTCCCGCCGCACCCGATCCGGCTCCGCCGACGGCGGAATTCGAGGTTCGCCGTTACGACGATCCCGTTCCCTGAACGATCGTTGGTGCGATCACGGGGATCGCATCGCGGTAGCCTGGAAATGCCGGCTTCCAGCCGGTTGCGCGCAACCGCGCATTGCTGACGCGCTTGCTGGTGAGTCCGCGCTTACGCGCAGGATCCGCCGGACCGACGGGCGGCAACTCCCCGCCGAAATACTCCGCGATCCAGGAATACACCTCACGCTGCGTCGCGGGACGATCGTCCACGACATTGTAGATGCCCCCGGGCAGCCCCACCGCGCGCAGGCACGCGGCAGCGGCATCGTCGCGATGAATCTGGTTCATCCATCTTCCTCCCCCCTCTTCGAGCCGGGCCGAGCCGGCGAGGTATCGCGCGATGGGTGCGGAGCGGCCGGGGCCATACAGGCCGCCAAGCCGCAGGACCACCCCACCTGCATCGAGGGCCATTCGCTCGGCCTCCAGCAGCACGCGGCCGGTTTCCCTCTCCGGGCGGGTCTCGCTGGTTTCATCCACGATCCCGCCATCCGTCTGCGCATAGACCGACGTGCTCCCGGTGAACACGACCTTCGCTCCTCGAAATCTCTCCACGAGGTTTCTCAAACCATCGCGATACACGCGCGCATACAGATCCGGACCACCGCCGCGCGAACTCGCACAGTGCAGGACCGCATCGAATCGCTCCGCGGCCAACGCCTCGAGCGCAACCGGGTCCGTGAAATCCAGCGCGAGGACCCGGCACCCCGGGCGGGAACGCTCCGTCGCGGAATCCGCCGTCGCGGTCAACGCGAAGACCTCCCATCCGGATCGGCAAAAAAAAGCGG